>JANQLH010000066.1 GCA_028280735.1 SAR324 cluster bacterium | reverse complement strand
CGCTTTGGTTCCCGCCATCATAAAGCTTCGCGATAACATGATGCAAAAATACAACTATTCCAAAAAAATCAGGGTTGGTGCTGCAGGTGGTATTGGTACACCGGAAGCGGCTGCGGCAGCTTTCATTTTAGGGGCTGATTTTATTCTCACCGGCTCTATCAACCAGTGTACAGCGGAAGCAGGAATCAGTGATATAGTAAAAGATATGTTGCAGGATATCAATGTCCAGGATACGGATATCGCCCCGGCAGGAGATATGTTCGAAATAGGAGCCAAGGTTCAGGTGCTGAAAAAAGGTGTTTTGTTTCCGTCACGCGCCAACAAGCTTTATGATCTTTATTGTCAATTTGAATCCCTGGATGAGATCGATGAAAAAACCAGGAAACAGCTACAGGATAAATACTTTAAACGAACCTTTGAACAGATCTACCAGGATGTAAAAGACTTTTTCCCGAAAGAGGAAATTGACAAGGCGGAACGTAATCCTAAAAGAAAAATGGCGTTCATCTTCAGATGGTATTTCAGTTATGCCACGCAACTGGCAAAAAACGGGATAGAAAAAAACAAAATCGACTTTCAGGTTCACTGTGGACCGGCGCTAGGCTCCTTTAACCAATGGATCAAGGATACATCTCTTGAAGACTGGCGGAACCGTCATGTGGATGAAATTGGCATCAAACTCATGACAGAAGCCGCTGATCTTTTAACAAAGCGTTATCAAATGTTTTTACAGGATTAGAGTCTTGAATCCGTTCGCTTTCGTTTAATGGATTCAAGCTGTCAACCCCAAACTGGTAACCAATTAAAATAAAAGGAAAAAAATGATTTTTAAAAAAATATTCAACGTGTTTAACGCCATTATTGTCATGTTTCTGTTCATCACCATTTATAATATGGACCCTCGAAAATCAGCTAAACAATTTCAAGCACCAACCGGTTTTCTAGGTCGGTTGTTTGAGATCTACCACAGTCGAAAAAACCAACCCATGGTGGAATGGGTGATATCACTGTTGAAACTCCAGCCTGATGATCATGTTCTGGAAGTTGGCTTTGGCCCCGGAAAAGCGATTAAAAAACTGTCACAAATAGTTAAGGATGGAAAAATCGCAGGTGTTGATGTTTCGGAAGTGATGTTTAAAGCGGCTTGTAAACGAAACAAAGCAGCCATAAAAAAAGGGCAGATTGACCTGCAAAACAACGACCTTCATAACGTGACATACGCAGAAAACTCGTTTGACAAGGTTCTTAGTATCGAAGTGATCTACTTTTTTTCCGATCCCGTTGAAAGCCTGAAGTATATGTGGCGCATAATTAAACCAAATGGGTATGCAGCCATTTATATTGCTCCCAAACACGAACTGTCCCAATTGAAATTTGCCAATACAGGCGTGTTTAATCTGTACACTGAGCAAGAACTGAACACCATGATGGAGCAGGCGGGATTTGTCAATCTACGGAGCTACACAAAACAGATCAGTAAATACGAAACCGGCATTTGCATTTTGGGACAAAAATCCGAGAAAGCAGGCTGATTTCAAATCTGTTGTTTGCCAAACAACGCTCATTTTTATCGATGCATCCGCACCATAAGGTTTAAGATGCTTCTCTTGACAGACCAGACAGATTAAAAAGGAGATAACATGTTGTACAGAAAAATGAAAAAAACAGGTGATGAGCTTTCCATTCTCGGCTTTGGTTGTATGCGCATGCCACAAAAAAGCGGACCACTTGGTACGGGACCGATCGACTATGATACGGCAATTGATCAGTTGAGACATGCTATCGAAAAAGGCGTGAATTATGTTGATACAGGATGGGATTATCATATGGGAGACAGTGAACCCTTTGTGGGTAGAGCTCTGTCTGATGGCTACCGGGAACGCGTCAAAATAGCGACCAAGATGCCTCACTGGAAAGTGAAAACAAGAGAAGACATGAATCGAATCTTAAACCTGCAATTGAAAAAGCTAAAAACAGATCGCATCGATTATTACTTGATTCATAATGTCCATCTGTCTTCCTGGCAAAGGCTCTCAGAACTGGGAATTGCCGACTTTGCAAAACAAGCAAAAAAAGAAGGCAAGATCGTCCATTTTGGATTCTCATCCCATGCACCATTGGATGAATTTAAGGCAATTATCGACGACTTCGATTGGGAAATTTGTCAGATTCAATACAATTATATGGATGAAGACTATCAAGCGGGAACGGAAGGACTGGAATATGCTGCTGCTAAAGGAATTGGAGTTGTTGTCATGTCACCGCTGCGAGGTGGTAGCCTCTCCGGTACCTTACCCAAAAAGATACAAGATATCTGGGATACCGCCGAAACAAAACGCTCCCCGGCAGAATGGGCTTTAAGATGGGTATGGAATCGACCGGAAATCACAGTCGTGTTATCGGGAATGAACGATGATGCTCAAATCAATGAAAACATCAACATTGCCTCGGAAGCCCATCCTGAATCGCTGACAACAAACGAACTGGAAACAGTCCAAAAGGTCGCAAGCACTTATCGCGACTTAATGAAAATCCCCTGTAACACCTGTAATTACTGCATGCCCTGTCAAAGTGACGTGAACATTCCCCTGAGTTTTGATCTTTACAATCGATTGCACATGTTTGGCGATCATATGGCTTTTATTATGTATTTCGGCTGGATGACCGGTACGGTGGATAATCAACCATCACTGGCATCCCAATGCACCGAATGTGGGGAGTGCGTTTCTCAATGCCCCCAGCAACTGGACATTCCAAAATTGCTGGAAGAAGTTGCAGGCACATTTGAAATCGGCAATTTTGCCAAAACCATCATTATTATCCGGCATATTTTAAAAATGTACTCAACGATCTGTATGAGAGGCATCAAGAGATTACTTCCAACCCGCAAAAATGAGCGGCTCAGGAATTAGGCTTCCAGCGTGGAGTCTTTCAGAGCAATCACCCTTTTGATCGTGTGGTCCGAGTGAAGTCCTCAACCTATCAAGAGGGTAAAAGGTTTTACCATCCGGATCAAGATTCACTCTCACAGACACACCATTCCCTTCTGCCGTTTTAAGGAGAGTAACACTTTTTATCAGGGGACGATGAAATGAATGATTCCGTTTTAAGAGATGATAATATGAGACAAGATTCTAACTCGCCAAATAGTTCATACAATAGAGTAGTCAAGGCGGAAGCTCTTGGAAGCAAGGCTTTTCGCAGTGATTACAACGTAAAATATAATTATGTTGCCGGTGGAATGGGCAAAGGAATTTCATCTAAAGAATGGGTTGTTGCTCTCGCTAAAGGCGGACTGTTGGGTTTCTATGGCACACGTGGGTTACCGCTGCCAACAATCAGTGAGGCAATTGACTATATTCAGAATAGTTTACCGGCTGGGCAACCATACGGATTTAACTTGTTTGATCCTCAAAATACGGGTGCGGAAGAGAAGTTGATAGATCTCTTTTTATCCAAGAAGGTAAGGAACCTTGAAGTTTCCAATTATTTGCAAATAACACCGGCCCTGGTCAGGTATCGTCTTAAAGGTTTACTTGAGGGCGAAACAGGGAGTGCAGTCGTTCCAAACAAGATTATGGCAAAAGTCTCTCGTCCCGAGCTTGCTGACCAGTTTCTTTCACCTCCCCCCGGGAGCCTTGTCCAGGGGTTACTAGAACAAAATTTAATAACGCAACATGAGGCGCAATTATCCCGGACGATTCCCATGGTGGATGATATTTGTGTTAAAGCCGATTCAGGAGGCGCTACTGATTTAGGGTCGCCTTACGCCTTGCTCCCAACGATACAATTGTTAAGGGATAGAAAAATAAAGCAATATCAGAATCCTTGGTTTGTTCGAGTTGGAGCTGCCGGAGGTATCGGAACACCTGAATCAGCGGCGGCGGCTTTCATGCTCGGTGCTGACTTTATTCAAACCGGTTCAATAAACCAGTGCACCAGAGAAGCAAGTACCAGTGAAACTGTGAAAGATATTTTGCAAAAAGTGGGTGTTCAGGATACCGCCTATGTTCCCGCAAGTCACTTGTTTGAGCTGGATGCAAAAGTACAGGTTGTAAAAAAGGGAGTGTTTTTCCCTGCTCGGGCTAATAAGCTTCTGGAGATTTACAAGTTTTTTGATTCCCTGGAAACATTAGACGATAAAACGGTAACCTATCTTCAGGAAAAAGTCTTTCGGCAAAACTTTAGTTCCGTTTTAGAGGCTATGTCGCTAAATGAAGAGGAAAAGCATTCTCTTTCCGGTAATCCAAAGAAAAAAATGGCATTGGTTTTTAAATGGTATTTGGATCAATGCTTTGATTTTGCGATCAGCGGAGATAACAATCGAAAAGTGGATTATCAAATCTATTGTGGATCAGCCATGGGTGCATTTAATCAATGGGTTAAAGATACTGAATTGGAGGATTGGAAAAGTCGGAGTGTTGGCAAAATAGCAGAATTACTTATGAAGGAAACTGCCACTCTGCTGTCAAGCCGCATACAAAAGCTTTCTGGTGGAACAGTAGAATCATCATTAACATTGAGGGTTGATTCAGAAAGTCCGGAACAGCCATTGGTATCGCCTCAATTTAAAATAATTAACCAACAAAGAAATGGCCAGAGGGCAAGGATTCTTCTGATACAACCACCTGATAATTCCATCAAGTTTGATCCCGTTGGAACTTATTTGGGTCCTTTAGCCCTCGAATATGTTGCTGCTGGTGTAGATAAAGATAATGACGTTAGAATTCTAGACATGCGTTTTGATCATAACTTAAAGCAAACCTTGAATGAATTTAATCCTGAAATAGTCGGCATTACGGCTTATACGGAAGATGTCAACAATGTAAAAAATCTATTTAGCCAGGTTAAGGCATTTAATTCCAAGATACTGACTGTAGCTGGTGGTCATCATGCCAGCGTTGTCCCAAAAGATTTTTTGATCAAAGATGTGGGAGTGGTTGTGCTTGGAGAAGGGGTGTTTATCTTCCGGGATATCGTCAATCGTTTCAAGTCGGGTAAATCTTTTAACGACCTTGCAGGAATTGCATTTATGGAAGACGGAGCTGAAGTGATTCGACAACCGGAGCTGGTAAAAGACTTAGACTCACTTCCTTTTCCGGCACGGCATTTAACGGAAAAATATCGAAAAAATTATCGCCTTGCATGGGCTGATTCTGTGGTATCAATCCGAACCTCCAAAGGATGTGCACATCGCTGTAAATTCTGTGCATTGTGGAAAGTCGCAAAAGGTAAATATATAACCAGGAAACCTGAAAGTATTGTAAATGAACTGAAAAGTATAAAAGAAGAGTATATCTTTTTCGCAGAGGATGAATCCTTCTTAAAACCAAAACGGATGATGACACTAGCTGATAAAATCCAGGCAGCTGGTATTAAAAAACGGTACTTTTCTTATGGCAGGAGCGACTCAGTTGTGAGGAACCCGGAGCTGTTTCGCAGGTGGAAGGAGATAGGTTTATTTGGCCTTGTTGTAGGATTCGAATTTGTCAGGGATGATGAGTTGAAAGATGTTAATAAAAAGGTTGATCTTAAAACCCATGAAGAAGCGATCAGAATATTAAAAGAGCTTGATATTATTATCTATCCTTCATTTATCGTTAAGCCCGATTACATACCAAGTGATTTCGATTATTTAAGGAAAGAAGTTCTTCGACTGAAATTGCCTTTTCCCCAGTTTTCCGTCATGACACCACTTCCCGGTACTGAATACTTCGAAAATGTGAAACATACACTTATTACCAAGGATTATTCTTTTTTTGATTTGTTTCATCCAGTGTTACCAACGCAGATACCCTTAGATGAGTTTTTTGATGAACTAGCTAAACTCTATGAAAATACAAACGTTCCGGAATTAGCAATTCCGTATCTTACAAATTTTTCCAGCGATGAAGTATCTGTATTAACAAATCGATTTGCAGAAAACATGAAAAAACTAAGGCAGGCCAGCCTCCACTATTCATCGCAGTCCAAGATAAATATTCAGACCTTATAGTTGGTTGCAAAACCTGGATTTCCACTATGATTTCGCTAAACGTGCAAACAGCGATCTCTATTTTCTGCTTTAATTAGTCTTCCACGATGAAGATTAGTGGTTTGAGTTCAAGTAAAAACTAAACTGGAAAACCGCCATGGCGATACGCCCTCTTTTCCCTATGTGGATCACTGGATAGCGCTTTACTGCTGTTCTTACTATTATGCACTAACCTGTCAACAAGCAGCTTGACCACCAACAGGATGAACTCCATACTGGCAACGAATACCGGTGATAATCCGGGCTCTTCTTTTAAGTAATGCTTGGCGTTTTCCAGTGTCTCATTGATATTAATCGATTCTAAGGTCATCATCATTCCTTTAAAGATGCTGTTGATGACCCCAGTGTACCACAGGTTTTCAACCTTGAATTTTTATGTAATCAATCCTTTCATAATCTATTTTTATTTTTGAGCCAGGCAAGATGTCTGTAATCAGTATTCCAAAAATATGCAGTTTTATTAGCTATTACAGAGATAATCTGCCGCGATATGCCCAAGGTAGCTACTAAATAAGCAATATTGTCAAAAAACCTTGTCAAGTAAAAAATGCAAGAATCAATCAGCAACAAACCGCTTCAGAACGATTGTCGAAAAAAATCCGAGGCTTCTCACTTTCGCAAAGTTTCCGAACATCCCTGTTATGATAAAAAAGCACGTCATAGATTTGGCAGAATGCATCTGGCCGTTGCCAAGAAGTGCAACATACACTGCAATTTTTGCGATAGGAAATTTGATTGCGTAAATGAAAGTCGCCCGGGAGTGACCAGCAGATTGCTCACACCGGATGAGGCATTGGAGAAAACCAGGGAGGTATTGCAGAACAGTCCGAACATCAAGGTTGTAGGCATATCCGGTCCGGGTGATCCGCTGGCAAACGACGAAACATTCATCACCATGGAACGAATTAAACGTTCATTTCCACATTTAACTTTATGCATGAGTACCAACGGCTTGTTGCTGCCGGACAAAATGCCCGAACTGGTCGACCTTGGTATCGGTACATTGACAGTCACAATAAACGCAATTCAACCGGAAATTCAAGTAAAAATCTGTGATGGAATCCTTTACCAAGGTAAGGTTTACAAAGGGCTTGAAGGTGCTGAAATCCTGGTTAAGCAACAACTGGAAGGTATTCGGCAAGCAACGGCGAACGGGATGTTTGTAAAGGTCAATACCGTTTACATCCCCGGCATTAATGAACATCATATCATCGATATCGCTAAAAAGGTCAAAGAGATGAACGGCTATGTCATGAATATTATGCCGTTAATCAATCAAGCAAAGTTTGCACATATTACTCCGCCGACCAGGAAAGAATGTCAGGAAATGCAGGACAACTGCAAAGTTTACGTAGAGCAGATGCGGCATTGCCGCCAATGCCGAGCTGACGAGATTGGATTGCTGAAACGGCGAACGATACCGGCTCTGTAACTTTCAGCGTTCTGCTTAAGGCATGACCAAGACAAGCAAAAGCCGGCTGAGTAGCTGATCGCTGAATGCTGAAAGCACTGAACCTCGGAGCGCCAAGCTGCTCTTGAATAGCTCGATTGATTATCAACCCCTTTCCGAGCTTAAGTAATTGATCCGTAAACTGATAGCTGATAACCGATAACCTAAGAAAACCGGAATAAAATTCATACTGTTAGGCAAAGCAATGCTGAGACAGAACCCAAAATGAGTGACTTACTATGGTCTTTTTTGTATTCGTTTTTTGCGAAAAAAAACAATGAACAGTCTACTTAGCTGCTATCCGTGATAGGAAGTATATTTATGAAAATTGAGAGACGGACCAAAACAAGTAAAGAACTAAAACATCTGCGGGCTACTACACTCCGTTCCTAGGGAGTTCAGGAAAGCGCTCTTTTATGACAAAGCCTCCAATCTATCAATGATGAACAATCTGCTTCCAAGCTTAAATTGGTTATCATCAACTAACAGTTTTGAAGGATGGTTGACTATTCAATTAAACCCGGAAGGAGTGGGGCCTTAGCAGCCGGCAGTTTTAACCGTTGGTATTCAGGACCAAGGTATTCAAATCCCGAAGGGACAACACAAACTATCAATAAAGAACGGTTGCCGGATATCCCGGAAAATCTTTAATACTCCTCGGCTAAAGTTCCTGCTTGACCAAGGAGTGACGGCACGTTAAGTATTAGGGGTATTTGAGATTTTGTTTCCTTTGGGGACGTTTGTTTCATTGGGTTTTGAGAATTCTGCTAGCACGGGATTCATTGGACAGCCAATCCACAAAACTGGTGGTGAAATGAGATGGG
>JANQLH010000048.1 GCA_028280735.1 SAR324 cluster bacterium | reverse complement strand
GCCCGGCGGTCAATCCGAAAAAAAAGCCTTTCATAAAAGTCTCCTTGGAGAAATAGTTTCAATAGAAAATTGAAATAGGATGTTCCTTATCTGTAAAATCCCTGCCTATAAATCAAGCGGTAAGAGGTTTATTTAACAGTTGGATAGAAGAGAGTGTAAACAATTGGTGGGTCTATGTAAACACACATTAAAAACGCTCGGTTTTGAGTTGACTCAATCTACTTCCTGGCATAGATATATTGGATTAGCGATGACTTACAGGCCTATTGCCGGCCAGAAGTCAATATGTTGCTGTTGTCCGGATGTTATTGAAAAAATTAGCGCAATCATATATATCGTATGAGAAAACCATGGTCAAAATGCATATCCAAACAGCATTATTGTTGACAAAAAGGTTGTCTCTCGCAGAGTTTATGTAAAAAGACCTTCTTGGATGTAACATTAATTAATGTCCTATTCGGATTCTCATCCGCTTTAATTTCTTAAATTCAACCAAACTTATAGTGTTATGGAAAAGCTATTCAATGATTTAGAAAGAAAAATGAAAAACGCCATTGAAGTTCTTAAAAAAGAATTTCAAAAAGTGCGCACGGGTCGGGCTAATCCAGCTATTTTGGACAACGTGATGGTGGATTATTATGGCACACCCACTCCTATTAACCAGGTAGGTAACCTTTCCGTCCCTGATCCGCAAATGATCACTATTTCACCTTGGGAGAAGAAGATGTTGAGTGAAATAGAAAAGGCAGTTCAAAAAGCTGATCTGGGCCTGACACCGCAAAACGACGGAAACATCATCCGGCTGCCTATTCCTCCTCTCACTGAGGAGAGGCGAAAGGAGATGGTTAAACAGATCAAAAAGATTGGTGAAAATGCCAAAATTCCGATCCGTAACGTCAGGCGGGAAGGCAATGACCTGCTAAAGAAGATGGAAAAAGACAAGGAAATCTCCCAGGATGAGCAGAAACAGCAAATGGACAAGGTTCAGGAACTGACGGACAAGTACGTAAAATCTGTTGATGAACTGATGGTGGAAAAAGAAAAAGAACTTATGGAAGTTTAAGTTAAACTTTAGCGAATCACGGAATCAAATGTGATTCGCCCCTTCGCCCCCCTTCACCTTTTCATAACTTTACTTAAGTCTTCCCCTTTTAGATATCAAGACTCCCCGGGTAGAATACCTGACTTTTATCCTCACACTATATTGATTGAGTCAATCACAATTCTGAAAAGCTTTTTCAAACCTAGTTTATTATATCAATGCGTTAGCTTAGTCATCAACAACAACAGATAACTCGTCAATACCAACATTTTTCTTTTGTTATTGCAAACAATAGTGATTTTAACCTACAGTAGAGTACATGTTTGATTTGCTTTTAAATTCGATTAAATTTTGATAGAAAACTTGGAGGTTCGAGTTACTTCCTGAACTCTTAAAAATGTCGGCAGAATTCTCGAATCTTGAGGAGTAATCGAGAATAACCAGCATTATAGCATTTTCCAAGCCCGAATGACGTGTTCATGCAAGTCCCTGAATCCGGTTAAATAAAGATATCGAAAAATCCTGCATAATTTTAGAACTCAATTGATCAGAAAAACTGAAAAGGAGAGGTCAAATGAAAGTGATAATGAGACTGTTATGTATATCAATCGGATTGATTATACCGATGTTAGGCTTTGCGCAAGACCGGCAAACAACACCGAAACCGATTTACGTCTCGAAAAGTGGAAAAATTTATATAAAAAGTAAAACACCACTTTATCTACGCTTAACCAATGCACCGGACGGCACGGGTCAGGATGTGATTCTTAGAAGCCAATCAACACCAAGAGGTAAACAAGTCCTTCCTTTTCATTTTGAAGGTCATGGCAGGCATACCATCCAACACCCGGCGGATCACCGCATTCCCCAAAAGAATAAAGAAGATCATATTTTTTATGTCTATGATGATGGAAAACCACCCCGGATTAAAGTTTCAGTTACAAAAGCTCCCTGGGTCTATAATAAAAATGTTAATGTTTATGGCAAACCGGTGACAATCACATTAAAAGCCACAGATGCTGATTCAGGAGTTTCCGGTAGCTTTACCGCCCTTAATTCCGATTTGTTTACCTCATACAATCAACCGATCGTGTTGAGTCAGGAGCAGGATTATGCATTGAAATTCTATTCTGTCGACAATGTAGGTAACAAATCTCGAGAAAGGCTCCGTTTATATTCATTGGATTTCACTCCGCCGGTTTCCAGGCATAAGGTTTTAGGCGGTCATGTTGTTTTGGGTGGAGAAGACATCGTATCTCCCAAATCAAAAATACAGCTTTTGAGTGAGGATCCGAAAGCGGGAGTAAAATCCATTCGTTATCGATTTAAAGGAATAAGAGCGACCTTTAAAAACAAACTACTGACAATGGACGGATTGAAGGCCGGAACCCATTCGGTTGTTTACGCTGCAACGGATAAAGTCAATAACGCAGAAAAAAACAAAACATTTTCATTCTACCTGGACAAAGTTCCACCTTCGGTTTCTTTTTCGTTACTGGGAGACCAATATTCCCGGGGAAAAAACATGTTTGTCTCCGGTTTTACAACTGTTGAGTTGACAGCTACCGACAACAAAGCAGGTGTCAGAAGAATCCGCTATTATTTTCCCAACAATATCGCCAGAACCTACACTTCCCCGTTTGGTTTTCCAAAAAAGAATGGAAGGTTTAGTTTTTCTTATGCGGCCAGTGATATGGTTTTGAACGCCAGTAGAAAAGTGGAAAAGACTGTTATTGTTGACGTTTCTCCTCCCAAGGTCACTCCGAAGTTTAAAGGAGAGCATTACTTCAGCAGAAAAACGCATTATGTCCGCTTATCAACCAGAATTTCTCTGTTGACAACCGATAACCTTTCAGGAGTCAAGACAAAAGGATACCAAATCGGTCCTGCAACAGATAATGACAAACCGGTCAACTATTCCAGGCCTTTTACGCTTCCAACCGAAGGTGAGCAAATAGTGGCATTTCATGCAACGGACAATGTGAACAACAAAAACAAGCAAAATAAAGTCACAATGTTTGTTGATGAACGTCCACCCGAGATTTTCCATCATTTTAGCGTGAATGCAACGGTTCCGGCGGATAATGTTTATCCGCTGAGGTCTTTGCTTTACCTGGCAGCAACCGACAAGCAATCAGGCATCAGGGATATTTATTATAGAATCAACCGGGGCAAGGAAATTAAGTATAAAAATCCACTTTCATTCAGTAGAAGAACAAAATACACGATTAATATCAGGGCAATTGACAACGTTGGTAATCAATCCACGAGCCAGGTGACATTTACGATCCGCTAAACGTTTATGACCTCTCTTGATAGCCGTTTTTCGAAGAAGCCGGAAAACGGCATCCCTATCTGCTTTTCCTTGATAAAACATCCTCACATCATTTAAGTTGGGTTAAATATTGAGTTTACAATATTTCAATCTCTTCTCTCAGCAACCATTCGCCAATGTCAAACAAAAGTAGTGAAATCAGTTTAAGTGGGGTATATGTCTTGTTGGTTGATAAAGACACCAACAGTCTGAGGATTCTTAGAAGAGCCCTGGAGAACAAGGGGGCGAAAGTCAGGTTGGCCGACAATCTTACCAAGGCTCATCAGGTGATTTCCCAAAAGCTGGTACACTCCATGGTTGTGGAAGCAAGCCTTGAAGAAGGCAGCGGACTGGAACTGATCCAACACTTCAAATCCGTGTTTCCTTCAGGTTCCTTTTTTTTGATGTCAACCCAAAAGGTGATCTCTTCGGTTAAGGAACTAAGTATCGAAGGTATAGACGATTATTTTATCAAACCGGTTGACATTGAATCGTTAATCCGAAGAATTAACGACACGACACAGGTTGACAACTCTTCAATCAGCAGGCTTGATCCTTTGACGGAACTGCTCAGGCCATACCTTATTTTTCGCTCTCCTCTGATGAGAAGAGGGTTGATGATTCTGCCCAAACTGGCGGCAAGCAACCACAGTGTGTTGATAACCGGTGAAACCGGAACAGGAAAAGAGATGGTCGCGAGGGCTGTGCACGGACTTAGTTCTTATGCCAACGGACCGTTTGTCGCCGTTAATTGTGGTGCGATTCCGGAGACTTTGATAGAGGGCGAATTATTCGGTCATGAAAAAGGATCGTTCACCGGTGCCCAAACCATGCATCGTGGGAAGTTTGAGCTGGCCAGAAATGGAACCCTCTTTCTGGATGAAATTGGTGAAATGCCTTTAGCGCTGCAAGCAAGGCTGTTGAGAGTTTTGGAAGAACAGCAGTTTTACAGGATTGGCGGTGAAAAACCAATCAGTATTAACCTAAGAATTGTTGCGGCTACACAGGTAAACCTTGAAAAGGCTGTTGACGATAAATTGTTCCGTGAAGATTTGTACTATCGGCTCAATGTATTGCGGGTCCACATTCCTGCGTTAAAAGATCGGGCGGAAGATGTTCCGCTCCTTGCCTGGCACTTTTTGGAAAGGGCTTTTACGGAGCTAAACCGGCGAAAACCCTATCCCGTTTTGTCGGATGAATCAATCAACGCTTTAATTCAACAACCATGGAAGGGAAACGTCCGGGAACTAAAAAACATCATGACCAGGCTTGCAGTGTTGTTACCCAATAATACGCAGTTAATCACCCCGGACTATCTGACTGCTTATTTTCCGGAGAAGATGTTTGATACGGATAACCCCGAACATCAACCGACATTTCCTGTATATGACAATATATCGGAGAATCCGGAGCGTCTTGCTCAAAACAATGTTATTGAAGTTGCTTCGATACCCACGGAAGAAGGGATTTTCATACCTGTGGGAACTACATTGAAGGATGCGGAGGAAATGATTATTCGGAAAACCCTGCATCATACCAACGGAAATCGCACAAAAGCCGCTAAAATCCTGGGTATTGGTCTGAGAACGATTCGCAGAAAGGTTAACGAACCACAAGTTTCGTAGGAAAAAGCAACATGCACAAGGTATTTATTGACGGGCAGGCTGGTACCACCGGTTTGCAGATCAACAAACGTCTAAGTGTTCGTGACGATATTGAAGTGATCAACATAGCGGACGCTGATAGAAAAAATCCAAGCATCAAAAAAGATATAATCAACTCTATTGATGTTGTCATTTTATGTCTGCCGGATGAGGCGGCTCGTGAATCGGTTTCTTTGATCGAAAACCGGGATGTTAAAGTTCTTGATGCAAGTACTGCTCACCGTGTTCATCCCGACTGGGTTTACGGATTACCGGAACTAAGCCCGGGGCAGCGAGAGAAAATCAAAACTGCTCGATGGGTCAGTGTACCCGGTTGTTATCCGACAGGGTTTATCCTCGCCACGGCTCCCTTGGTGAAAGCGGGTATCATTCCGAGCGATTATCCAATAACAATCCAGGCTGTATCCGGATACTCCGGCGGTGGCAGACAGATGATTGAGAGTTACCGGGAACAGGAAGACCGGAAAGATTTTACCAAGATTTGGCCATACAGACCGTATGCTTTGCAGCTTGCTCACAAACACCTGCCGGAAATGAGGTTATATACAGGCTTAAAGCATAAACCATTGTTTGTTCCGGCGGTCGCTCATATAAAACAGGGAATGCTGGTCATGGTTGCTCTGCACAGGCACTTGTTAAAGGATTCGGACCCCTCATACATAGTCAGGACATTTATGAGTTGCTATCAGTCGGAACCGTTTATCCGTGTTGCCGCTCTCAACGACATGGATCAACTTGAAAATGGATTTTTATCCCCGGTAGATTGCAATGGAACGAATAATTTGGATTTAATGGTATTTGCCGGCGAAGAGCAACTGTTGTTGGTATCAAGGCTGGACAATCTTGGAAAAGGAGCATCAGGGGCTGCTGTGCAGAATCTTAATTTGATGTTGTCTGTTGATGAATCCACCGGTCTTGTTTGACGGTGATGGAATCTATAACGTGAACTGGATTTCACCCACGGAGATTTTGTTTTTAACGGCTTACAGCCAATTGCATACGGAGAGAAACATGACTTCTGATTATTCCGAACACGGATTTGCGGATCATACAATTATTGCTTCAGAAAGTAAATCCTGGTTCGTTGGCAGGCCCGGAACTAACAAAAATTCATTTTGTGTGACCTGGTCACCGGGAGCGGTGTTTATCTATGGCGAAAAAGGAAACTTAACCTTGATTTATTCAAAATTCAATTCATACGAAATGACCAAGAAATGGTTTTCAAGCTGCAATATGGATGAATTCAAAGCGGCTATCGCCCATAATCATCCTGAAAACCTGGAGTTTTTCTACGAAGCGTTAAAACACTGGGGAAATCAAAAACACTATGTTTAGAAAGTTTTTGCACTGATCAAAGGATCAATGAAAGATCAAAAAAAAGTGCGAGTGGTTGAAAATAACACGACAGAGCAGTATGAAGAATTGACAACTTTTTTCAAACACAATAAATTTAAAAGTTAAGTAATATATTTACTTTTCCAATAATATGAGTCGGTTATTAAAACAAGTACCATTAACCTATTTAAAATTTAAAGAGACAAGATGAGCGAAGCAAAAGAAGCAACGAAGAAGCAGGAGTATGAATTTCAAGCGGAAATGTCTCAGCTGCTTCACCTTATAACCCATTCTTTATACACTCACCGGGAAATTTTCCTGAGAGAGCTGATATCAAATGCGTCGGATGCATTGAACAAACTGCATTTTCTTTCCCTCACTGATTCGAAGGTTCTGGGGGACGATGCTGAGTTGAAGATCGATATTAAACTGGATGAAGAGAAAAAGACCTTTACCATTACCGACAATGGGATAGGGATGACTCGTGACGAACTGGTAAACAACATCGGAACTATTGCCAGCTCCGGGACCGGTAATTTCTTTGATAAACTGACTGGTGACAGTAGCAAAGACCTGGAACTGATCGGACAATTTGGTGTCGGTTTTTATGCTGTGTTTATGGTCGCTGATGAAGTCACTGTTGACACGAGATCCTACCAGGACGAACAGGGTCACCGATGGGTTTCAAAAGGCACCGGATCATTCACTATTGAACCCCTGGATATGCCCAAAAGGGGAACGTCCATTTCATTTACCTTTAAGGAAGACGCAAATGAGTTCGCCGGTAAATGGAGAATTGAAAGCACCATCAAAAAATATTCTGACTTTGTCGCCTTTCCTATTGAACTAAATGAAGAAAAAGCCAATAAATCCACTGCTTTATGGGCAAGGCCCAAGGAAGAAGTTAAGGAAGATGAATACAATGAGTTTTTTAAGTATATTGCCAATGCCACTGAAGATCCCAAAGCACATCTGCATTTAAGCGTAGAGGCACCGGTTCAGTTCAAGGCTATCATGTTTATCCCTGAAAAGCCGGATAAATTTCTTTTTACCCAGGATTTGGAAACCAGAATCCACTTGTATGTAAAAAGAGTTTTCATCCAAAATGACTGTAAAGAGTTGATTCCACAATGGTTGCGATTTGTAAAAGGTATTGTTGATTCTGAGGATCTGGATCTGAACGTTTCCCGTGAAGTTACTCAGAAAAACGTGATCATGGAAAAGATCAACAAATACCTCGTGAGAAAGCTCCTGGGCGAATTCAAAGACTGGTCTGAAAAAGACACGGAAAAATATGACACTTTCTGGGGTGACTTTGGAACCTTCATCAAAGAAGGTATACACATGGATTTCACCAACAGGGAGAAACTGATAGAGCTTTATCGTGCCTACTCTTCCAATGATTCGGATAAACTGACCTCTCTAAAAAGCTACGTTGAGCGCATGGCTCCCGATCAGGAAGAGATATATTATGTTTACGGCAAGGACAAACAGACCATTGAAAACTCTCCCAATATTGAATACTTCAAAAAGAACAATATTGAAGTCCTTTACCTATATGAGGAAATTGACGACTTCATCATGCCCTCCATCGGCACGTATCAGGAGAAAACCCTGGTTGGTATCGACAAGGCAGACTTGAAACTGAAGGATGAAAAGAAAGAAGACGATAAAAAAGATTCAGATTTGAGCAAATCGGCCAAGAAAAAGCTACTTGGATACTTTAAGGATATTCTGGGAGATCGTGTACAGGATGTTATTGAGTCGAAACGTCTGGTTGACAGTGCCTGTACCTTGGTTGCGCCAAAAGATGGTATGAATGCGAATATGGAAAGGATGATGAAAATGATGGATCAGAGCTTTCAAGCGAGTAAAAAGGTCATGGAAGTGAATCTCGACAATCCTTTAATTCAGAATCTTTCAAAAATTCAGGAGAAGTTTCCTCAGGATCAAATGTTAAAAGATTGTATCGAGCAATTGTTTGAAGGTGCCAGCCTGTTGGAGGGTACCCTGGAAAGTCCTTCCAAGTTCGTACCGAGATCCACGGCATTAATGGAAAAAGCGGCGGACCTATACTTCAAGTCGTTGGAAGACAAATAAGAAAGCCACTTCTCTTGTCTCCTAAACCCGCCACCATGAATTTTGGGAAGAAGAATCCAAAGGTCTTTTGTTATTTGATTCTTCTTCCAGGTTTACTGTTACTTCTCACCTCCATTCAAGTTTTCGCCCAGGAAAACGATATTCAAATCGAATATGCTTCTTCATCTTTTGATCAAACCACACAAACATTTGTTTTTGATGAGCCGAGAGTCAGACTTCAGAACCTGACTGTCTCAGGGACATCAGCCGAGTATCAGGAACGGACCAAAAAGATGCTCATTACCGGCGATGTTATCATTTACACTAAAGACATGATTCTCACAGCCAACAAGGCGGAGTTAGACCTCGATGAATCTTTGTATTCGCTTTATAACGCTACTTTTTTTGATCAAAAAAACGTGGTGTATGGAAAAGCGGAGAGAATTGAAGCAATCAGCACCGATACATTCAAATTATACAACGGTGAGATAACGACCTGTAACCCACAAGATAAAGCCTGGGAATTGAGCAGTTCCCAGATTGTATACCAGGTTGATAACTTTGCATACTCAGTAAATTCAGTTCTTTATCTTTATTCTGTTCCTATGTTTTATACACCGTTTATCTCCTGGCCAACCAAGGATAAACGGTCAACCGGTTTTCTTGCTCCTCGTTTTTCACACCATAGCGGTTCAGATGAAACCAAAGCGTTTGGTAGCCGACTTGAGATACCTTATTTCATAGCAATAGACAGGGATCATGATCTCACTGTCACAGCGGATTTAATAGAGCGTCGAGGAACAGGCCTGGAGTTGGATTACCAATATGCTTTTATCGAAGACATGAAGGGACAACTCAAAGGCTGGTATCTGGATGAATCGATCCAAGACAGAGACCTGGAAGCGGAAGACCTTGGAAATCTAGATGCTACTTCAGATGAATTTGATTTGCAGCCGAAGCGCTATTCATACCTATTTAATCACAAGCAAGGTATTTTCTTGGGAGGAACCCTTAACCTGGAATTATTAAAACGCAGCGACAATGAGGTAGATAAGGAATATTTTAACTCTACTGAGAATCTTTCCACGCAATTCAAGCAATCCGCAGATATTTCCTACCCAATTCCCAACGGCAGTTTTTCGGTGGCTTACAGCACGATCAATACCTTCACCCAAACCTCTGTCTACGACACAACCACAGATGAGGAATCGGTTGCCAATAAGCATCCGGAAGTTAATGTCAATCAACAGTATTCAACACTTCTTGGTAGTCCTGTCTCTGTTTCATTGAACGGCAGTTGGACCCAGTATGACAGGATGTATGGATGGGACGCGGAAGCAACCACAGCAAAAGTCAAAGTATCGTCTCCCTTTAACATTGATTTTTTGAATCTAAAACCGTCTGCAACAAGAACCTATTACCGCTATAAACCAAGCTACGACTATAGAAGTAGTGAAGATACCAGCGCAGACATTGAGGAAAATTTAAATGAATTTGGTTGGAAAGTTGATTCCAGGGAGTTGGAAGTTAATTTTGAGATCTTCAGGTATTTTTTAAACTCGAGGAATCAAAAAACAGCCAAACTCTCGTTTATTCCCCGGGTTATCTATTCGGAAATCGAAGATGTTCCACAGGAAACACCCAGTGGTTTTGGAATTGTCAGCACCACAACGAGTAAGAAAAGTCTGACTTATCAACTCGACACTGTTTACAAGGTAAAAAATCTCGCAACAAACAAAGTGAGAAATTTCTTTCAACTTTCCTTAATTCAACCTTATGATTTGAATTCGGAAAACTGTGCCGATTCACCGTCAGATCCTGATCAATTTTGTGTAGACCATCATCCAACGGACCCGGAAGTGGAAATAGGAGAAAAACAATTGCCATTGAGAATATCCGCATCCTTAAGTCCTACCGACAGACTAAGCGGTAATCTCTTTTACAGGTACAATCATCAGCTAGGCAGAATTCAAGAAACCAGAATCACCTTACACTCAAAATATCTGGATGGTGGTGAATTCAACTTGTCATATATAGATAATGAAACCTTGTACAAGGACCTGGATAATAAAAGTCATCCCGGGGCACAGACCTTTGAAATTACGAATGCTTTTCCAATAGCTGACAGATTGAAATTAACCGCCTCAGGAAAATGGGATCAGTCTCGTTCCAAATCAGCTACCAGGTTTACTGAGTCGACCGGCACGAGACGGCTTGATAGAATTCTGACAGAATTCTCCGCGATTTTGGCCTATCAACACCCGTGCTATACCTTTACCACAAGTTATTCGGAAAAGGTCAAGGAAAGAGAGGTGGATTCGGTTACCGAGGAATATCTGGATAGGAAATTTACCATAACATTTTCTTTACCGCTTGTTCCCAATGCCAGTTCCTCCGGTTTTGGAGAACTAAAACTCCAGGATGATTATGACATTCAATAGCAGCGGTATGAACTCAGGTGTTTCTTTTATCAAAAAAATTGCTGTCTCGATGGCGTTGATATTGGTTTGCGTGGCGGAAACGGGTGCGCAAGAACAGGTAGAAAAACTACCGGAGCTCAATCGAGACAGGGTGCGTTTAATTGAAAATGCTTCATTTTGTTCTTCCGGTACAGGAGCACAAGGTATTGTATTTACAGTTGAAGATGAAGCAGTTCACTCAATAAAAACAGATGATTATTATCTTCCACACACGGACTTATTTGATTCACCGTTTTTCAGAATTGGCTGCACATTCAAAAAAATTGTCATTGATTACAGTTATTTTGAAAGTTCTTTTCGCTTTCAAGAAGTCGTTGTATACAAGGAGAAAGATTACAATCTCATCGAATTTCAAAACCACAACCTGTTTATCGGCTATTCATTCACCATAATCGCTCATTACCTTTATTTCGATTTGGGTGCAGGGTACTCCCATACACAATATACCTTGGACTATACTGCAGACGGTAGTTTAAGAGGCAGCGACGAAGAAGATTTGAGCTCAACCAATCCATTTATAAGAAGTAGCTTCAAGTTCTTTATCACCGATTATTTGTATTTACATTGGTCTAATCAACAATCGCCAAAGCAAACGAATGGTACTTATTTCTCAAACCAATTGGGATTAAGTTTTCTGGTGAGGCTATGAAACATAACTATCTGATACCGATTTATCTGCTTATAATCTTTGTGATTGGTGCTTGCGGAAAGAAAACGGCTCCGGTTCCCTATGAACAGCCTGAATTGGCGCTTCCCAAAATAAAGGTGCAACAACCGAACTATCATGGCAGCTGGTTGCGGATTAATTGGGAAATCGATCTTAGGTCCGAGGATTTGGAAGGTACAACCTATTTCCTGAAGGTATTCAGGCAAACGGAAACCTGCAGGTACTGCCAAACCAAAGCGTTTTACACTGTGGAGTTTTCGCCAAAGGATACCGATAAAGAAGGGTCAATTTTGTTTCGGTCATCGGGAAAAACCTATTCAGTATTATTTAAGGAATCAATTCACAGCAAATGGCAAACCCTTGAGCTGCACTATTTTACCCTTGGCTATCGCTTAAGTTCAGGTTTAATCTCTGAAGATTCCGAAAAAATCCGGCCGATTAAAGCAGAACGCATTCCCAAACCAAAGATAACAATTGTTAAGCAGAATCAAGATGACATTTCCGGAAAGATGAACATAATCCTGAGATGGACAAAACCAGTCGAAAGAATCTACAGAACAGTTCACAAGAACAATTTTGGAAGGGAAGTAACCCAATACTACGGAGTGAATCTTTATCAATCGGATCAGCCAGACCAATTAATCTTATCCGAAAAATTGAATGATCACCCTCTGATCTCGGGATTTGCCAATGTGTCATTCCAAAAAAGCAGGCTCTATGCTGCTCATGTGGATCGTTTTGGAAATGAATCCGAGAGAATAATTGTCACTGAAGTTTTTCCCGAGAATCAATAACGAATGGATACCAATGGTTGAGGATAAACAAATTAACCGGAGACTTATTATCTACCTGGTCATAGTCCTTCTTATGAGTGGATTTTACGGCGGTTGTTCCGGCTCATCTATAGTCAGTACAAACGAATTCTTGATAGCTGACGGTAAGATAGATCAAGCTATTTCCAATTACGAACAAGCGGTAAAAGATGATCCCCAAAACGATGAACTGTTGTTCAGGCTTGCAACTGCTCTTTATAAATCAGGCAATCATAAACAAGCTTCCAAAGAAATCAGTAAAGCCATTTTAATCGAACCACAGTTTGACTCCTATCGCTTACTCGCAGGAAAAATATCCTTCGCCGAATCAAACTATTTTAAGGCTACTAACCAGTTGTTAAATGCTCTGCTTCTAAATAACAACAACTTAGAAGCATATTACATACTGGCTTTATCTTATCAAGCCATGGGCGAGACTGACCAGGCACTGGCTCAATTGGAAACAGCCATAAGTATTGAGCCCCTTTATTTTGACGCCCAGACTTTGTTTACGGAAATCAGGTTTCTGCAGGTTAGAAACTCAATGAACGGTGTTGATACAAAAAATGAAAACAAGCCTGATAGCGAAAGTGTCTCTGTCCAGGATACCGGGACACAAGAAGACCCTGCCTTACTGGTCAAAGATTTAATTGTCAAATACCGGAAGGTCTTGTTATCCAACCCAAAATCGATTCAGGGCACGTTATTGCTATCCGGAATGTATGAATTTATTGGTGAAACGAGGAGATCCCAAGCATTGTTGAATGATTGGTTAAGCAAATACGGAAATGACTCGCAAGAAATAATCCTTGCCTTAGCGGACCTTCACTTCAAAAGTGGAGAATTTACCAAAGCGTCAAATTTGGTTAAGAAAATCCAAAACCCTTCAATAAAATCAGATATTTTTAGTTTAAAAATACAACAAAGAATAGGTCCGGATTCCAGTATCGAAAAAAGGATAGATCAGTTGTTGAAAACCGGCGTCGATTCTGTAGAACTTTTGTTGATGGCTGCTAGGCTGGAAAAACAAAAAGGCAGGCTTTTTCAGGCTGAAAACTATTTGCAGACTTGTATCGACAAAGATCCCGAGTTTGCAGGATGTTACTATGAACTTTCATTTATTTTAAAAGCTCAAAGAGACATGATTGGTTCTCGCTGGTCTCTGAAAAAGGCTTTTGAAACATCGCCTTACGATATTGAGTTAAGGTTGGAATATATTGAAAACCTTTTGGATAACAATGAGATTAATACGGCAAAAGAACTATTGAAGCATTTCAGTCTCGATCAGACGAATCCTAAAGTCTCCTTTTTGCAGGGCAGGGTGGCCAAGGCTGAGATGGATTTTAAAAAAGCGCTTGAGCTTTTTAATCATGCCCGCAAGCATATTTATGAAGTCGATGTAGAGACTGAAATTGCCGAAATGGAAATTCGCCAGGGAAATACGGAACAAGCGGAAAAAAGGTTAAAAGATGTTGAACTGGTTGCACCGGGCCATTTAAAAATTGCGCTTACCAGGGCGACTCTTTTTGAAGCAACCAATCGTCTGGAAAAGATACCATCGATTTTAAAAAAACATTTAGCATCACCGCAGGGAGAGGGCAGAGTCCATTTAAAATTAGCTGACAGCTATGCCAGGACCGGAAAAATTCGTGAAGCGATCAGGTTGCTGGGTCAGGGGCTCAACATCTGGCGTCGAGACTTGGAACTCTCCAATGCCTATAGCTTTTATCTTGGTTTATCCGGTGAGTATCGCAGAGCCATTGAGATATTAACCGATATGCAAAGTTTTCGTCACAAATACAACCAATTGTTTCATCATCGCTTACGGATGTATCGTTATAAGGCTGGGCAAATCAATAATTTCAAAGCGATGGGAAGTCAGTTTAACCAACCCAATTGAGTTCAAATGTCTGTCACTGCTTTAAATTACCCTGTTTGTATTGCTCACAGGGGCGTCAAAGAGCTTTACCCTGAAAATACACTGGTTTCTTTCCAGGCAGCTTTGAATGGCAATGCACAAATGATTGAACTGGATGTTGCCTTAAGTGCGGATAGACAATTGGTTGTGATCCATGACGAAACATTGGATCGTACAACCGATAGCAAAGGAAGTGTCAGCAAGAAATCATTGGAAGAGTTGAGAAAGCTGGATGCCGGTGGATGGTTTGATTCGAGATTTAAAGGCGAAAGAATTCCAACTCTTCAGGAAGTCATTGACTTAGTGGGGAAGGATTCGGTTTTGAACATTGAAATTAAGAAAGAATACTTTGAAGAAAGCGATTCAGAAGACACCATAGAAAAACAGGTTCTCCGTCATATAATAAAAAACAATTTGCTTGATTATTCAATTGTTTCCAGCTTTCAAATCAAGTATCTGCAACGACTTCGAAAACTGGAACCAAACCTGAATCTTGCTTATGTTTCTCTTGAAGCAGCGGACCAAAGCCGCATTGATGCTTGTCTGTCGTTGGGTGTATTGTCCTGGAACGCCTGGCATGAAACACTAGGCAAGGAGCACGTGGAGATGCTTCACAACGCCGGCTTGAAAGTATTTAGTTTTACCATCCAAACCAGGGAAGAGTTCGAAAAGGTTCGGAATTCGGGCGTTGATGGTATTTTTGCCGACAATCTTTCTCGTTTTCAGCCCTTGATGTCACCGTGGCAATAATTCAAAGCGCTCTAATTCTGGCGACATTGCTGGCCTCCACTCCATTAAACCAAGGTAGCCAAATCACATTGTGAGGTTGGGCAACCGTGAGTTCTTGTCCTGAAAGATCCTCAAATCGTTCAATAGTTAATTCGATTATTTCTCCTCGGAATGGCATCAATTCTATGGTATCCCCGATGTGGAGTTTGTTTTTCACTTGAAAAGCAAATCTTTTTTTGGATATGTCCACATCGATAACGGTCCCAGCCATTTTATAATCTTTTCCTTGTTCGCCGGATTGGTCATAAACGCTGTCTTTTCCGGCGTTGGATTTAAGATTCGCTTCGGTATAACCACGATAAGGCACTTTTTCCAATTCCTGTTGCCATTTATCCGGATTACTTGTGTTTGATTGAACCTCTTTGATAGCATTGGCATATGCTCTTACGGTAGAAGCGATATAAAGATTGCTCTTCATACGACCTTCTATTTTGATCGAATCGATTCCCGAAGAGATAAAATCAGGTAACAAATTGATACCACATAGGTCTTTGGAACTCAGTAAATGAGATCGGCCTAACTCCTGATTTTCGCTTTTCAGGGTATAGTGATACCGGCAATTTTGGATGCAGCCGCCCCGATTACTATCTCTGTTTGCCACGTAGGTTGACATGGCACAGTGTCCTGAATAACTCATACACATGGCGCCATGGACAAACATCTCGATTTCCAGCCCGGTATTCTCTTTAATTTTCGCTGCTTCCAAAATGCTTAGTTCCCTTCCAACAACAACCCTTTTAACCCCAATGTCTTTCCAGATTTGAGCATGGTAAGAATTCACGACGGAAGCCTGGGTAGACACATGGATGGGTATGGTTGTGTGAACTTTTGCCAGGGCAATCACACCTAAATCAGAACAGATTAGAGCGTCAGGTTGGATATGGTTCAGCTCTTGTAAATAGTCGATGAGATCAGAGGTTTCTGCTTCATGCAGGAAAGCATTGACAGTTAGATAAACTTTTGCCTTATGGCTGTGGGCAAAAGAGATCGCTTTTTTGATATCGGAAAGGGAAAAATTATTGGCAGCCTTTCTTAAACTAAACAATTGTCCTGCTAAGTAAACCGCATCAGCACCGTAGAGTACGGCGATTTTCAACTTTTCTAAATTGCCGGCAGGTGCTAATAGTTCAAAGATAATATGGTCTTTTGCATTCACGATTGAAACAACCCAATTGTTACTTGTTTTTAGACTCCAGATAACTGCAGGCAGGCCTTTCATCAAAGTTGGAGTATAACATGTTACTAATCACCCTTCTCGCCCCATGAGTCGTTTTAGCCTTGAAGAATTAAACCCGGAACAACGAAACGCTGTTCAAACTATAGATAAACCCTTACTGCTATTGGCAGGAGCAGGCAGTGGTAAAACCAGGGTTATCACTTATCGTATTGCCCATTTGATTTCCAACCAGCAGGTCGCCCCATTTCGTATTCTGGCTCTGACCTTTACCAATAAAGCAGCCAAAGAGATGAGGGAAAGAGTCCACTCCATGTTGAAAAACCAAACCAAGGGAATCATGATCACTACCTTTCATTCCCTCTGTGTCAGGTTTTTAAGAGAGTTTATTCATTTGTTGGGGTATCAGAAGGATTTTGTCATTTTTGATACCACGAGCCAGCTATCCACCATAAAAACCATCTACGAAGACGAGGATATTGATCCCAAGACCTTTAATCTCAAGGCAACATTTTATGAAATTATGAAAATGAAAGGCAAGGGTAAAGGGCCGGAATATTTTCTGGATCAAAAAAATGATCCCTTTGCCCAAGTTACCGGGAAGGTTTTTGATGAATACAATAAAACGCTAAAAGGTTGTAACGCATTGGATTTTGAAGATATTTTGTATCTAACCATCGAACTGTTTAAAAAGTTTCCCGAGGAAACGGAGGTTTTGAAAAAACGCTTTGAATACATCATGGTAGATGAGTACCAGGATACTAACAGGGTTCAATATAACCTGGTAAAATATCTCACGGAAAACAGCCGCAAATTATGCGTGGTTGGCGATGATGACCAGTCGATCTACGGTTGGCGGGGAGCTGACATTCGAAATATTCTGGATTTTCAAAAAGATTTCCCTGAGGCCGAAATCATCAAACTTGAACAAAACTACCGCTCTACCTCGGTAATTTTAAATGCAGCCAATGAAGTGATTGCCAACAACACTGCCAGAATGCCCAAAAACCTCTGGACCAACAGCAACGAAGGCGAGTTGATTCGGTGGATAAATGAAGACAATGTCATGGAAGAATTGGAAGAAGTAGTGAGTAGAATGAATCATCACAAATACACTACGGGTGATTCCTGGTCCAATTTTGCCTTTCTCTATCGCTCCAATTTTCAATCCCGTGCTGTTGAAGAGCAGTTAAGAAACCTGGGAATTCCCTATCAACTGATTGGAGGGACAAAGTTTTTCGATCGAAAAGAGATTCAGGATTGTCTGGCATACATGAAATTCATGCACAACCTTAAGGATGAAGTAAGCTTATTCAGAATAGTCAACTATCCCAAAAGGGATTTGGGCAAGACAACCGTGATGGCCCTAACCCAGGCCAGGATCAGCAGAAATCTTTCCCTTTTTGAAATGATGGAGCAGGCCGATGAGCTTGAAGAATTAAAACCCAGGGCAAAAAAGAGTATCAAGGCCTTCGTAGATCTTGTCCATGAATTCAGGGAAAAGCTGGAATCAAATCCCTTTAACCGGGTCTTTCAGGAGTTGTTTGAAAGGGTTGGGATTAAGGCGGAAATAGAAAAAGCCGAGAAAGTAGACCAGGTCAGGGAGATTAAAATAAACAATTATCTCGAATTTATTAACACCCTGTATTTATACGAGGAAAGAAGGGTTGTTGAAGGCAATGGAGCCACATTAATCGATTTTCTGGATTATGTATCGCTATTTACCGATACTGACGAACTGGATCAGAATTCAGGAAAAGTCAGTCTTCTGACGGTACATTCTGCCAAGGGACTGGAGTTCGACTATGTTGCCGTTGTGGGATTGACGGAAGGACAATTTCCTAATCATAAGGCTGTTGAAGAGGATTCAGTGGAGGAAGAGAGACGCCTATTCTACGTAGCCCTGACAAGAGCTAAAAAAGTATTAAGCCTGAGCATGGCACGGAGTAGAATGCACTACGGCGAATGGATGTATACCGAACCTTCCAGGTTTTTATCAGAAATTGATAAATCACTGTTTGATAAGTCTCCAATTGAACCGGAAGATCCCGATGTCGCTGAAATGAAGTCTGCCAGTGCCAGGAGTGATTTTTTTTCCAGATATAAAAAGTTCTAACGGAAGATAATTATGAAAAATTATTTGTTGGTTCAAACAACATTAAGTGAAAGAGAAGATGCTCTAAGGGTGGCAAAATTCATAACCGAGGCCAAGCTGACTGCCTGCGCCCAAATTGATGGTCCGATTCTAAGCGTCTACTGGTGGAAAGGAAAACTGGAATCCGAAGAGGAATGGCGGTGTACTTTCAAAACCAAAAGGTCACTCTATCCTGAGCTGGAGGTCAAAATTAAGGAGGTTCATCCTTATGAAACACCTGAAATCATAGCTATACCTATAATTGATGGGAGCTCGGATTATCTCAAGTGGATCGATGATGAGGTAAAATAAGGGTTGAACTCTTACAATTTCCAATCCAGAAGCAAATGCGTATAATGCCCTAGAACACATGCAACCACGTAAATCCAATATTCATTGAGAATCGCTCCGACATTTTCCATCGAAAATCCGCCAAACCAAGCTTGTGTGCTTCGGTGTAACTCAAGAACAACAGCAAAAAACAGGGCAAGAAGAACAGGAGTGATTTTCGAGTGAGTCCAGCCCCTGTGTTTATGGAGCAGGGGCAGCAGGATAATAAAAGACACTGCAGCAAAAAGCCCCATTTGTCCAACCATAAACAGTAGTATCAGTATCACTAAGGCAAACCTGTAAAACCAGCGCTGTAAGATTGATGCAGAATCAAGATCCGGAAAGAGAGACATAAAAACAGTCACGGCAAACAATCCAATTAAAACCGGAATGTCTCCCTGGGTCATGTGAGGGGCATTTAAAAAATCGATTAGGTGACGGTAACTTGCTGACGTGTATCCTGAAACCTGTGCTGTAACAATTGTCAGCATCCCGGCCATGGCACCACCAACTGCATGGACTTTAAACTTCATTATTCCGGCAACGTGATTTTGGGGTTTTCTTCGTTAGCTTTGTAAAGAAGCAGTGTTTTTCCAATGGATTGAGCCAGTTGGCAAGGTACTTTGTCGACCAATTGGCTGATTGCATCGTCCATCCCTGTTTCCGAAGTCTTTCCAAGCTTGACTTTAATTAGTTCATGCGTTTCCAGGGAACTTCTAACCTGTTTAATAAAATTCTCTGTAATCCCCGACTTTCCCACTAATAACAACGGTTTTAAGGAGTGTCCGATTGACCTCAGATACCGTGCCTGTTTTCCAGTCAGTTTTGGTAATGGTTGAACCATGTTTGATCCGTTTAGTGTATTGAAAAGTAATAATAAAAAACTATCTTAACAAACAAATTAAACAAAAAGAAATCCATTTCGTAATAGATTGATACTATGGCTATTTACATTTCCCCTTGGGAAACAATTATCTTCGTCAGTCCTTATTGGTAAAGACAATGACTTCCTTAATCTTCTAATGCTCGTTTAATTGCGGCTTTATTGACCTTGACCCGCCAAAACGGTAAAATAAGCAAGGCTGTATAAAAGAAGCTTTCAATCAATCCAAATTAAAACTGATAAATGGTCTATACCAACCCCATCGTTGCACTGGTTGTAGAAGCAGATCTTATGATCAGGGCTCATATCATGGAAAGGTTAAATAAATACTCTATCCAGTGCATTGAAGCCGGCAATGGAATGGTCGCCTTGCAACAACTTGAAATACATCCTATCGATTTTGTGATCTCAGACGTTTACATGAAAAAAATGGATGGTATTCAGTTTATCGAAGTCGTTCACAGAAATCATAAAGATATTCCTGTAGTCGTCACAGTGGGTTCAAACGATGAAGATGTTGCTATAGATGCGTTTCGAGCAGGTGCAATTAACATCGTAAAAAAAACGGAGCAACTGGATGAGTTTGAACAAATCATTCTGCCTATCACAGAACTGATTGAAAAAAGAAAAACGCAAAAGTTTAATTTCAATAATGTTCGAATTTTTACCGAAGAAATTGGAATTGCCAGTGATCCAACCTTGATTCCTGTTACAGTTGATCATCTTTTAGGCTTTTTGGAGCACTCGAAATTCGTCAAGCGTTTGACCGGATTGGAGATAGCGTTATATGAAATGCTGGCAAACGCCATCGAACACGGTAACCTTGCCATCACGGACGAGGAAAAGAAACTGGCTCTTAGCGAAAACTGCTATAACAGATTACTTGCTGAAAGAAGAAACATACCTGCTTACAAGAACCGACTTGTAAAAATCAGGCTTAGCTACCATCCCAAACAATTATCGGTCACGATTACCGATGAGGGAGAAGGTTTTCGTGTTGAAAACTATATTACCCCAACTGAAGGAAACTTATTGGCACAAAGCGGACGGGGGATTTTACTCAGCAAAATGTATTGTGATGAGATTTTATATAATAACAAAGGTAACCAGGTTATTTTGAGACTTAATGCCCCAAGTGAGACAGTAAAAGAAGGTGTGATTCATGCTCAATCCGGCGAGCAAAGCAAACCAAAGATACTGATAGTAGACAACAACCCGCAAATACTTCGCCATATCAGTAATTTAATCCAAGAATTCGGGTTTTCATTCGGGTATATAGCCCAATCCCGACATCTTTTTTTAAGACTCGAAGAAGAAGCGTTTGATTTAATTCTTTTGGATGTCAACATGCCAAAAACGGACGGTTTGACTCTCCTGAAAAAACTTAAAACCGGTGACAGATTCAAAGGAATACCTGTCATCATGCTGACTTCCGACAGGGACGACAGGTTGATGGCTGAATGCTTTATGCACGGTGCGGAGGATTTTATTGTTAAACCCGTCAACAAGGTTGCCCTACACTCACGGATTGAATCAGCCCTTTCAAAACAGCAATCATTTCAGGAGTTAGGAAAGGCAAATGAAAAACTGGAACAGCTAAACAGCCAGTTGCAGGATCAATATGACATTTTAACCGAAACTAAAAAGGAGCTTGAAAACAAGCACCTACAGATTCAAGAGGATATTCGGCTCGCGGAACGAATCCAGAGAAGTATACTCACCCCCCCACAGAAATTGAATTTCCTCAATACCTCTGTAATGTTCCGTCCCCATGGTATCGTTTCCGGAGATTTTTACTACCAGCAAGAAGACAAATCAGGAAACTTAAACCTTTTTCTTGGTGATGCAACGGGGCATGGAGTATCTGCGGCCTTTCTCACCATGATGGTACGCATGGCGCTGGGAACTACGGATTCCGATTTAAAACCTGATAACATCATAAGAAGCCTGAATCGCCAAATGGCTGACTGTGTGCCGAGGGGAAACCATATGACTGGCATTGTCCTTAAGATATATCCGTCGGGATTGGTGGAAGCATGCAGTGCCGGCGGTCCGGCCGGTTTGATTGTTTCACCGGAACAAGCCGATAGAATGATCCTCAACAAGGGCGGACAGGCCTTGGGAATGTTTGAGGAGGAAAGGGTTCCGTTTCAATTGGAATCGTATCAGCTCTGTCCTCAGGATAAGATTGTATTATTCACCGATGGAATTCTGGAATGGCGTAACCACTTGGATGAAGCGTTCGGGATTGAAGGAGTGAAAAACTATCTGGCTGATCATAAATCAGATAGCGTTGAAGATATACTAAAAGGAATTACTGAAAGAGTTGAGCAGTTTGCTTCAAAGGAATCCCAGGATGATGATATGACCATGGTGGGCATAGAATTCATGATTACCTGAAAGGCTGGTCTTACTAATTAGTGCCTGAACGGAAACCCATCAAATTCTGGTAAGAAAAGACTTAAGATGTAGCTTCTGCTTCGTAAGTTTGCAGCCTTTAACAATCAGCGGTCAGCTAGTTATCTAACTGATATTAAGTTTTTTATAACTGAGCTGATAGCTGAAAGCATGTCAATCCTCAAGATCAACGATAGAAGCAAAGCCTAATAGGGGTTTAAGGGGTTTTCGTTCAGGCACTAGTTAAATTCAGCCAGGGCTTCTTCTTCTGTCGGCTTTACCTTGATGATTTTATGTAGTTGAAGTGACTCAAGTATACCATATGTGGCAGAATTAAGATGACAAAGTAAAAATCCCTTTTTCTCATCTTCGAGGTCTTTCAATATTGCTGCGAGTAATCCTACCCCCCTTGAATCGATAATCTCGACATTTTTACAGTTTAATATGATTTGTTTGACCTTGGCATCAGAGATAAAGGGTCGGATATATGTTTCCAACTCGCTGGTCTCGTTCAATGCTATGTTTCCGACAATAGAGATAACACAAGTCTCTTTTTCAATTCGATGATACAGCTTCATAGGGTGATTCCTTAGTTTAGTTTATTATTGTGGAAGCTTTTTATCAATTCAATCAGTTTATTAGGGATGTTTTGAAGCGAAACAAGTTTTTCGGCTCCGCCGTTTTTGTAAGCCTCTTGCGGCATTCCAAAAACCACGGAGCTTTGTTCGTCCTGAGCTATCGTCCGGGCTCCCTTGTTTCTCATTGCCAGCATACCATCGGCGCCATCGCTTCCCATGCCGGTAAGGATTACGCCGATAGCATTCTTTCCTGCATGCTCAGCCACCGAATGGAAAAGGACTTCAACGGAAGGACAATGCCCTTTCACCTTTTCTCCCGGTTCGCAATGTGCAGTATAAATACCTGATTTATTGTCAAATCTCAGGTGTTGTTCCCCCGGTGCAATCAGCACACGACCTGGCAATACGTGATCACCATCTTCAGCCTCCTTAACTTCAAACGGGCAGAGTGTGTTTAATCTTTCCGCGTAAGATTTTGTAAAACCGGATGGCATGTGTTGAACTATCAGTATCCCCGGTGTTTTTTGCGGTAGTTTTGTTAAAATGCTTGTTACGGCGTTAACGCCTCCGGTTGATGCACCAATCGCAACAACAAACTTGTTTAGAAAACTAAAATCAAGGGTTTTTTCTACCTTTTTTGGAGGTTCCGATTTGCTTTTTTTCTTCCAATAGCTGACATCGGCATTGGCTGCGATCTTCACCTTGGTGCGTAAATCTGCCAGCATCTCTTCCACACCTTTTTCATTGCTCATTCCCGGTTTGGTGATAAAATCGATGGCTCCTGCCTCCAGGGCAGCTATAGTGGCCAGTTCTCCCTTTTTAGTTAACGCGCTGACGACGACCACGGGTAAGGGAAATTGCGGCATTAAATATTTCAGAAACTGCACGCCGTTCATCCTCGGCATTTCAATATCCAGGGTCAACACGTCCGGTCTTAGTTTGGCTATCTTTTCCCTTGCCATGTATGGGTCGGTGGCAGAGCCGACAACTTCTATTTGGGAGTCCCGACCTAATCCTTCTGTCAGCACATCTCTTACAATTGGTGAATCATCAATAACAAGTACCTTAATTCGCTTCATGTTGAGCTCTTGGCTAGACACGCTTTTGGTAGATGGATGGTGCCACGTATGTTAGTTTGGTTTTATTTTTGTCCAGGGATTCAGTCTGACCAATTATTAAATATCCTTCGTTTTCCAGCACATGATAAAACCTTTCAACAAGGGCATTGATTGTTTGCTGATCAAAATAGATCATGACATTCCTGCAAAATATTGCATAAAACTTGTTTTTAAAAGAAAACTGATCCCGTATCAGATTATATCTTGTAAAATGAACCAGCCGTTTTAAGGAATCATCCACAGCCCAGTAACCTTTCTTATCCGGTTTCAGGTATTTTAGCCGATAGGTGGGAGGCAGCCGATTCAGCCGGTCTTCTCTGTAAACTCCTTTGTGAGCTTCCTGCAGGATAACTGTATCCAGATCTGTAGCCAGTATGCCCATATCCCATTGCACAAAACTGTTGCCAAAGTACTCGTTTAACAACATCGCCAGGCAATAAGGCTCCTCTCCTGACGCACAACCGGCAGACCAGATGTTTAGAGTGGAATTGCCCGGTCCGATGCTTTGTGCGTTTTTTTGGGGTAGCGCTTTTTTAAAAAAGAATTCCAATTGTTCACTTTCACGATAAAAATAGCTGTAGTTTGTGGTTAAGCGGTTGGCAAGCGACATTAAGGCCGAGCCCTGGTTATCTTGTTTTAAATAGCTTAAATAATCCTGAAACGTGCTGAACCCCTGCTCTCCCACCCAGGTTTGCAAACGATGTGTAACCATGGTTCGCTTTTCGTGCCCTAATGCAATACCAAAGTGCTGATAAACCAGGTTAGTAAGTTCACGATATTCAGAATCCTTTATCATTTTAATATTGTATTATAGTTAAACAACGGATCTGTTTTACAAGGCTCTTTTTTGTCTGATAGCTGCTTTGGCCATACTTGCAGCATCCAATATCAATCCCACCTGACCATCTCCCAGGATGGTGCAGCCTGTAAGATGGGGTGCTTCAGCCATTGATTCGGGAAGGTTTTTAACCACAATCTGCTGTTGACCTTTCACTGTATCAACAAACAGGGCAAAAATGTGGTGAGCGTGATCGATGATCAGCAACATGCCTTCATGCAATTCATTAAAGCTAGGCTGGATTTCATATATCTTATGCAACCTGATAACCGGGAGAATTTTCTTGCGAATTCGCAGCATTTCACTGCCATCCATAGTCTTAACAATATCTTCTTTTTTCGGTTGCAAGGTTTCCCTGATAGATGCGGTCGGCAGAGCATAATTTACAGCTCCGACCGTCACCAGCAAACCGTCAATAATACTCAGGGTCAAAGGTACCTTAATGATAAAAGTACTCCCGACTCCCTTTTCCGAATTGATATCGATTGTACCTCGCAGCTTTTCAATATTTCTGCGTACAACATCCATTCCCACACCTCTTCCCGAAAAGTCGGTTACCGTGTCAGCTGTTGAAAATCCCGCTTCAAAAATAAGCTTCCAGATATCCGAATCAGAGTTGAAACCGGTCTCATCATTAATCAGGTATTTTTCTTTTGCTGTTTGAACGATTCGCTCTTTATCAAGTCCCTTGCCATTATCGATAACACTTATCCACACTTCATTTCCTACATGTTTTGCTTCGAGAACAAGTTTGCCTTCGACAGGTTTCCCTGCGGCTTCTCTTTCCTGGGAGGACTCTATTCCGTGATCCATGGCATTTCTTACGATGTGCAGCAAAGGATCTGTTATGAGCTCAACCAGGGTTTTATCCACCTCGGTTTTTTCACCGACCAGTTCAAGTTTAACTTTTTTTCCAAGCTTTTTGGAAGCATCATGAACTACCCTGACCATTTTTCGAAACAGAGCTGAAATCGGCACCATTCGAATCGACATGACAATTTCCTGGAGATTTCTCATGTTTCTATGAAGTTGACTGGAAATGCCTTTGATACTGTCGGATTCCATGGCCAACATAGCGGGATGACGGGATATCATGGATTCGGAGATTATCAGCTCTCCTACCAAATCAAAGAGATGATCCAATTTTTCCAGGCTTACCCGTATATCTTGCATTTTCGCCACGGAAGCCTGACTCATAAGATTGGTTGCGCTGGGCTTTTTAACGGTTTGTTGCTCAGTTAACGCCTGGTTTATGTCTTCTTTTGACGCCTTACCCATCTTTACCAACAGATCTCCAAGGGGTGCTTTTTGCTGTTTGATTGCTTCATTAACATCATTGGATTCGACCTTACCCATTTTTACCAGGATATTTCCCAGCAAGGTTGAATCCTGCTCTGAATCCAACGCTGACAGTTTTTTCTCAACCTCAAGCAAGTCATCCTGGTTGACTTGCTCCTCTTTGGAAATAGAAGAAATAGCTGAACGAAGGGTATCAACTACCTGAAAAATCGCCGCAATGGCATTCTCATCCAACTTGATTTTGCCGTCCTGGATGTTCGTTATGGTATTTTCAGCGATATGGCTTATGTTTTCAATTAAGTGCTGGTTAAGGAACCCTGCGTTACCCTTGATGGTATGAAAACTCCTCATAGCCGATTGCAGATACTCATCCGTGTCCACATCATCCGGTATCTTATCAAGGACCAGCATAGTTCCCTCAATGTTCTCCAGATGCTCGGATGTGGTAGTTACAAAATTCTTCAGTCGATCAAATGCCTTTTCATCGGGTTCTCCGGATGAATCTTCAACCGGCATGGTTTCTTCCAGGGCTTGCTTTTCAGCATGCTTGGATTGAGGCAGGTAAAAAAGATCCTGGGATTCCGATTCATTCTGATTGGTTACCTGGTTATAGTGCCTTATCAATTCCTCTATTAAATCAATGGTGTCATGATATTTTTTATCCGAGTCAATTGATTCCCAGTTGGACTGGACCAGTGAATGAAGAAAAAGTGCAGCTCGTTTTAGAACTTCATCCAAAGGCAATTTGGGTAAGCCGGATGCCGTGGGTAGTGCTCCAAGTTCACCAAATGTTTGTTCAGGAACCAATTGATTGAGCTCACTGAATTCATGTTCCAAAACGGCAATTAAATCTGCCATTTCCTCCTCAAACCCTTTATCGTGATATTGAAGCTCAACCTGGTCCAGCATTTGCCGAAGAAGATCACTGCTTTGCATTAGAATATCAATATACTCATGTTTCCACTTGGAGGGATCAGCTCGGAATATCTGCAAGAGGTTTTCAGTGGTGTGCGTAATTTTTCCGATATTTTCCATCTGAAGAAAACCCGCTCCGCCTTTTAAGGTATGGAAAGGTCGGAAAATCAGGTTCATCGTTTCCCTGATTTTTTCAACATCAGAGACTTCTTCCAATCGGATTAAGGTTAACTCCAGAGAGTCCAGGGTTTCTTTGCTCTCAAAGACAAATTCGAGGAGGACCTGTTGTTGTTCTTCGCTAATTTCCATTGCTTTCCTGGGAACTTGAGGTTTTTAAGGTTTTTAAACTCTCCTCACGATTTTTTCCACTAAATCGATTGAGCAACTTTTCCACTGCGCCTTGCAGACGTTCCGCGACTTCCGATTGAGAAATAGATTTTAACTTGAATACTTCCGGTTGGATAAAGCTGTTCATGACTATCAACACATGTTCAACGTTTTTTACATCTTCTGCTGATAAAGATTGATGGGTGATACCCAATTCATTCAAAAAATCAAGCAGTTCGGAGATGACAAAACGAACAATCCTGGGACCGTTGTTTTGTGATAAAAAACGGAGGGTTTCTTCCAAGCGAAAGCGAATTCTTTCTAAGGAAGACCTGTATTTTATTTCCTGTGAAAACGTTCGGTTTTTACTAAGCTTTTCCAAATCGAGTTTCACCCATTGCTCTTCCAGTTGCTGAAGTTGGGTGACAAGTTCATTGTAAAGATACTCTTCCAATGAAAGATCCGGGATCGACTCAAATTCATATGCACTTTTGAAAGAAAAAATCTTGTCGGTAAAGGTACTCATTTCTACTCCTTTACGAGATAATCTATTGTTTTTATGGGTGTTTGTTCTTGGCTCTTGAATCCTGCTAAAAATAGTAATGGCTAATTGCTTCATTTGTTAAACTGCGCAACTTATCTTCATCGCCTTCAAATGCAGCTGTCTCAACTAAGTCCAGAAAACTTGGTCCATCATAACCCAAATTCGTATAGATCTTTTTAATCTCCCCGATTCTACCCACAATCTTTTCCAAATGAATGACTGATGACGAGTTTAACATATTATAATGGTTAAGTAACTCTTCCTTTTTTTCCTTCGATAAATCACTGAACTCCGGATATAAAAACCGTTCCTGCTGATTCGCGGAAACTTTATCAAGATAGGCTTCCATGATGGTCAACAGCCTGTGCAGATCAATAGGTTTTACAAAATAATCGTTGCAACCAGCATCAAACGCGAGGGCTCGTTTATCGGTGAATGTAGAGGCTGAAATAACGACAATTGGGGTTTTTTGATGATGCCGGATATCACGCAGACGTTTAATGGTTTCAATTCCATCGATACCGGGTAAATGGATGTCCGTAATAATCAGGTTGAAATCTGATTTTTTTGCCGCTTGTAAACCGGTTTCTCCACTTTCGGTAAAAGTTACTGCAAAGGTGTAATCCTCAAACCAAGCCTGGTAGACTTCGTTATTCATCTTGTCATCTTCGATAACAAGAATGCGGTTGTTTTCCGAAAAGCCGGATGATACCTGATTGTCTTTAGGATTAAGGTTTGAGTCAGGCTCCACCTCGTATAACGGAACTTCCAATGTAAAGACTGAACCTTCCCCGGGTTCACTGGTAACGGATATTTCTCCTTCAATCAGTTCAGCCAGCCTGCTTACGATAGTCAGACCCAGCCCAACTTCCTTTTCACTCTTTCCATTGCCGGTTCTCACACGATCATACAGGTTAAAAATCCTAGGTAACAAGTGTTCGTCTATTCCGATCCCTTCGTCATAAACCTGAAAAACTACCCGCTGGTTGTCTGTATGAACAGAAAGTTTTACGGCATCTCCTTGGCTTGTAAATTTTATTGCGTTATCGACCAGGTTGGTCAGTATTTGAGATAAAATTCTGCGGTCGGCACTGATATATTTTGGAGTTGAGGCAGATATTTCAAATGTAAACCATAGTGATTTTTCTGCAGCGTTGTTTTTAAACAGTTCAAATATGGATTGCATAAACTGTTCGACGTGAAAAGCAGAAGGCTGAATAACTGAAAGCTGTCCTTTTTCAATGGCAGTTAAATCCAATATGCTGTTTACCAAAAGTTGAAGTTGTTCGGCACTAAACTGTATACCATTGATATATTGCTGGATATCCCTTGGTATGTCTGTTTTGATCACCCTCTCTTTAACCAGCTGATAAAGACCAAGAATCGAGTTCAAGTGTGATCGAATCCCGTGGCTAATGTTTGCCATAAAAAAGGTCTTGGAACTGCTTGCAGACTCAGATTCAACCAGGCGGGTTTGAAGCAGATCAACGGTGTTATTGTATCGACTGATATCATTTATCACCCACACCAAAAATCCGGATTCCGAGTTAATGGCGACGGGGAATGTTGCTGATAGTGCCGTTGTGATGTTTTGCACCTGGTTGAAGAAATCTAATTCATAAAACTCATTGGAATCAGATCTCAATAAATCATGATGCTTATCGGAAAGGGAAACAATCTCGCAAAAATCCTGCAGATGCCGACCCTGTAATTGTTGTCCGCTATCTAAGCCAAGAAGCTTAACAAAAGGATCGTTGACATGTTTAATTCTATTCAGGTTATCCGTTATCACTATACAACAAGGGAAAACCTTACAAACCGATATCCAGTCAATCGATTCTGCATTCATAGAATTTTATGGGTTTCCGGTTCTTGAAGAATTGAAAAAGCTGCAGCGCTCTTGGAATCCAAATGCTGATTCAATTTTGTGAATGTTGTTACCATGCCAAAAAAATATTGCTTTATTATACAATGTTTTACGGAATATAAGTCAACCAAAAACTCTACTGTAGATGAACGATCGATAAAATTAGCCGATCGAAAGTAGGCACTCAACACTTGTTTAAATGAATAAAAGCATTCAGTGATCCGGGTTTTACTTCTTCTGTTCAACGACAGTCGTATTCTTTGTAAACGTTTGAAGCGGAGTTGGCATCATCCGGATTATAAGCAGGGATAGCAGCAATTGCCTTAAAAAAGAGCCGGGAATAATGATCTTAATAAGGGATGGTGTTTTCCGGAAAGGATTGTTTGGTAGAATTATTTCAGGCTTTGATGGGAAACAAACAGAAAGAAATCTTGTTAACTGAATAGATTAGCCATTGAATCCGGTAATCATCTTCAGAGTTTTTGGAGGGTATGAAAAATCAGTCAAACATGGCATCGATGTCAGTCTGACTCATCTTCTTTGTATCTTGCTTGACATCAGACAGTTGGGCGTTTGTCAGTTTTTCTTCCATGGGCAAAAACAGGTGCTTCATAATCAGCTCCTGTTTATCAGGGGCAACAACTCGTTCTTCAATGCTGGCTTCGTCGATTACTTTTTGCTTTTCATCCTCACAATCAGAAATTGCAAGGATTGCTGAAATGGAATTATTGGCGGCTGCAGTGTATTTGCTGGCGACTTCAAATATGGAGAAAGTCACATCGATTAATTCGGCGTTGCTCAAGCCGAACTCCTCTTTTAACCAGTTATATGCATCCCAGATTGTTGCATTGTAGTTTTTGTCGATGGTCAGGGTTTCATTCCATTTCTGCTGCGAGAACTCTTCGAAACCAAACGAGGACATGTTTTTTTGCAGAAGTTCGAAATAAACAATATCCACAAAGTCTTTGAAACTGTAAACGGAGATATTCTTTTTCGGTTCAATATCAGAAAGCTCTTCTCTTGATTCTCTTGCAGGATGTTCAAAACTATTATCAGAAAAGCTGTAAAGGCTTTGAAGTTGAATATTCAAAGCCGGCCGGGTTTTCTTAAGGGCATCGAGGGATCTTTCTCCAGTGCGATGCATATTTATGATACGACCGACAACTTCCATGAGCACAATGACAAGAAGCTCAAGGGAAACTGCCATTTTCTCTTCGGAAAATTTGGTTAATTCCTCATCAGTTTTTGCTACTTTACTGTAATCATTAACTGCTCTATTTAACTCATCCAAAATTGTCATTTCCACACCCAGGGCAAGCAAGCCATCCTTACCTGCAACAAGATTAGCTCCCCTGGGTTCACCTAAAATGCATCTCTCTCCGACAATTGGGCCTGCGGTAGAACCGAGATTCTTGCCGGAAATCATGACATCCAGATCACCCTTGATGACAAAATATACCCATTGGTCAAACAGCCCCTCCTCAATTAAAACATCTCCTTCTTTTAAGTTAACCGGTTTACTGTAACAAAAAACCATGTCAAGCAAGGTATCGGAGCAAGCTGCAAATTCAGGAATATGTCGTAAAACGTCCTTGGCTGCCTTGTCATCCCCTAAAACGGCTTCACAATAATTTGTTACCGGATTCATGGTCGTTGTTAGTTCAGAATTGAGTTCAAATTATTATTAAAAAAAAGGAAATGTACTATGAGGCATCCAATGAATTCAGAAGGTTTACTGCATCTTTTTTACCAAGATCATAGGCGAACTGTAAACCGCCCGGATTTGTGTAATCCCACTTGTTGACAGTAATTGACTCTGATGGTTGGAAGTAAAACCGATCATCATATTTTGGAATCTTGTTCGCCGGGTATTGTCTTGACAAAAGAACGAATTTAAGTCCCGGTCTGTCAGCCAAGGCATTCACCGGTACATTGTCTATTAAACCGCCATCCAAAACAGGCATTCCGTTTCTTTTCATTACCGGTACAAACGGAGGAGTACAGGAGGATTGAAGTAACAAATCCGCCAGTTCTTTAACTGTTGAGCATTGCGACATAAGGATCATCTGGGATCTGTATCCCAACTTCCTGGAAAAACTTGGATGCATAGGATACCTTAAAAACTTTTCCAGGGAATAAGATAAAATACCCACAAAAGAACCTGACCTGGGGCCCAGCCAAGGTGGAGGTTGTGATATCATGACCCGAACTTCCGGGGCTGTTTTTAACTTCTTCAGGTCATCTTCCTCAATTAAATCCAATATCGCCGTTTTATAAATTTCAAAGTGCGGGAAAACCGGCTTTTTAGAAAATACATGAGACCAATAGGCATTTTTTCTGTTTTTTGCCGTAACTTCTTTGAAATAATCGAGTCCTTTTTCCGCGTTTCCCGTCAACAACAGACTAACCATGGTTGCACCAGCACTGGCAGCTGCAATTGTTGAAGGTTTAAAGTTCGGTTTTTGCGAAAGCACTGTCCAAACACCGGCTTGCCACAAACACCGGCTGCCTCCTCCGGAAAAAACAACGGATTTTATATCCTCCAGCTTAAAACGGTTATCCATTCTCATCCTTGAAGCTCTTTATTGTATAACTTATTGACGAAGACAAGCTAATTAAACCGGGTAAATAATAAATTGCCGCCCTCAAAAGAAGTCAAATGGTAAAGTATAACCGGCATGATTTCAAGGAAATGAGTTTATGGTGATAATCGCACGAAAATGTTAAATTTTGATCATATGTTTATCTTCAAATGCCTGGCAAAGAAGATATAAAAGAACCCGCTTTAAGTTATTAATTATTGCAAGGTCTTTCTTCTTTTCATACTGTTTTTATGGGATAATCTCTTTATACACTAATATTGTTAAAGGTTTATAATATATAAATTATAGTACACAATCAGACTATACTTCCATAGCCAATTGAATTCAACTGAATGATGTTAAAACCTTCAAAGGGTCATCAGGTTGAAAAATTTAACATCCCTTTCTAACGCGAATGTTGGCTGTTGATTTTAGGTAATGCCGTTTTGATAAACCGGATTGTTTCTATTGCTTGTAAATGTTTTCTTTTAATCTTGACAGATTTTGAATAGGAGAGGCAGGATAGTCCATCAATTGATGGAATCTTATGATGGCTTCAGATTAAATAAAGTTAAGCATCTGTTATTATAGTTGTAAATGATAAACAATCAGGTTGTAACCACGTTTAAAATCATCAATGGACAAAGGAGGAAAAATGGGCATTAACACGGATATTGTGGGGAAGGAGATTAAAGGGATTCCGTTTGAATACAATGAAGATACTGTTATTCTCTATGCGCTGGGTATTGGCGCAGGCAGTAAAGATCTGCACTTTGTTTATGAAAAGGATTTAAAAGTCTATCCCATGTTTGCAGTCATACCTTTTTTTCCTACTTTGATTCCTATAGCCACAGAAGCCAATCTTAACATGTTCACGGTATTGCATGGTGAGCATAAAATAATCATGCATAAACCGATTCCTATCAAAGGGAAGTTGGAAAGCACCGCTGTGTGCAATTCTATTTATGACAAAGGCGATAAGGGAGCTGTGATCAACATCGATATTGAAAGCAGGGATGATAGTGGTGAACTGCTTTTTGAAAACAAAGCGGTCGTGATGGATCGCAGCGGCGGTAATTTTGGTGGAGAACGAGGTCCAAAAGCTGAAAAGATCCTGCCACCCGAAGGTAAACCTGCGGATTTTCGAGTAGAGCAGAAAACATCACCGGACCAGGCAGCATTGTACCGGCTTAGCGGTGATAAGAACCCTCTGCATATTGACCCGGAGTTTGCCAAAATGGGAGGTTTCGATACGCCGATTTTACATGGATTGTGTAGTTTTGGCTTTGCCGGAAGAGCGATCTTGGAGAGTGTTTGTGATAATGATCCGGCCAAGTTAAAATCATTCGGTGTCAGATTCACCGGTGTTGTTTTTCCGGGTGAAACACTGATTACCGAGGGATGGAAGGTAAATGACAAGAGCTATGTAATTCAAACGCAAACGCAGGATGGCAGGATAGTTTTGGGAAATGCGACTGCTGAAATCAATTAATCTGCAGGAGGGATGATGTTTCAGCTAACGAAACCTCAAAAGGAGATTCAAAAAGCTGCCAAGGATTTTGCAAAGGGAGAGTTCGACAAAGAACTTGCTTATGAGTTGGACAGAGACGGCGTATTTCCCGAAGAGATCTGGAAAAGCGCAGCTGATTTGGGTTTTATAGGCATTCATTTTCCGGAAAAATATTCGGGTGGCGGAATGGGTCTGCTGGAAAATGCATTGATTTCCGAAGAATTGTGTCGAAAGGATCCCAGTATCGGCAGTGCCATTGTCCAGGCGCCCATTGGTTGTGAACTGCTTTGTCAATTCGGTTCTGATAAGCAAAAGGAAAGCTATCTACCCAAGGTTGCGGAAGGTGAACTATTATCTGCTAAAGCGCTTGCTGAAACCCGTTCGGGAGGAGACTACACTGATGTGCAAACCAACGCGGATCATTTGTCAGCTCAATGGAAGCTGAGTGGCAAAAAAGCTTATGTTATCAATGGCGGAAAAGCAGGGTTTTATATTGTTACGTGTAAAACCGGAGCAGAGGCGGACCCTATTGAGAAGTGCCTGACTATGTTTCTTATCGATGCAGGTAACCCCGGACTTATCTCAAAGCCTTATGGTAAAAGACTTGGTAACAACCTGGTGGCATGCTCGGAAATGACCTTTGAAGATGTGCTGCTGGAAGAGGACAATATCCTTGGTAAGGCAGGGCAAGGATACTTTCAGCTGATGACTTATTTGAATCAAGAGAGGCTTAATCTCGCCGGTCAAGCCCTTGGCAATGCCTTGGCCAGTTATGACCGAATGATTGACTATGTTAAGGGAAGGGAGCAGTTTGGAAGAAAAATTGCCGAGTTTCAAGTCAGTAAACACAAAATAGCTGAGATGGCGACCAGGATTGAGCTTTCCAGGTTAATCCTCCACAAGGCGGCCTGGCTTGCGGACAATAATAAAACTGATCCCGCTTTGTGCTCAATGGCAAAGATGACAGCTTGTCGAACTGCGATGGAAGTAGGGGCTCATACTATTCAGCTCTTTGGCGGTTACGGTTATATGACGGAATATGAAGTGGAACGATTTTATCGGGATGCAAAAACGCTGGAAATCCGGGAAGGAGCGCGTGACATTCAAAATGAGGTAATTGCGGAAGCAGCTATTGGTAAGATTAAATAGGAACTGACATGGGAATTTTACATTATTCAAAAGATCATGAGGATTTTCGTGAAAAACTAAAAGGTTTTATTGCAAAAGAAATCCTTCCATATGCCGATCAATGGGAAACCAATAAGATTGTTCCCAAGGAATCCTGGAGGAAAATGGGTAAAGCAGGGTTTCTATCCACGGAAGTATCCAAGGAATATGGAGGACCCGGCCTTGATTTTCTATACTCGGTAATAGTCTCGGAGGAAATGATTGCATCCGGACAAACCGGCCTGGCTGCAGGACTCCACAGTGATATTATCGTCCCTTACATCGAATCCTTCGGTTCTGAGGAAATAAAGAAAAAATACCTCCCGGGTTGTGTTTCCGGAGATATTATTACAGCGATAGCCATGACGGAACCGGGTGCTGGAAGTGATTTGGCTTCTATGGAGACAACCGCAGTTGAAGAAGCAGGTGAAGTGATTCTAAACGGGACCAAAACCTTCATTTCCAATGGAATAAACTGCGATCTGGTAATTGTTGCAGCCACAAATCCCGAAATTGATGATAAACATAATGCCATATCCCTTTACCTGGTTGAAGACGGGACACCCGGATTTTCCAGGGGCCGGCATCTGGAAAAAATGGGGATGTTTAGTCAGGACACGGCGGAATTATTCTTTTCAGATTGTCGGATCCCCAAAACCAACATTCTGGGAGAGAAAGGAAGTGGTTTTTCAATGCTGATGCAGAAACTCCAGCAAGAAAGGCTGGTCAGCGCCATCAGTAATGTGAAAGCTGCTGAGCTGATCCTGGAGGAAGCTGTTGAGTTCTGTAAAAACAATAGCTTAAAAGGGAAACTTCTATCAAAGCATCAGTCAATTAAATTTACCCTGGCTGAACTGGCAACAGAGGTAAAACTCAATCGAGCTTTGCTTGATCAGGTTATATTGGGACATATGTCTGGTGACAATGTCATTTCCGAAACCATGATGATAAAATATTCCAGCTCAGAAATGGCCAATCAGCTTGTTGATAGGGTCCTCGATCTTTTCGGAGAATACGGAATTCAGGAGACAAAGCTGATATCCAGACATTTCAGAGACCTGCGCGTTGTGACGATCTTCGCCGGAACGACCGAAATAATGAAAACGATCATTGCACAGTCTATGGGCTTGTGAAGTTTTTTGAAAGGCTTGTTTAATTGGCAACTTGTTCGAAAAATGACACACCTCTTTCGTGAGGAAGTTCAACAAAATCTGCGATCGCTAACACATCAAGTCATGCCGGACTTGAAGATTGTGTTACAATAGAAAAATCAATGATTTTCCCAAATTTAATCGACGTTTAGTCAAACTTGTCACTCCGGGCTTGACCCCCCATAAACGCTAAGTTACTCTCAATACTCCCCTTCTACAATCGTATTCTTTAAATCCGGAACTCTTAAAACCGTAGGATGGGTAACTCCGTTACCCATCG
>JANQLH010000042.1 GCA_028280735.1 SAR324 cluster bacterium | reverse complement strand
CGATGGGTAACTACGTTACCCATCCTACGGTTCATGGAAAAATCATAGATTTTTTCATTACGACACAGTCTGCATGCTGCCGGTTCTGCTACCTAAAACTGTTGAAAGCCAATCCGCTAAAATCCAACCATCCTTCAGCACTTCATCATGTGTGGTGCCGGATTTGTCAATCCGGCTTTCAGCTCCAATTCAAATAATCGATCTCAATTTTATCGTCGGATACTTCTATTTTTATGGATGTGGGATTATTGTCCTTGGTACTTGAACACCAGCAACCGTCGTTACCATAATGGTTGTTATTGTAAACCTTCATCTCTCTATGGTGCGTATGACCAAACACCACTGCCTGGGGTGGATTAACATCGTTGAGCAGTTTTTTGGCGTACCAATCAAGCCCGCTTTCTCTGGCACATACAAGCATGTTATCTAACAAGTGCTCCCAAGATCCAGTATGCCATCTGTCAAGGAGGCTGTGGTAGGAGTTTTTAACCTGACCAATCGTGACATTCTTGCTTGGGTCGGCAAAGGCAAACTCGGTTTCATCAGTCACGACCTTCCCGTTTATCAATAAGTCTACCTTTAAAATGTCAATGATTGTGTGTACAAGGTATTTACCCATACCATTGTCCTTGTTTTCATGCGGGTTTGAACCAAGCAGGTGCTCCCTGTGAAAACTCGATAATATATCACTGAGTTGAAGGAACTTTTTGCTATGGTCATCAGCAGTTGCAACAAGCCGCGTTATATAATAACCGAGAGGCAATCCGTTGAGAGTATCAGTTGAAAGGTCTTGTGCGTTAAACATATCAACAGCATGACCATGTTCAACATGCAGGCGGTTGTCAAAACCCTGCATGTATTCCCGGGAGGTAATCCATTGAATATGTTTTCCACCTGATTGAATACTTTCAATTTGCTCCCTGCTGACCTCCATATCATGATTCCCATTGATGTAATAAACATTATCCAGGCTTTTTACACAGTTTTTAAGCGCATCAATGACGTCTACCCCGGTCGAACTCCAGGTATTTACAATCTCCTCAAAGGCGTAAGGCGATTGATCTACCGGATAAAGCCATAGGTCAAACGCATCACCTAAGATCAAAAGCTCATCAAAATGAGAACCTTCGGCAACATAGTTGAGTAGCTTGATAAGGTTAGAGCCCTGCTCATCCTTAAACCAAGAATATTCCGCGTTGTTACTCATATGTATATCACTGATAACAGCTATATTGGTTTTTCCCATGGTATTGTGCTCCTGTTAAACGTCTTTGACTTGTATGAGAGGAAATTCTCATAATCATCCAATGATTACATGAATCCGGAAAGTGTTCTGGTTATGTCTCTCTCCTTTCAAAGCTCATTGGTTACATTAAACTAAACCTGTTTCCAGGCCTCGTAGATATTAACCAGGCCTGCGCCTGTGGCACCGTCATTTCCGGGACCTGCTTTCACGGCATTGTTGGCATTACTAGCTGCACTGGCCTTTCCCTGGATGACATCCCGGGAGGTGCGACTTAAAATGCTTTTGATTTCGGCCGGGGTTAAGCCCGGATTTTTCTGTTTCAAAAGGGCACAAGCTCCGGCTATTTGTGGAGCTGCTGCCGAGGTTCCGCTAAACACACCCCAGCCGTCTTTTGGGCCTGTTCCGTCGTGGATGGAACCTGACTTGTCGATCTTACATTCCGGGGCCAGGGGCATCATGATATAATCAGCATGATCCTTGGCTAACCCGACCAAACCGCAAAAATCCGGGACGATCCGACCCGGGTAGATTTTACTGGTAAAAGCACTGGCATAGTCAGAAGCCATCATGGCGCCGTGCTGATCGATAAAGACTCCCCCTGCCGATATCACCTCGGGCATCATCCCTGGAAAAGCAACATGGCCGTTTCCGGAGGAAAAAACCACGACAATCCCATCAGCCACCGCATGAGCGATCTCTGCCTCGAGAGCTTTGAGGTTGTTGGGCAGACTGGTAAACGGTTTGCGATTACTGTAGGCCAGATCATACCCCATACTGACGGAGATAATATCGGGATGGTGTTTTAAGGCTTCCTGGAACCCTTCCAGGATACTGGCGGACTGATAAGGGTCATCCTCGTTGTTGAGCTTGATCCCGATAAAGGATACATCGGGGGCTATGGCAAAGACATTGGCAGATTCTCCGGTTCCGTGTCCTCCGTTGTCCAATTCCTTGTGATTAGCTCCCGGCGCGAGAATGATCGACGAGTTGTACCCCATCTCCCGAAAATAGGGATGACTGTGAGCAAAACCGGTATCGATCATGGCCACCCGAACCCCCTTTCCGGTGTATCCCTGTCGATGAACCCTGGCTGCATTCAGCATTATCGCCACATCGCCCGGAACTGCCAGGTGAAAGTATTTCACATTAGGTGGTATGGGGGAGAGGTCGGGGTTTTCAAACCTGCGATTCATGTAAACATGGGGCCATTGGATATAGGCATCGTCTATCAGTCTTTTGATGGCTGAAACGGGTTTCCAGGGGGCCCCGTCTTTCGGGTAATATACCGAATCCGCAGAAAACTTTTTATCCTTGTCGGATTTCAGGGTTACCTTGGAAAGCTTGGTGCCGAAGTGTTTTTCAAAATCGGCTTTCTTCCCGCGAATGGATACGCTTAGCTTTCCCTGGGAGGTGATGGAGAAACCGCGTTTTTGAAGCTCTTCCAACGCAATACCCCGTGTTACTTCATCCGGAGCAAATTCAGGTGCCGACTGGGCACTGATTCTTGTTTGATACCCGGTAGGTCCAAGTTTATCCTTCGGCCTGGTAAAGGTAACCGCAATGTTCAATTGCTCCTGTTTTTTTGCAGCTGCCATGTTTCCTCCTTAGTTTTCCTGCAGGGGTTCTTCCCATTTGGACATTCCTGGTAGCTTGTCGTGAGGTGCAGGACAAGATTCGCTTGGCAAAAGTGCCTTTCGGGAAGCCACACATCCGCAGAGATTACAGATTTTAGCTTCCTTGTTTACTTTTTTGATCAGTTTATAAATCAGTTTGCGCGGCGGTTCAACAAAGTGTGAGCAACCCTCGCAGGCACTCATTCGTTTGGTATAAATCTTTGGATCCACTTTGGAAAAACCGGCTTTACCCCAGTTGATCAAGGCTTTTGTGATTCGGGAGGTAAGCTCCAGTGTGGAGTGATCCTCCACTTCATGGGAAACTTCGTATTGGTTGTTTACCGGGTCATTCAGCAGCACGGATAGAAATCCCGGGGTGTTGCGACAGCTGATCAGGTCGTGTGCAAATAACTGGTCTTCCAGAACACGCTTCATGACATTGGTTTTTACCGGTTGATTCAATCCCAAAAACTCTCCAAATCTTGCACAAACGGCATCTAGTGAATCGCTTTCCTTTATCTGTATTAATTCTTGTATCATTGCTTATCCTCTGCTGGTCATGTGTTCTAAATCCAAGAAAGAAGAGACAGCTATAGCTGTCTCTTCTCTATCAAGCGAATGTTAAGCTTCTTTGGGCAAGGTAAAAGTGGCCTTTTTCTCGCCGGAAACCAGGGGTTCCTTATCGGCACTCAAGACATTACTGACTGTCAAGGTATATTCAGTTTCGGCTTTAATTTCAGCTTTTAAATCAACTTTCCAATCTTCCTCAGCATTCACCTTGGCATCACTAATTCCGGTAAGAGGGGCAAGGGCATAATGCCTGATTTTTTCAGCAGTCGCCTTGTCGACCGCTTTATTAAATACCACATGAACCGTTGTTTCACCCTCTTCTTCTGATGCTGTGGCCTCTTCAACTTTTAAAGCTGGTTTCTTTGGTCCGCCGGCACACTCGGGTAAGGAAAAACCCATCATAGCCTGGGAAAAAGTATCTATCCGACACTGAATCGGGATATCAAGGCAGGTATCACCTGGAGTCCCTTTAGCATGCTCCGGTGAAATATAGCTAAACAGCTTTTTAACTCCTTCTCGTGCTTTGGGAACAATCTGGGGATTGAGCGGACCATACCAAACTCCACTGATCACTTCGGTGATAGCAGCATAATCAGCAAGTCCGGTGCATGCATATCCGGCTTGAGATTTAGGTTCACCCCCATAGAGGTGAGCGATCTCATGTGCGATAATAAAAGCCAATGTTGGAAAATCAAGATCATCCATTCGTAATAATCCACCGGATATTACAACAAATGGCACTTCGTACTTAAAAAAGGCATAGGCATTTGGTGAAGTGTTTTCCAGGTCTGTGTGGAAATTAATTTTCGGATAAAAACCGTTGTAGATTTTATAGAGATTTTCAGCCATCGTTAATCCCACACTGGATGAAGGGGGCTGTCTAGGGGCGTCACTGGTTTCAATATCCCATGCCTGTTTTTTACTTACAAAATACATGGCATCCTCCGGAATATCCACTGCACCGCTGAGTGGTTTAAAACCGTCTGAAGCCTCGGAATCATCTTGTTTGGCTTCACCAAGGGCTGATGCTCCAATTGATTTGTGATAAGCACAAAAACTGGTCGTCACAAGATCAGAGTTAGCTTCCGCATATTCTTTCGTTCCTATGGAAGGAAGGTTTTCATGGTTTTCAACCATAAACTCTGCCTGGGAATCTAAATCTATGTTGCTAATTTGCAGAGAATAATCAGCGGTTACAATTCCATTGGTATTAAGTAAATGCCCATCAATCGTTTTTGTGACATCATCACTGGTCGAAATATGGTGGATACCATAAGCAAATTTGCCAATTCTTAAATCTTTAACGGTAGTCGTTGAACCATCCACAGCAACCAACTTGTCTTTCCCGGGCGACAATGTATCTGCCCGTTTCAGTTTTCCATTTGGCATCAAAAACAGATGAGACCTTGTCGTTATCAGCTGCTTTTCCTGATCATTCAGTTCATAAATGACCTTAACCATGATCTGGGCATTTGTAAGCTTCCCGGTACCCTGGCTGAATTTTACTGTTTTTTCAACCCAGTTCAGATTTCGATCTGCAGCCAAAACCTTATCACCTATTTCAAAGGTCTCAATCGGTTTGAATGCATCCATGGAAAACGATTTATCGGTTTTCCATTGAACCGGGGTTCCATAGGCCAGACAGGTACAACAACATCCACATGGAGACCCGTCGACATCATATGTCAACAAGTAGGTTCCTGATCCGTATGGACAGGGATCAAGATGTTGAGACGGCAGCTTGCAGGCGCACCATCTATGAGTATAATCATGCAGATCATCACAATGAACTTTGGAGCATTGATTTAATCCGTCTTTTTTGAGACTCGCAGCACATTCTTCTTGCCAACCCATTTTCTACCTCCTTTAATGTTAATAATAAACAACCGCACCCAAAGGGTACGGTATTGGGATAACCCCTAGAAGGGGGTAATTTACCTTGCCCCTGGAAGGGACAAGGAAGCTGTTCCCATTCTTCGAATGAAAGGTGTTTATCTCTTTTCTTGATGTTCTTGGAATTTAAAATATTTGAGGATCATTTCTGCATCTAGGCCGATTGTATCTACGCAATAACCCTCTGCCCAGAAATGATTCCCCCAATACTGTTTTTCTTTTAACTGACGAAATTTATTAAAAACTCGAATTGCTGTTCTTCCTTTTACCATTCCTACATAACTGGATATTGATATTTTAGGAGGAACCATCACCACTAGATGCACATGATCAATCTGAACATTGAGTTCGACGACCTCACAGCCTTTTTGATCGGAAAACATCTTTATGCATCGGGTTACTTCATTGGCTAAATCGCCCTTGAGTATCCGATATCTATATTTCGGAACCCAGACAATATGATACTGGCAATGCCAAATGGCATGTGATAATTTTCTGAAGCGACTCATTGATTAGCTCCTTAGTTAGAGTTGCGGGAACAACTTAACTATTGGCTTTATCATTGAGTCGTCCATACGGCAAAGCCTATGGCCTCTGACCCCGTCCACAGGACGGGGTTTTAATTGTTAGAATAAATGAACTTCCGTTTAAAAATGAAAAACCACCAAACTGGAATCTATCAAAGCAGGTGATTACCAAATCCTGTTTTTTGAGGACAAGTAGGCTAAAAACAATCCAAATAGATTTCATGCATTGTGGACCCAATATAACTAGCTTTGAAATCCAGAATCTGGGCATCCATGGATTTTAATTCGATTTATCTTTCCATTGTTTTCCTCCATTCAATTGGTTTTTGTTTAACAACACGGTTCAACAAAACTGTTTTAAAAACATGGTTGTCCGCTAATTCCAATCGTAATTGTCAAACTGAATAGGAAACGTAAATCTTCACTATGGCGTCTTTTAGGTTAGGGCCATAACATAGGTTGATATTGATGTTTGGATTTGCTGTAATCACACATCTTGAATTCGGATCCGGTAAATTAATAAGATCAGGAATGATCCTGACACTCTTTGATTGGCCAAAGTAGCTTTCGACGAAACGAGTCTCAGGGTCTGAGCCAGAAGGATAGACAGTAATTTGAAGACCGGTGTAGATATCATCAACAGCAGAGGCTCCATCGCCCAACATAATTGCCTCATTGCTGGCCTGCCTTAACGTGCCTGAGTAGCCTATGTTATTGGTGTTACGACATATACTTGAAACGTAACAAAATGCTTTATTTGTCTCGGTTGGAATATAAAATGGCTGTGATAAAAACAATTTCCCATTTTGCTTAACCTGAAACACCATACCTTTGACAGAAATGATTTTATCAATGTGACTGTTGGGAAGTTCCTTTTGCAGGGTGCCCAGGCTATTGTTTTTTATTTTATCTGAAAAAACTTCCCATTTTACCGCTTCCGAGCCTGTTCCAATCCCTCCTTCAATAATGGCACTACCTTTGACATGCAAGGTACCGTTGTCCGGAGAAGTTGCAAAACTGCCAATTCCCAGGGTACTGGCAAATACGGCCGTGTTGTTGATATGAAAAAGGTTTTTCTTGTCAGAATCCTGGACGCATAGCGTATCATAGTCCAATCGATCACCTTTGATGATGATATTGGCACCATTGATTTTACTGTCTCCGATTTTAACTATCTGATCCCCTTTAAAATCCTGCAGTGTGAGAAAGTCTGCCCCTTCATTTGGCTGTTTTACGGAAAGCGCACCTGTAATATTGCTAATACCATTGATATCCAGCCGTGGTTTATCCAAGGGGATTTTTTCTGTCAGGTTTCCGATATTGAGGTGGTTGAGCTTGACGATGTCATCATTTCCCACCACAAACTTGGATTCGCCGGAATGTTTGACGCTAAACAGGCCATCCCCGGTCAGACCCGTGATTTCATTGCCGGAACCCGATACTGTCAGGGTTCCTGTGATTTTAGGGCTGTTGGCACTGACCTTGCCATCAACGTCTGTTTTCAGGCCATTGAGAGCGGTTTTCAGGGTTCCGTCTCCTCCAATACTGCTTGTCACCGTAAGGTTATCCCCGTTGCCTGTGAAACTATCGGCCTTGAGCTTTCCTGATTTGTCAATGACGGCTTGTGGTTTTGTGGCTCCGCTTGGGGATTGAATCAGCAGCGATTGACTGCTCAAATCGTTTTGCAGCGACCAGGAGTCATTATCCGGATCTTCTTCTTTGGAAAGGATTAATTCCGGGTCATCGTAAGCTATTATCGGTCCGGGAAAAGGTTGACCTGACATTGTTATCTCCTTGTAGAATATGATTCATTAATTTGTGTCTGAACGAAAACCGGATTAAACCCTATTAATTAAAGTTTTAAAAGCAGCTTGGCGTTTCGAGGTTCAGTGCTTTCAGCGATCAGCTCTCAGCCGGTTTTTGCTTGTCTTCATAATGCCTTAAGCAGAAAGCTGACAGCTGATAGCTCGTTCATCTTCAAGCTGATTTCCGGTATCCGGCACAAAGCTGGATAAGGGTTTAATGATTTTCCCTTCAGACACTAATTTAGCATGACCAAAACATCGATACTGCCTGAACCGGACTTATTGGAGCCTAAGGCTTTTCCTATTATTGTGCCGGCTTTATATACCTCTGTTCCGCTAATTGAGACGGGTTTGGCTTTGGAGGCTATACCCGGTTTTGATGAGGTGGTTAGCAAATCTCCCCGTTTAACGGCACCATTCACGCTACATTCGACCCGTCCGGATACTGCAATCAGGTATACGCCGGTTACAGTCGAGCGAACTGAAGAAACAACACCAATCACCATGGCATCATCTTTTTGAGTTGACTTCCTGACTTTTTCGCTCTTGGAATCAAGAGAAACAACATCCCCGACTTCAAGGGATTCGTCCGACACAAACGCTTCCAGGTTCCCATTTCCGGATGCTGAAGATGACGCGGCAATGGAATCACTCATGAAACTTGCTGAAGCCATATTGACACTGGCTGTTTTTTCATGGGGAAGTTCCGTTGCAGGATCACCGACCCTATCCAGTTTGGATTTGTAGCCCAACTGATAAGAATAAAAATCACATTCGTTCCCTTGCCTGTCACCCAGGGAGATTAATCCCCTATTAGTATTTGTCGGACTGAGGTACTCCAGGATATTGTAGGGAGTTCCGTTTTTCAGTTCCTGTAGGAAAAGGCCATCATTATTGCAAACAATTTGGAATTGTTTGTTACCGCTGTTCAGGAGCAATCGATCAGGGCTAACCTGGGGGTTTCCCTTGTAGCGGCCGGTTGTTTTTATCGAACAATCCAATTTGCTGATCGTTTTTCCTCCCAGGAGTGTCATGGTTGCCAGTTTGATTTCTTCGGCCGGCACATGGCTTTCATCATAAAGAGTAAAAACCAGTCGCCTGTGCTGACGCGTGGGTTGTTGCAGATCCTTATCGTAATCGGGATCATCGGCGGAGGGTATATAAAGCTTGAAGCGACAAGTTAAGACAACCTTTAAATCACCGGCATTGGTCGGTAAGGAATCATCCTTCAAATCGTCCACGATTGCACTATAGTCTTCTTTCAAAATGAGGGGTTGTCCGCCTTGATAAATAGCAATACCTTTGTGGATGGTAAGCGTCGTATTCCCGTCATCACTGACGTCATAACCGTAAATCACCCCGGTCGAGTAGAGGAAGTCGTTTTGTAGTAGTTGGCTGTTCAGAAAAAAGTTTTGATCGCAATTGAACTCTTCCTTGGTTAAAAACTGGTGATCGTAGTAGTTAACGTATTTGTCCAGCTCTATGCTTTTGCTCATGGTAATCCTCTCTTTTTTGTTTCTGGTTAAGTGCCGAATGCCGATCCGAGTACGGTGTCAACTCCAATGGTAGAGTGCACAGCCAACTGCATGGTCGGATAAACAAGCTTTAAATTAAAATCGGTATGAGCGGGTTTTTCCTGCTCAATCAAGGCCCTCGTTACAGCGTATTGCCTTGACGCCAATGAGCTTTGCCCACGGCCAAAAGCCAGCATGTTTTTAATCACGATAGATGACGGAGATGATTCATCAGGTTTGGGAGCGATAGTAATCGCTTGGGTCGCGGATGCAATTGGCTTGTCAAGGGCATCGGCTGTTAGAATCGTCTCTCCGACAGATTCCGCTTCAAAAAAGGCTACGGCCGAAGTCACAGCCTTGGGAATGACAATGCCATCGGGTAATGAGTTTCCATTGAAACCGGTACCCGACAAAATCCCTTTTTGTTTTTCGAGGGTTAACCGAAACTCGGTATCACTGGAGAGGTAAGCCGGGTAACCTTTGTCATCTCGCAGTTGAAAGAGTAATGGCAGTAACTCTCCCCTGCAAACCGTGGTTGAGCTGATAATTGCCAGTTGGGAGGCTTTACGGCTACTGGGTCCCCTGACATCAAACGATTGTTGAAGCTTTAATCCCTTTTTTGTTTCACCTGTGAGTACGATGTTCTCAGCTTTTTCATCCGCTTCGTAAAGGACGACAGCAGAGGAAAATCCTTTCGGGATTTCCAGGATGTACATCCCTGCCTTTTTTGTAAGCGCGGTGCTATCGGCAGCTAAGATGGTGCCATGATCGGGTGTTAGGACTATTTGGATTGAGATATCTTCCATTGCGCACACCGGTTTTTCGAACTGATCCTGTAGCTGAAAAGCCAAGGGCAGTTTTTCTCCGGGGCAAACCAAGGTGCGAAACGATATGCTGACATCGAAAAAGTATGGTCTGCCACCGCTGACGTAGGCATCCAATCCAAGGGTTGAATGTACGCCCAGCTGAAACTCCGGTGAGCTTGAGGCTTCCGTTATGGTTGGTGCCACAACGGTAAAGATATTCAAAAGCTTTTGCAGGTTTTCCTTCGTTCCCCTGCGACGATACAATTGCACCATGTTGGCAATAAAATCCCGTTTTTGCTTTTGACTCAAATCCTCACGAACACTCAATGCTGCCCAGCTTGCCAGCCAAGGGAGAAATCTTTCCGGTGTCATCTCGGGGTCAAAAAAGCGATGCAGATTTTCAATCGTATCTTCCAAACCCTCTTCCGACTCAATCTCTCGACGATCGTGAGAGCTGCTGGTTAACAGGATTTTTTCGAAAGCAGATAAAAAGATCACCAGAAATTCTTCATCACGGAATATTGCCGGCAAGTATTGCTGTAACTGGCTTGTATAGGTCTTGGTTTGTTCCATCGGTTATATTTTCTTTACGCCGACATCACTGTCAGATTGTAAGTTTCCAACGGCTTTACCAGTTCATTGGAATTTATTTGAATCGAAACCAGTGCGGGTGGTTTCGTATCGTTATCGAAAATGAAGCGGTCATTGTCTTTGGTCCATAGCTCTACCTGATCCGTAGTCTTAGAGGTAAAATCCACTCCTTCTACCCTGTTTAAAATTTTATAGACATCCGAAACATAAACATCTCTGCCAAAGGGCCACCCTTGCCCATCGAAGCCGCCGAGAAGCGGATCGAAAAACCTCCTTAAAGCCAGATTTGCTGCTTCTTTTACCTGATCTAGCGGAAAATCATCCTTGGCGTGCAAGGTCAGTTGAACATCCACTTCAATTGATTTTGCCTTGGCCACGTTAACCTGGGTAGTTATTAAACGCCTTGGTTCCAGGTATTCTTTCACAGTCCTTTTAAGATCTTCGATATCCTTTTCGTCTTCGTTGGGAACAATCACTACGCTGATATGCCCTTCACGGGTTTTTTGGGATTTTGTCTTCAAATCCAGGTTTTTCCCCGGCACACAATGAGCCCTGCTTACCCTGTTTCCGGCGGCTTTCAATGCCAGTTCACAAAAATCAGCGGGAGTTACTGCCCTGTCTGTTTTTCTGATTTCTTGCATCGTCTTTCTAATCAGATCCGTCAGCTTTTCACCGGGTTGAGGTCCTTCCCACAATGGTCCCCTCAATAGTTTTAAAAATTGAATCACATTGTCATCGGCTACCTGGTTTAGCCTGTAGATCAGAATGTCGCTGATATAGGCGAACAGTTCAATCAAGGTGATGCCCGGATCAGTGGCGTTATAATCGGTCCAGTCGGGAGAGACCTCGGGAATGATCTCAATACCTTCGGAAACCAGGTCTTCAAAACTGCGATCATCAAGGTTGGGGAGTTCCAGGGGCATGTTTTTATCTCCGATTGTGCATTTCAATTACTCAACTCTCCCGCTCAATCAATGTTGCTTCGGTTAAGTTGAACTTGAGCCGGGATCAAACCAGTGTCGTGTCAACCCAAGACTGTCGCTTCAAATCGGTTCAAACCAGGGGACGGGTAACAAAATACCTATCTCCCGGTTTCAGCTCAATGCGACTTTACATTGTTGACCGGACGCTAGTCTGAAGATTCAAAAAGGGCCATTTCTATCGTGTAGCGGCCCGGGCAAATAAGAAACAATTTTGCTTTCTCAATCTCCTCCAAGGTGGATTCCGTGTTGCTTTCGGGCATGTTATTTTTCAATGAAACATCCAGGAATTCAATATGGTCAACATCCGGAATTGATCCGATAACCGTATACAGATCCGATTTTTGAGGAACTCTGCCGAATGCCCATCCCTCCCCGGTTTCTCCGCCGGTTAAGGGATGTAGAAAGCGATCCAACCTTGCTATTAGTTCCTTCTCAAGATCTCCGGCACCCTGCAAAGAGGAAACAATAATTTTTACCTCTACATCGACTCTCAAATAAACCGGTCCAACCACCCAAACATCAATCAAAGGTAGGGCAACTTTTTTGAGTGCATCACAGGTGTTTTGCATCAAGGTTACGCCGGGTTGCGGCATAGGACTGTCAGAATCGGGGACAACAATGATACTTAATTGGCCCGGTTTCTTTTTCCGTCCCGTGGGATCTTCGGATAAATTAACCAGTGGAACACACTTGGCTCTGGCAATTTCCGATGATGCCAGCATTGCCATATCTTCCGTATCCTGGGTGGTCACTGCCAGATTTCCATGCCTGAGAAATTTGGGTGCCCTGGATTGAAAAGAGGGTATAGATTCGGAGTCGGCGCCCCCCTCTGCCGCTAAAGGGTTACTGACGCTATTGATATAAGGTACGGATGATTTGAGTTGACTGATCGTTCCCACTGAACAATTCCCGCTTAACCCGCCTCCTACACAATAGCTTGTCATTCTGATATTTCCGACTCCCTTTGGAGGGATCATACCGTTTTGCCCGTCTCCAAACGTTAATTCACCCGTTAAATGGTTGATGAGGTAGTGCCGATCTTGGGAGCCCGAAGCGTAAAAATCGGGCATTTCGATCCAGGGAATCCATTCTCCCGGTTGCTGATTCGAATCTTGTGATGTCGATTCGGAGCCCGATTCCATAATCTCAAGGGTTTGTCCTTTCAGTACCGGGGATCGGGCTGTACTAAAACTTTGCCCGACACTGCCGTCTCCGGAGCCCAGCGTTTCATTTTTAATGGTTACAGCTTGCACAGCCTGGGTAATGTTCAAGATCACCGCATTAACAACCGGTTGAAACAGACCAGATTCAGGGTTCTCATAACACACTCTCACCCAGTTTTTCTCTACACCGAACCTGATGCTTCCCTTTAGGTCCACGGGAGCTATAAATTGAATCAATCCCGGACGTGTCAGCGTTTCCGTTTCATCCACCACGATTAAATGTTGCCAGCCTTCACCGTTCCAATACTCCCATGAAAGTTGGGCATCGGATGACGGATCGGTTGCGGATTCAAAATCCGGGAGTTCCTGGCTGTAAACCTTGTCCAATACATTAAAGAACAAGGAGACCGGCTGATTGGGAAGAGACTCTTTGCCGGGCGGCGGATCAAACCCCAGGTAAAGAGTCGGTTTCTTATCCTGCATCGGCACAAACGGTTGAACCGTGCTTTTTCCCGGGGTGCTCGGATCCCAAGTGCCGCAAAACGCAAAATCATCGTACGCAAATACCGATTCAGCCTGATCCTCAATATTCGTCTGGTAACCGATAGATATTTTTTCCAATGAAGGTGGTGCAAAGGAAGCCGGAATCAAGTGATAGCCGGAGACTTCCTGACCTGAAACTACGAGGCTTCCCGAATCCTCCTTAACCAAAAGATAGGTCTGGATGGTTCCGGGTTGGGGAGTATTGACTTTGATGGTCAAATTCCACATGTCGGTGCTGATCCCGGTGATGATCGAAAATGGATCTGTTGCGGAAATCTCGATTCCTGCCTTGGCAAAGGCATCCAGCAGGACCTGCTTATGTGTGATCTCTGTCAGCCTTTTTGGAGCCTCGGAGCTTGATGGCAGTTCGTCTAAGAGTGGCTTTGCTATCTCACTGTCAACGGTGAATTGCAGTTTTTCCCGGTAGTGCGCTTCAGTTCCGTAGTTGCCGGCCACAATTCTCACCCGGACCCAAAATGCCTCCACACCATTCACCAGGTTTGGTTGCGGTGTATTTTCAAAAACGAGATCAATGTCACCGGATTTAGTTAAAGTCTCAGGTGCAGGTTCGCTATATTTTTCTTGTCTGATGATGCTCCACCCGGTGCCTTGCCAATATTCCCAAGCCAGCTCCAGATCCGGTGACGGCTGAGGTAGCGGATACGATTTTTCATCGGTGAGTTTGATCGATAAGGTTGTCTTGTTTCCGGGTATGGAAAACGCATCATCATTGGAAACATAGAACACGTCTCCAAATTTGGGTTTTTCTCCGAAGGGGCAAAAATCCTTACTATCATCCAGCTTTAGGTCGTTGAAAAACAGGTTTTCCGCTGCCAGATCATTTTGATCCAGTGTTACACAAAGATTGATTCCGGTTATCGGTTGATCAAGAACCGGTTTGATGACCGGTTTCAGCCATTTACACCTGATCCAGCGACTGTCAACGGAATTTATGATGGAGGGCTGGACGGAAACCGGATTTTTAAATTCGATTTTCTTCTCATTTCCTGACAAATCCTGATCCTGCCAGGTTTGCCCATTCCAAGCCTGCCATTTGACTTTTAGGGGATTGGCAAACTCGGAAAAGTCCGGGTCAAGTGTAATGGTTAACGTTGAAATGTTGCGATATCCAAACAACGTTTGATGACCGATATAGAGGTAGTGTTCGACAGGTGACTCACCCCGAAATAAACGGCAATCCGTGTCCTGAACGGCATTCAGAAAAAGGCCATAATCGGAGTAGGTGTCTTTTGTTGGCTCTTGAACGTATAAAAGACATAAATCGGCCGCACTCACCACAAGTTCTTTTTCCGTTTCAAAAATGATCGGCTCCGAAGAACCTTCCGGTGGAGGTGCTGCGACCTGGGTTCCAACAGGAACCACAGTACTGCCGCTGCTTCCGGCGGCCAGTTCGAATTTCAAGGGAACTTTCGCCGGTTGAGGAGGTGTCCTGGATTCCCCGAGAAGGTCAAGGAAAGCCAAAAAATTTTTATTGGGCGCCTTGTTTAAACGTTCGATAATAATTTTCATGAAACGGCCGAATACCGCTCTCAAAGCCGGATTAAACCCGCTTTCAGGATCAAAGTTCTGATACCGGGTGCCTTTAAATTGTTTTTTTAAGGCACTGGTTACCTGTTGTTCAATGTCCGTTTGTTTTCGGTAATCAATGACCGGCGACAATTCTGTCGACTCTGTTCGATTCATAGGAGATTGCCTTTTTCCAGATAAAACGTGTAAACCATGTTGAATCTGCTGTTAGTGCTTTTTACTTTATAGTCAATATTAATCAACAATTTGTTGGGTTCATCGGCATCCGCGGTGACCGCAACATCGGAGACGCTAATACGGGGTTCCCAATTGAGCAGGGCGCTTTTGACCTCGGAGGCAATCCTTCCCCTGGTTCCGGCACTATTGACGGCAAAAACCAAATCATGGATACCGCACCCAAAGCCCGGTTTCATGACTCTTTCTCCCTTGGCTGTTGTCAACACCACCCTGATGGCCTGGTCAATGTTTTCCACGTCGGCGACCACGCCGATTTTTCCTTCAGCATCAGCTTCGATGGGAAACTGCCACCCTTTTCCTAAAAACTCCCAACTCATGTTATTCCTCTATCATCCGATTAAAACAGTACCGACAGCGAGAACTGATCCCACGGGCATGTCGGAAGGGTCATTGCAGGTCTCAGCCGTATCCCCCGCCCGTGCTGCCGCTTTTCCGTTGATTTGAACCGTTGTACTGCCCATTTTTATTGTCCCTTTGTTTGCGGGAGGATTTTGAAACGCCGTTCCCGGCGGGGTCGGGATATGGGAAGGTGTATTGTCCGCAGTACTGTCAACCGTGGCTGCCGGTTTTCCCATGATTTTCACATCACTGCTCAGTTCCCCGTTGATGATACCGACAAACGGATGAGGCAGCGGTGTCGGTACAGGTGGTCCAGGCGGTGCAGGTACCATTACAATGTGAGTATCTGTTGCCAGAATCTGGTCGTCTTGTTTGGCTGCGGGTTGACCCATATCTCTCTCCTTTCTTGATTTAGTCCATTCCGGAATCTCAAACCGGATATATAAACCCGATCAGTTGATTTTTACCAGTGATCCCTTTATCACCATTTCCGGTCCTGCTTTGAGATTCATGCTTTGGGATGCCTCTATATCCACGCCCTGTTTTGATTTTATCTCGATCCCGTTTCCATTCAGGGTGAGTTTGCCGTTGGTCGATGTAATAGAGATATCCTTGTCGGCCGAAATCGTGATGCTGTTTTCCTTGGAGCTGATTTCAACACTGTTTTTCCCTGATTTGTCGATGATTTCTATTTTTTCGTCCCCATCGGTATCATCGAGGCGGATAACACTTCCGCTGCGGGACTTGATCATTCGGATATTGTTTTTACCGTCATCGTTTTTCTCGGGTACGTTATCTTTGCCATTCCATAGTGAGCCGATCACATACGGAAAACGAATATCCCCCTGTTCAAAGGCTACCAGCACCTCATCATCCACCTCCGGCAAAAAATAGATTCCGCGGTCTTTTCCTGCCATAGGTGTCAGGACCCTGGCCCAAAAACTTTCAACAGGATTATCTTCTTCGGACATCCAGGGATAGCTGATTTTGACTCTACCCATGCCATCCGGGTCCTGGTTATTGGTGACCACACCGACAGAGACTCCGATTAACGGGTAGTTTTGCTGATGTGGTGCGGTGTTGGTAAACAGGTTTGATAGAATCACGTGGCATTCCTCCTGATAGCAAATTGTGTCTGATACCCTTTATTTGGCGCATAAATATGAGTCGCCGAGGTGATGTAGTACAGTCCGCCAAATCGTTGACCGACCCCTTCAATTTCAACCGTCTTCCCTGCTCTCACCTGGGAGTTTCCGATACAGGTTCCCTGGCCTCCTATATAGGTAAGTGCGGATTTGTTAAACCTGCCCACGGCAATTTTATCCGCTTCCGCTTGGTCGGTGACCGGCCAATTGTTTCTGATATGTGAAGCTTTACCAAAAGCATTGTCAGTCATAGCGGGTCCTGATTTGTCCTGTCCCATCGTGGAGTACTCGGCTCCTGATTGCGCTTGGCCTTTTAGAACAGCTTTTTGTTTCGGATCCCAGCCTAACACGGTTTCCTTGTCCACCTGGGCGATAGTACTGAGCCGGGGGAAGAACGACATCAGGTTTTTCTCCATGTCCAGTGTCAGAGCGGCGCTTTCAGTGATTTTGGGTTTTCGAAAATACAAGGTTTTGTCTTCCACCCCCAGCTCATAGCCAAGTCGGAATCCCCTGTCTTTTAGGAACTCCATGTCCGTTTGGTTATGCTGAATCACATAATCGAGAGTTACTCCGGTGTCATCAGTTTCTGCGCTTAATTGAGATTCACCGGCTACTTGGGAGGCAATATCGCTGTCTTTCATTTGCAAAAATGTTCTTGTTTTGCATCCTCTCATTAAGCGATGGCTTCGATCGTATCCCCGGATGACAACCATTGGCGTTTCCCTGGCACAGAATTCGGGTTCTATTCCGGTAATCTCCCCTTTAATCAAGCTATCCCTGTCGTCCATATAGCCCATTAGAATTTCAACCTCTTTACCCGGACCAAAACTGTCGTCGTCTGACCACAGTATTTCCAGGGTTTCCATATCCCAGTTAATCATTTCCAGGGTAAACATATCCGGAGCTTCCACATCCTGATAAACCGCTACCCGGGTTATATCGGCACTTGTCTTGTAAGGCAGGTCAGTGCCGTTTATTCTTACCTGAAAGTCGGGAGCCAGGGTCTGAAGTTCCATTGATTCCGTCATGCTGTTTCCTTTTTTGATCCTATGATGAGCCCTTTGTAATTTTAGGAATCGTTAACACCCGACCAGGTTCCAGTAAACGCGGATTGGCAATATTGTTCTCTTCGGCAATATAACGCCAATAAGTCGGATTCTTGTATTTTTTAGCAGCAATCCCACTAATGGTGTCTCCAAGTTTGACCGTATAGGATTTGACCAGATCAGCCGAAGCCTTTTGGAGCAGTCTTGCTTCCGTTTCATCGGAGCGCCATTGTTTAAAGGCACAAGTCAAGGTCGCTCTAACCGGGATGCCGTTTTCCAGAAATACCATAAACCTTTGGTTAAGCTGCACCAATACCCATTTGTCGTCATCAAAGTCGAAATCACCCCAGACTAATTTGCAAAGGGGAGGTCTGTGCAACTCCCCATGTTCCTGAATGGTGGTAAGCTCAAAAATCTTTTTAGTGTGTTTTCGAACATCCGTTTTCGCTTCATAAGTATCGAAAAACAGGTCCATGTTGAGACCGGCAGGATGACCATAAGTAAACTGTGATTTTGGTGTATCTCTTTGAGCTGTTGGTGTGAGACACCACCTGGAGGATTTATCGATCGAGATTTGGTTGGGATTAAACAACACGGTGATCTCCTGATCAAAGGTATTTTCCTCACTTTCAACAAGAATTTTAAGTTTTTCTAAAGCCATTGCTTGACTCCCCTGCGCTCCTGTTCTGTTTCGATTTGTTTGGTCACTTTTCTAATCACTTTCTCCACGATTTCATTAACGTCTACGGTATTATCGGCACAAAACGGCGAAACAACTGTTTTTTCCGCTTCTTCTTTTGCCGTTTTTTCCGAAGGGGTCCAGGGCAAGTCCGTCATAGTTGTTGTGTCTGAAAAACTCCTTGGAACATCCGTCATGGTTGTTTTGTCTGAAAAACTCCTTGGCAAATCCACCATGGTTGGACCGGAATGCTCGGTTCTCTGAATTACCGGTGATTCAAACAAACCGGCTCCAACAGATGGGTTCCGGGAATGTATCCTTTTATCAGCAGCTTTTCGGGAGACGACAAAAGGATTGGTTGACCCTTTAATGACACCGTGTTGATTGCCGGTCAGGGGATTGTCAAAAGATCCTGCCTTGATTCGCACCAATGGATTGGCATTCCGTTGCAGTGGGTTTGATTTGGTAATAAGGCTACTGCTGGGTGATTCCCCCACCGGGTGTTCCGAAAAAGTGGGCAAAGGAACGCTCCTTTTTCCCGGGTCATCCGTAAACGTTTGTATTGAATGGGTTGAAGCTGCCAGGACAGGTTTTGCGCTCTCTTTTTTTTGGATTGGTAAGGTCTTTTCCCTGACGGTATTGCCTGGATCCAGCCGTTGTATCACCGGTAAGGTCTGTTCCCTGACGGTATTGCCTGGATCGAGCCGTTGCATCACTGATTGTGTTTCTACAACAGAATTCTTTTTGCTTGGAGTATTGGTTTTAGCAGTCTGTTTTGATTGATTTTTCCCACTGACAGCAGAGACTGGCATTTCTGAGGCCACCGCAGCCTGTACTACCTTTGGCTGATTCCCGGTAGTTTCAGACTTCCCGATAGCTTCAGAATTGAAGGGCAAATCCCGTTTGTTCTGTCGGACAATCGGTTTTGATTCGCTGTTTGAGCTCCAGGCGGATTCCAAAGCAGGATGCCGTTGGATCAGATTGTTATACCCTGCCAAAAAGCTGCTTGAGAGAGCTTGTTCTGTTTTGACTGATCCAATGGCATTGCCGTTAACCACACCCGGCATTTCAGCTCGACTGACCAGGCGGTTCTGCAGAATGCCTTCCGAAGCTACCTTCTTATGTTTAATCCGGTTGTCGTTTCCGGTTGCCAAGGGTTGTGAACTTCCCTCCATTTTGGCGGCCTTACCTGTATTCCCGACCGGTGATCCTGTCCTTTTGCCCTGAATAACAGCCGGTTGAATCGTTTGGGTTACATCTCGACCGAGTTTGGAATCTTGAAGAGAACTATGGGATACCGTTTGAGCGATCGATGTGTTTAAACCGGTTACTACGGGCTGTTTGGCGACTGTTGAACACTCCCCCGATGATTTGGCCTGCATTGCCTGCCCTTGTATAGCGGTAGATCCAATCCCGTTTTTTGAAAACGAATCCGTCTGCAGAGCATCCATACCCGGTATTGGGGGTGTCGGATACACAATCGGTCCGCCAATGGCTCCGGCTGCTTCCCCGGTTACCATTCTTTGTAAACAGGGTTTTAGCATAGGGTGTCGGCTTGACGGAAAGCTTGCACGCCTTTGGATTGATCGCGCCAGCCCGAAATTACCAACGCCCGGGCGTATAATCGGCTTTGTAAGGTGATTTTGTAATGGATGCCGCTGTTTCGTTTCCATCAATTTTCCTTAAAAAACATCTGAGGCTGCCGAAACTACTGCTCTACCTGCAGACCAGACACTACTGAAGGTTGGTTTCTTTATGCCTTGATGCACCAGCTCCACTGATTCAACAGCGATCGAAGGACTGTCCGAACGAAAATCCGGTCCGCTCCATTTAATGGGATACGCCTTTTCAAAATCCCACCAGACGTAGGGAATCCGTCGATTATCCAAGACATAAATAGTTCCGTTTTTCCGTTTGATGTTGCCTTTCATCACATCCTGATGCCATTTCCACAGCGATTCAATTGCAGTAATACCGCGTTTCAAAACAAGGTTTTGTGGATAGCTGCCTGGACCGGGAATTTTGTGAACACGATCGTTCAGGCCTCCTTCCCGGTAGTCTTCCACCCCGGTTTCAACCGAAAGCCCGCTTACTTCGGTAAATCCTCCAATGATCAGGCCCTGTATTTCGACAAAAAAATTAAATCCTTCATAGGGGTCCATGCGGATACCGAGGAGTCCCTTGCCTGCTGAGAAAGCCAGGTTCCAGCCAAGTGTTGTCATGTCAATCCTTAAATATTCGACTGTTCATTCATCTGTTGATTGATATACCCGATCTCCGCCACCCAAGAATGACGCTCTTGATGCTCCATTTGCATGATCCGATGGTAGTCCCAGTTAAAATGGAATGCGATATACGCCACTTCCCGGTAAATCTTGCTTATTGGGTAGCGGAAAAATCCTCCCCCGTGTTGTCGGTCTCCACTTCAAAATCACCTTTGCAGTGAGGGCAGGACACATTGAACCTTGAATGCCCGTTCAGGTTTATTCTCTGGTAGAGGTCTTGTAAGTAGGATAGGTCTCCCGCAAACAGGCTTTCAACCATCTTGGGGTTTAGCTGATCCAGACTGCCGAGTTTGGTGACCACCCTGGCAAGAAGGATGATCACGAGATAACCGGGATTAGCCTGTACCCGGGGATCTTTTAAAGGGGCGATCTCATCAAACGCCGTTGCCATTCGCATCACTCCTTCGCGGTGTAATTCTCCCTCACTGTCGATATATCCGTGGGGAAGTGTGAACGGGAATTCTGTATTTAACATTTATGCTTTCTCCAATCCTTCGTGGGCGATTTCAAGTGTTTCAACCGCCACATCGGTTCCTGTTGAATTGAGGCTTGGTCCGTCCCATTTACAGGGCCATCCTTCCCGGAAATTCCAGCGCAGCTTTTCTTCGCCTTTATCGTCCAATAAGACAATGGAGCCGTTTTTTCGTTCCACACCGCCATCCATCACCTTTTTTCTCCAATTCCATAGGTCTGTATCATCGGTAATTCCCCTTTTCAGAGAAATATTGGAATACTTGACCAATCCCGGCAGTTTGCGGGTGGTCAGCCCCTCATCACCTTCACGATAGTCGGTCGGGTCCTGGCTGGAATCTAACCCGGAGCATTCCTGAAACCCGGCTCTGGTGATACCGTCAATCTCGATTTTAAAATTATACGCGGAATAGGGATCTTTTCTTTCTGCAGGCATGATGTTCTCCTCAATAATGATTGATCAATGAATTACTTAGCAAAAACAAATTATGTTACTTTTCCCTCCAACCCGGACAGGAATCCGGGTTCGCTTTATTACTGCTGAAGCTCCGTGGTAATTCCTTCCGCACTATGGATGATACGAACGATGATAAACTCATTTGGTACAGAGGGTGACAATCCGATTTCGGTTACGACCCGGCCCAAATCTCTTGATTCGGGTGGGTTGGTTTCCTCGTCGCACTTCACATAAAACGACTGTTCCGGAGTCTCGCCCTGGAAGGCTCCCGTCTGGTGAAGCTCACTAAAATAAGCATTAAGGTCTCTTTCGATCGCTGTCCATAATTGGGGGTTGTTGGGTTCAAAGGTTTTATCGGTCAGGTTGCGCGAAATCCAGCGCCCGATGGTAATAAACAGCCGCCGAACATTCACGTAGCTCCAGTTCGAATCACTGCTCAGGGTTCGTGCTCCCCAGATGCGAATACCCCGACCGGGGAAGGATCGAATGCAGTTAATCCCCACCGGATTTAACCGGCCTTGCTGAGAATCGTTTACATTGACTTCCAGGTTGTAAACCCCTTCCAAAATCTCGTTGGCAGGTGCCTTTTGCACTCCCGCCTGTCTATCTGACCGGGCATATATACCTGCTATGTGACCGCAAGGTGGTAAAAAAGATTCGGATTCAGCTTCAAGCGTGCTAATCCAGGGATAATACAGAGCCCCATTAGCGCCGGACAAACGGGATCGCTGCTCCAGCACCTCGCTTAAATCAGAACCCGGCAAGGCATCCAGTATGGCAAACTGATCTCCCTGCTTTGCACAATGCTCCAGAATCATCGATTGCATATTCAACACATCATCTTCCGAAACGGCTTGATTATCAGGAACTGATTGCATAATCCCGGGAGCGCAAACTAAGTCGGCTGAATCCGTGGTGTCCAACAAATTGAGTCCCCTGGCCAGTTCAGTCATCATTTCTGTTTGTGACGATATTGCCATCACCACTACCCAACAGAGATCTCCCAGGTTTTCGAAATATCCCTTGATCGCGTGATAGAGGTATCGTTTATTTGGCGAATCCCAAACCTCATTGGCAAACTGCACGAACTCGCTCCAGTTGGAAAACATACGAGCTATACCACAACGTTCAATCGCCGTATGCGATTGATCTGCAAACCCAATAAAACCCGGAACTCCTGTTCGTAAGTCTTTCGGGGGCTCCGGTTGATGGATCTCCTGATAATATACACCTGGTGCAAGATTCATCAGTTACTCCTTATCAGGTCGCATTAGGACCGGCCCATTGGCTGATTCTGAAGATGACAAACTCCGCCGGTTTCACCGGGGCCACACCGATTTCGGTAATAACCTGTCCCAAATCCCTGACTTCAGGAGGATTGGTCTCATCATCACATTTCACATAGAAAGCCTCCTTGGCTGTGCTGCCGAACAGAGCTCCGGACTGCCAGACTGTGGTCAGAAAAGCCGTGATGTTTCTGGTGATTTTTGCCCACAAGGATCGGTCATTCGGTTCAAACACAACCCATTGGGTTCCCTCGTCAATGGACTTTTTCAGGTAGATGAACAAGCGTCTGACATTGATATACTTCCATTCTCCCTGGGAATCTCCGCCTATGGTGCGAGCTCCCCAAACCAGGTTTTGATTGTTCAAGTTGCGGATACAGTTCACTCCTTCAGGATTGAGCAAAGCCTGTTCTGCCTTGCTGATCTTGTATTGCAAACCTAAAACACCGTTGATGGTGACATTGGCCGGAGCCTTGTACACTCCCCTGGTGCTGTCGACATTGGCGTAAACTCCTGCCATGTGACCGCTGGGCGGAATATATATTTTTCGATTGTCCGCAGGATTCATCACCTGAATCCAAGGATAATAAACCGCCGCGTAATCTGACTTCGGGGGAACACCATCCTGCCCGAAGTCGGTCAGATCCGTAATTTGATCCACCTTCTCCTTGGTGTCCAAAACGGCAAAACAGCTTTGGGTTTTGGTCTGGCAATGCGTCACAATCTTGTTGTACACATCCAGGCTCTGCATGCCAGGGGCACAAATGATGGAGATATCATCAATCGCTTCAAAACGGGTCAGGATTTCCTCGACTTTGGATTCTTCATCCTCCCAGGCCACATAACAAGTTGTTCCACCGTTGTTAAAAAATCCGTAAACACCGTGAACCAGGTTGTTATGTTGAGGACATAGTGAAAAATCCCCGAAATATCCCTTAAACTGGGAGAAATTGGTGCAAAGCTTGACTGTTCCAGACTCAACCGGTTTGAAAGCCGGGTGATAGCTAACAACAATTTCTTTTCCTTCACCCGGAGGTGTGGTAAATTTGAGGGCTGATTGTCCGGCCTGTGGTTGATCATTAACAAGTGAGGTATCACCGGTATCACCACCACCGGTAAACGAAACTGAAAAAGAGTCGGAGGATGTCAGCACCGGGGAATTTCCCAAAAGAAACTGGGTTTTGACACCATCGCCTTTGATCTTGAGCGTTTCGGTGACTTCAGGATAGATGACACTGAACCCTTCATTCTCCATGTTTGCGCAGTAGGATACTTTCACAACCGGTGATTCCGGGGCTTTGGTAAAAGTGACGTTTTTACCGCTAACGGAAAAATCCTTATCGATTTTCTTTTTGATATTTCCGACCTTCACCACCAGCTTTTTTGGATCTTTAGGGGTTTGGGACAGTCCGAACTTAACCGTTTGGTTATCAGCATTGAAAGTATCCGTTACCGGCTTTTCTTTCCCCCCATCTTCATAACTGTAGCTGATTTCAATGGGGTCCGACTCCGGTGGATCGGTAAAGGTGACGTTGTTAGAGTTCAACTCCACACCGCCAATCACATCGACTTCGCCGATTTTAACCGAAAATCCTCCTTCACTGATATCCACGGGAAATTCCTGACCAGGGCCAGGTATTGCCGATTTGGTAAAGTTGAAGACCTTTGTCTTGTTATCGGCATTTGGGGTTGTGACAACATCCAACATCATGCAGGCTTTGAAACAGCCGATGAATCCGGCAGTGCTCGTGCTCACTCCGGCTATGGGATGAGTACCCGATGAAACTTCCTCAACATACACGCCCGGTGATAGGTAACTGGCCATACTTTTTCCTCCTTTTACGTTTTAAATTTAATAATGACGGCTTATTTCACTGAACCCCTTAAACCCGGGTATTCGGGAAACAATTTTCAAAAAGCCGGCTTCCCCGTTCTGAAGATCGCTTGATTAACGCTTTCTATTTATCTCCTTGCATCAGGTTCTGTTTTTTTGTTTTTAAAAGTACAATATCAAACTGCCTGGTCTCACCTGTTTCCACACCACTAACGGTGAGTCGTTGTGACTCGTAACCTTTTGCAAATACTTCAATCATAGGATTCCCGGACATGATGGGTTCCAACAGATAATTCCCGTTCCGGTCGCATACCACTCCCTCACTATTTCCCCATAGTCTTACCATGGCATTATCTACAGGAGCCGGTTCTTTTTGGTCGTTTCGGACGGTCCCTTTTAAACAGGTTGGAGCCAGTTCAATATTGACATTGATTCGTTGAATCTGGTCACTGATCGGAAGGTCTATATCATTTTTTTCCCAGGTTCCGTACATCAATTGATGCGAGGGAGTTCGCGCAGTCATTTTATAGTTGCCTTTGGGAACATCCAGAAAATAATAGGCCCCATCCCCTCCGCTGACAGTGATGTTTTTAAACGACCTGCTCTCTATTGTGATTAGTCCGCCCTGAAGAGGGTTTTTGCTGATAGAATCCAGAACCCGTCCGGCTATCGATACTTTCCGGTTGATGACCATCCAGTTTTCAGTACCCACCTGAGTTTCCTCCTTCTCTGTGTAGTTGTTTGATTTTGATTGTCTTTTCTGTAACCGGCTTGGCCTTTACTTCATTAACGGAAGGTCTAACTCCAATGGTCACTGTATAATGAAGAGTCGCTTTGGGGGTCCCTTTCATTGCCTGCCAAAACTCACTGGGACTGTGGAGATTACTTGGTTGCAATGATATCGCAGGCAGCGGAAACTCCTGATCAACCAGGCACCCCTGAAGCACATCGTCCGGAATCTTGGGGTTACTGACCAAGACAGCCATCGTCCTTCCCAACAGGTAATGCTCGTCTTCAATCGGATTGTTGGTGTTCTTACTCCAAGCAGTTACCAAGTAGGAACAATTGATGCGGACGGACGGCGGTCTTTTGATGATACTACCGTCCGGCTGTCTTTCCATGGTATACTCGTTGTACCGTCTATCCCTGTTTTCCCTGATATCGTAGAGAAACAGATCGATGGCCGGTAACGAAGGCTGGTTGGTGGACAAAAACTTGTCATCCGGTGTCACGAAACTGATAGAAACATCCTTGATCTCTTTTTCCAACATCAGTTTCAAAGAACTATCCAAGTCCTTAATAATGGTTTGATCTCCCATGTCAGTCTTTTCTGGTTTTACAACGATTCATGATTCTTGTGCTTAAATGCTTTTACATAAAAAACTTCGTGTCCTTCGTGTTTTCGTGGTGAATCAATACCCTAAAACGATCTCTTAACTAATTGACAACCCCCCCGAGGTCGTCCTCTGTTAACATTTTTCCGATTTTTTGGTACTCTCTGCGTGTTGCATAAATGAGATTCTCCATGGTAATCGGTCCGTTGTTTTTGGCCGCATAAAAAGCTGCCGTTAAGGCAATATTATGAATATTGCCGCCGGCAACCTTTACTTTTTCGGCCATGAAATTCAGATCCAGGTTCAAACTCAACGGTATGTTTTCCGGCCAAATTCGATTCCAGATTTGAAGCCGATAGTCCCGGTCAGGAAAGGGAAACTCAATTGAAAAATGTAGCCTTCTGACAAAAGCACTATCCATGTTATTACTGAGATTAGTAGCCAGTATTACTATGCCTCCGTACTCTTCCATGCGTTGGAGGAGATAGCTTATTTCAATATTTGCATACCGGTCGTGGGCATCTCTGACTTCAGAGCGTTTGCCAAACAAGGCGTCCGCTTCATCAAAAAACAGAATCGAGTTGCTGGTTTCAGCTTCGTTAAAGATTTTAGATAAGTTCTTCTCAGTCTCTCCAATATATTTACTAACCACCCTGGACAGGTCAATTTTGAAAAGGTCAAGTTCCAGTTCACTTGCCATTACTTGAGCCGCCATGGTTTTACCTGTACCGGAAGGCCCAAAAAACAGCACGTTGATCCCCCTGCCCTGGGCACATTTTTTATCGAATCCCCATTTTTCATATACCAACCCGCCATAGGTAACTCTATCGCATATTTCCCTGAGCTGGCTTAGCTGGTCTAGCGGTAGTACAATGTCTTTCCATTGATATTTCGCTTCAATCTTTTGAGCCAGTTTTGATAGATTACGACCGGATTGATTGCGACAAGCAACATACAGATCCGAGATGCTTATTTTTCTGTTATTCGGGCCGGGTATGACAGTCATGCTTTGGGCTGATCTGACCGCGTCATGAATCTGGCGAAAACTGAAATTAAACTTGCCGGCCAGTTCTTCATGGTTAATAACAATGTCATGTCCGACCAATGCCTGCTTTAAGCAGGATTTCCAGAGCTCAACTCTCTGGTTGTAATCCGGCAGTGGCAGATTTAACAGCAAGAATGGCTTTTTTAGTGAGGTGTGAACCAGTTCCCATTCACGTTCAAGCGAAATGAACGTCGATACTTGTTGGTCCGATATCATTTGGATTAAGAAATCTCTTTCCGATGAGCGTTCCTCTTCCAGCAATGAGTCAAAGTTTTTGAAGTAGACGGCTGACTCGTTTAATAAGGCTTCTCTAAAAATTAGCAAAATGATGTGCCGGTAATCGGCCTGTTTATCTTCAATAATTTTTCTGCAATCAACCACCAGAACATCGAGTTCCTGTTGGTTACACAATGCTTTCACCAGGGTTTGTTTCCCTGTTCCGCGGACACCCTGCAAAACCAAGACTTGGATATTAGTGTCCATCAAACCCTTAACTTGAATCCTTAAGCTGTCTGACAACAGCAAAGAATCTAATGTCACTGTTGGAGTGATACGAGTGGTGTAAGGAGAAATTTGATATTCCGGAGCATCACTTCCTAACAGATAGCTAATGACGCGATCACTGATTTTTAGAAAACGATTTAGCAGGGGTGTATTGGGCCGGGCAGGATCGGGCATCTGAATAAGAAACTGATATTTGAATAAACGGCTGTCTGTATGAAAAAAGGACCGTGCTTCAAGTTTTTGGTTGAAGGTGGGACATAAGATTTGCAAAACCAGGTCTACAGTCGGACTTTTTTTGGTGATATCATCCTGCAAATAGGCAAAGTATCGTTCATAGCGGAGATCCAGTTCGGGTACCAGGCAAATCAGCAGAAGATTTATTTCGAAATCCGATAAATCAAAGCGATTTTGAATGTGCAAAAGACGTTTACATTGCAGCGGGATTGAAAAAGCTGCTTCCAGATCCAAACTCCGATTTCCGGAGTTCTGTTCCGTATCCAAAGATGCACTGAGCAGCTCGTCGATTTCTCCTTCCGATATATACAACCCTTTAAATCCTTTTTCTTCGGAATATTTCCGGCGGGAGTCATGCACCAGTGATCGAACCAGCAAATCGATACGACTGATATCTGCCGACAGGGTTTGGTATGATGCCCAATTTGAAACCGTTATCATATCTTTGTTCAACTAAAGGGTGTTGAAAGCTTTTTTTACTTTGGATACTGCTTTCCATACATAAGATAAGTTTGCTATAACCATTCCTTATAATAACCTTTTGTTATTATTGAACTAAGTGGGAGAATCCGGAAATCGGGATGGACGGATGCGTCCATCCCACCAGGATGAGGATGGTCGAAATCGGCCAAAAGCCGGAGGCTTTGTTAATCGTCTTTTGTCGATTTCAAGCTAAAAAAATTTATAGACAATGATTACTCATTTTAAAGTAATATTTAGCATCTCATGAAAATATGAAGCTGAAGGTAATTCGATCTTGATTTCTCCAATCTATTCAAGTTGTTCAATTTTTTTAAGAATCTTCAAATATGATTAATAAAGATCAAACAAGAAAAAAAGCGGCTCCCGATAGTGACTCTTGCCTGCCGGATTACACTGAGAAGTTTCAACTTAACGAATACAAGAGAGTAATCATTGGCCCTTCAGCAAAAATGAGATCGTTGATCGAAATGGTAAAACGGATAGCAGTAACGGACTTTCCTATCTTGATTACAGGCCCGACTGGTTCAGGAAAAGAGGAGATAGCAAACCTGCTGCATCATTTCTGTAAATTTCCAAAAGAGCCTTTTATTGATGTCAATTGCGGTTCGATTCCCGGATCACTGATTGAGTCGGAACTGTTCGGGCATGAGAAAGGGGCTTTCACAGGTGCAACCAACAGGCACAAGGGCTATTTTTCACTGGTTGGTTATGGTTCACTTTTTCTTGATGAAATTGCAGAACTGCCCATGTCTCAGCAAGCCAAATTACTGAGGGTTATAGAGACGAGAAAGTTCAGACCTGTCGGATCCGAACGCCAGGAGGTCTTTAAAGGACGAATTATTGCAGCAACACATTCGGATCTTGAGCAGCGAGTGAAGGACAATCATTTTCGGGAGGACCTTTACCACAGGTTGAATGTGTTCAAATTAGAAATACCGGGGTTGGAGGATCGATGTGAAGATATTCCCGCATTGGTTGAGAGCTTTTGCAGCAATCAAAAACAACCTTTCGGATTTACCCGGGCTGCAATAGAAAAACTCAAACAAGTCAGGTGGCCTGGAAATGTCCGGCAATTGAAAAACACTATAGATCGTATTGCAGTGCTTTGTGACGAAAATCCGGTTTCGGAAGACGTACTGGAAGAGTACATTTCTGACAAGAAAGAGGAGTCATTCAAAATTTTGGATTCTGTCACAAAAAATGTTCTTAACCTTGATTTCAAAAACAAGTTGAGTGCGGTTGAATTTAACCTGATCAACAAAGCTATGGCCGAATCTGGCGGCAATAAGAGTGAAGCGGCAAGAAAACTGGGTGTTCACAGAAAGTTTATAGAACGACGTTTAAAAGTGTTTGATTCGGACATCAATCAAATTTACGAACTCAGTATTAAAGGCGAGAAAGCGATGACCAGCTCTCAATACCAGGATGCGGCCGGTCATTTTCAAAAAGCCATCGAGTTTCTCAATAAATACCCCTGTTCTCATAAGTTGGAAGAAATAAAACTGGATATGTTGTTGCGATTATGTGTCTGCCTGCGGACTATTCATGGCTGGAATCATCCACAGGTTACCAGTATTTACAAGGAGGCGAAAGTAACAGGGAAATCCATCAATAAAATTGATTCGCTTTCGACGGTGAGTTTTGGTGACTGGGTGGATTTATTGGTCAAACTTGATCTTTTGAAAGCGCTTGATGCCGCCCGGGACTTCCTGGCTGCCGGTGATGTTGCCAAAAGTCCCTATATTCGATCTCAAGCGTTTTTAGCTTTAGCCAATACCTATTTTTGGTTAGCTGAACATCAACAGGCCGGCCAAAACCTGGGGAAGTTTGTGTCCCTCTACGACGAAGGCAACGAGTTTATTCTTGACTATGGGCATGATCCCTATGTTTTGTATCTGATGATACAATCTCTTGTCTCATTTCAGGTAGGAGATTTTAAGAAATCGCGGGTCGCTCTTTCTCAGTTACAAACCCATGCAAAGAATATTGATCACTCGTTCAGCACGGCTATCGCTCTACAGGCAGGAGCTTGGGTGGAGTATTTGTATGGTAATCATGAAAAATGTTATCAGTTCGCGGAAAAATTAGTCAGTCTATCCAGTGAGAAGAGCTTTCCCTTTTATTTGGGGATAGGGTTGATATTTGTGGGCTTTTATATAGCGACTACCCAGGACCAGGAGCGGGGAATCGATCTAATAGAAAAGGGATACAACACGATGCACAGGGATGGTGGAATTGTATTTCATTCCATGTATGCGTTGGTGTTGGGAAACATCTACTACCAAATTAAAGAACATAAGAAAGGCTTTGAAATTGTTAACAAAGGCATTGCGGTGTGTAAAAAACAACATGAACTCTGCTATCTCAGCAACCTGATCTGTCTGAGAGGGAAATTCAATCTCAATATTAAGAAGACTGATCTGGCAGAAGCTGATTTTTTTAATGCAAATGAAATTGCAATCAAGCAAGGAGCGCTTTCTTCAGAATTGCATGCCAGTTTAAATCTCTCAAATCTGCAATTCAACAACGGAAAACATCAGGATGCTGTTGACACCCTGTCATCCGTTATCGCTAAATTCCCTGTTGAAACAGATTTTGAGGATTTTCAAAGAGCGGTTGACAGGTTTAAAAACATGTCAGCCTCTATTGTAACATAACCAGCTGTAAAGGAGAGATTCAAAATGAAAAATCAACAGATTTATTACCAGAAAGACCTGCAAGACATCCTCAAAGGAGCCTGTCTTCTTGCCAGTGGTGGTGGTGGCACTTACTCTTCCGCCAAGAACCTCGTCGATCATTTTGTAAAATCTGATTACTATTCACATTCAGATACCCCCTCGTTTAGCATGGTTTCCAAGGATGAAATCACAGAAAACAGCTATGGTGTGGTTGTTGCCTACATGGGAGCACCGGAAGCGCTACAAAATGCTAAATACCCAAGGGCTGCTGTTCACGCGGTTGAAAACATCCAAAGAAGTTTGAAACAAGAAGGAAAGACATTAAAATACCTGGTGCCTGTTGAGACGGGAGCACTTAGTCTGTCTGTGCCTTGCCTGGTAGCCGGTAAACTAAATCTGACCGTCGTTGATGGTGACGGAGCGGGGAGAGCTGTTCCCGAACTCACCATGCTGACATTTGCAGCAGCCGGCATTTCCGTTAATCCAACCGTTTTGGCAAACAGCAGCGGATATTACATCGATCTGAACATTGGCGGATTTGATAGCCACGGATCAGAAGCCCAGGAGAGTGCTGCGGAAGCCATAGAAAACTTGGCACGTCCGATCATCGGCCTAAACGAATTTAACCAGATTGCCGGCTTAGCCATCTGGGTGATGAACACTGAAGAAATACGAAAAGCCGTTCAAATTGGAGGAACAGTAACCAGGGCTCTTGAGACCGGAAAAATGATTGACGGTAACGATGCCGATGGAATGATTGCATTCCTCAAAGAGCGATTTGATTTAAAGGCTTTCAAAATGTTTGAAGGTACTTTCCAGGAAAAAGGTTGCAAAACGGTTACCGAGGGTGGTTTTGACCACGGGACAATCGTTTTGACAAACAAATCGAACACTGAAGAATACACAGGTATTTTTCAAAACGAAACGCTTCTGGCTTGGAATTCCTCTTCCACCAGTCCGATAGCCATGGCACCTGATTCGATTGCTTATTTTGTGGATGATCAACAGAAGATTTATTCCAATGGTGACCTGTTAGGTCCTGACGGAAAGCTGGTGAAAGAGCTTAAAGGTAAAACCGTTACTGTAATAGGTATTGCAGCAAACGAAGCTCTTCGAAAAGTCGAGGAAGACAAAATCGCGCAGCCTTTGTTCAAAGCAAGGCAGCAAGAAGGATCACTCATGAAGAGTTTTAAGAAAGCACTCGTAAACCTGGGGTATGCAGGCAAATACAAAAAAATTGAGGATATCTGGTAATATGAACCTGATTGGAGAATCAACAATGGAAACGAAAAAGCCATACAAGATTAGAATAATCGTCCCGGCCAACACGACCGCTTTTAACCAAAGAATAAAAGATGCCGTGAAACCGGTGATTCCGGATGACTTTAGTGTTGATGTAAAAAACATAGACCAGGGAAACGACTGTATTGAGAATAGGTATAATTTAACAGAAAATGCATTAGCCGTGGTTAACCTTGCCAAAAAAACCGAAGAGGAGGGGTTTAACGGTATATTTGTGACGGACTTTGATATGTGCGGTGTCGAAGCATCAAGGGAAGTTGTGGATATACCGGTAATTGGTGGCTTTCGAGCTAGTGCCTTTACTGCCATGATGCTTTCTCAGAAGTTCTCGATCATTACAATTCTAGGCAGCACTGTTGCCATGCAACTGGAGCACATTAAAACCTTCGGGCTGGAGAATAACTTTGCATCTATCAGGTCCATCAATTGTCCTGTGCAGGATCTACAAGATGCGGATAAAGTCTCAAAATTGGTTTTTGAAGCATGCTGTGAAGCCATCAGTCAAGACGGCTCTCAATCATTTATCCTTGGATGCACCGGCTTCATTGGGATTGCGGAAAGGGTCAGCATGATGTTAACGCAAGAATTGGGATATTTTGTACCGATCACCGATCCCAACCGTGTGGCAATAGATTTTTTAGTTCTCTTAGTCAGGAACAAACTAAGTCAAAGCCGGATCTGCTATAATAAGGTTGATCTGTAATCGGTTATTTGTTGTCCCGAAAAACGGTTTTTATCTTCCCCTTGGAGCAAAGCGGGTTGTGAAGGCCTGTTCCGTTTCGGACTTCGGCATGAAGCATTTGGATTTACTGAAAGTATCGGCGGCTTTGTTGAAAAAAAAGCAGGTCGGGTGTGAGTCACCCGCCCTGCAGGTTGTTCGGCAATGTTTTTAAAGATTAGCTATCCTTCTTTCTTCCGAGTTTTTCCTTAATGATGTTTGCCACGAACTCAACATAAGGCTCTGTTAATATTGAAAAATGATTCCCGGGTACCTGCTTTATTTCCAATCGGGAATTGGTTGTCGCGAATCCGTGATCTTCGTTGGAGTAGATACCAGGTTGGTGATAAGTCTCTTCAGCGGTAATCAGCAGAGTTTCGCCCTCATAGGGCTGGGGCGTGTATTGCAGCAGTGCTAAATTGTTTGCTTCAAACTCTTTAAACTCTTTGACCAAGGTTTCCATTTCGATGGGAGAATTCAGCAAACCTTTTCGATTTAGTTCAGCTGTGACCAGTTGGTACCTATCCACCGAATCCAAGCGGCGATATTTGTGATAGGGAATTGACGCTTTCTTGCCATGTAGCTCTACTATTCCGTTGACGTAATCTTGAAACAATTTCCAACGGAACTTCTCTCTCAGCGGAAAATCTCCGGACTTTTGCTTATTTTTTTTCTTAAAAATCCTGAAGACCGCTTTTGTCCAGTTTTTCCAGAGAGCAATCTGCCAGCGTTTTAACAGGTAGGAGTCCAGCAAAATGAGGCGCACTTCTTCACCGGCATTGCGGAATTGTTGAGCAACCTCCTGGGCAATGCAACCTCCCAGGCAATAGCCGACCAGGTTGTAAGGACCATTTTTCTGTTTCTCCCTGATTTCGAAGTAGTATTCGTTGGCCATATCGTAAATCGTCCGATTTTCCAGGGGAAACAAGGTGGATTGTAAGGCATGGAATGGTTGGTCTTTAGGCATTTGATCAGCCAGTGGCTGGAAACACATCACATTGCCTCCGGCTCCATGAAAACCAAAAATAGCGCTTTTGCTGCCTTTGGGTTGAATGCTGACCAAAGGTGTTTCATAACCATCCTTTATCTCATCGCCAATAAAACCTGATAAATCTTCGATGGACTGATGTTGAAAAAACAGGCTCATCGGGATCTCTTTGTTGAATTCCTTGTGAATTCGGGAAACGACCTGGATGGCTAACAGCGAATCACCTCCAATCTCAAAAAAGTTATCGTTCACTTTTATCTCTGCCCTGCCCAGTATCTCTCTCCAGATCTCGAGCAATCTTTGCTGAATATCGGTCTTCACGCCAGCAACGGAAGACGGTTTATCTTTTTTCACAATTGTAGAAAGCGAATTGCGATCGATTTTTCCGCTGGTTGTGGTGGGGAATGATTGCAATACGTGAAAACCAGCCGGAATCATGTAGTCCGGCAGTTGTCTGGACAGTCTCTTTCGAATTAGATCAATAGTGGGACCATAGGCGGAGTCTTTTGCCGTTATGTATGCGACCAGCTGGATATCACCGGAACTATGTTTTTCATCCAAAACGACTGCGTTGGCGATTTCAGGCATGGACAGTAAAAGATTTTCAATTTCCCTGGTTTCAATGCGATGTCCGCGAATTTTCACCTGGTCATCCTTGCGACCAAGGAATTCGATCACTCCCTCCGGCAGCCATCGGCCGATATCGCCTGATTTGTATAGTTTCTTGCCCGGTTTGAATGGATGGTCAACAAAAACCTGTTCCGTTAATTCCGCTTGATTAAGATAGCCTTTGGATACACCTGGACCGGCAATAGATATTTCACCCCGAACACCAATAGGAACGGGCTTTAAATGCTCATCAAGAATATAGATCTCTCCGTTGCGAATGGGTTTTCCGATAGGTATTCTGGTTCGCAACGCCTCCGCAGGGGAGCATTTGTAGTAGGAAGCGCAGACTGAGGATTCGGAAGGACCGTAAGCATTATAATAATTCTTGTGTTTGCTGTAGAAGTGCACATCCTTCCTGTCGGCCGGTTCACCGCCAACTATCAAGGTTCTTACGGATGGTAACGGATGTTGTTGTAACGCTTTTAAATAAGATGCTGTAAATGAAGCGATAGTGACATTGTGTTCTTCAATGTATCGAATCATTTTGAGACCATCCTTGACGGTTTCCGGTGAAGCCAGGACAAGTCCAGCCCCGGCTAACAGGGGCATAAAATATTCCAGAATCGAAACATCAAAAGAAACAGCGCAAAACTGTAAACAACGATCTTCGGCGTTAATTCCAAATTCTGTAATATGATCCAGGACGACATTAACTATTCCGCGATTTGGAACCTGAATACCTTTTGGCTTCCCTGTAGATCCCGATGTGTAGATGATGTAACTATTATCCCCGGGTTCCCCGATTATTCGTTGAGCTTCGGATAATTGGCTGGCATCCAATTGGGAATGGATATCGAGAATCAGTCCCTCGAATACTACCGCTGATAGGTCTGCAGTTAAGGTTTTATTGCTGATCACCAATTCAGCGGAACTATCGGCCAGAATAAATTTTATCCGTTCAGCCGGGTAACTTGTATCCAGCGGTAAAAAGACAGATCGGGTTTTCAAGATGGCCAACAAACTGATGATGAACTCCGGAGATTTTTCCAGGTACACGCCGATGACAGCCTGTTTCTCAATCTTTTGTTCAACAATTGCGTTAGCCAATTGATTGGCCTGATCATCGAGTTCTTTATAAGTCAGTTGACTATTCTCATGAATTAAAGCGATCTGCGTCGGAGTTCTGCTGACCTGTTCTTCAAACAAATTGGCGATGCTTTTGTGAAGAGGAAAGTCTGCCTGTTTGCCCTGAAACTCGTTCACTAAAACACTTCGCTCGGCGCCATCCAATATATTAAGTGTGTCGATGGTTGTATCGGGATTCTCCAGAATGGCATCCAGTAAAGTAAGAAAATTGTTTGTCCATCGTTCAATAGTTTCAGGTCTGAATAAGTCCGAGTTGTATTTTAAAGCACCTTTTAATGTGCGATCCTGTTCAATAATCTCCAGTGTAAGTTCCGATTCACCTGTTTGATCCTCAATCCCATAAGCTTCACTGATCAAATGAGCAGTCTGTTCCGGATCTTTTCGCTTAACGCTCGACGGTTTCAAGGAATCGGACTGAAGATTTAACACCGCTTGAGTGATGAGCGAGCGGGACGGATCACGAGGCAGTTTGAGCTTTTCAACCAATAACTGGAAGGGATAATCCTGGTGTTTTAAGCTCTCAATGATCATCTCTTTGGTTTGGTTCAGGAATTCTCTAAATCTAACCGGCTTTGAGAGATCCCCCCTTAGTGCCATGACGTTGATAAAAAATCCGACAACCCTCTCAAAACCGGGATGGTTTCTACCGGATGTTCCAATACCGATAACAATGTCGTCCTGTCCGCTAAGCCGAGACAATAAAATCTCGAAAGCGGCAAGCATAAGCATATTCAATGTGCAATTCTCTTCCCGGCAAAATGTATAGATTCGGTTAACCAGGTCCTGATCCATGATAAATGGATGGCTGTTTCCATGATAAGTAATGTTTGCAGGGCGTGGATAGTCAATAGGCAAATCCAGAGTCGGCAGCGGAGGCTTTAGCATCTTCTTCCAATACTGCAAATGCAGGTCATTGGCAGGATCAACCAGTATTTCCTTACGTTTTTGCACGTAGTCGGCGAAGCTGTATTTTATCGGCTCCAATTGAGTTGGAATATCGGATTTGCGAGCCGCGTACAGCCTGACTGCCTCTTCCCAAAGGATTCTGCATGAAGTCCCGTCGATGATGATATGATGAAAGACCAACAGCAAAATCGTTTCCCGGCTTGATTGAAACAGGTCAACCCGAACCAGGGGTCCCTTTTCCAACACAAAAGGTCTGCGGGCGCAGCTTAGAACCCGGGCTTTCATGTCGTCTGAAGAAGCAGCCTTAAGATGATGAACCTTTATTTTTAAATCCAATTGTTCCATAACCCTTTGAACGAGTTCATCGTCTGTATCCTCAATCACTGTTCTTAGCGCCGCATGCCTTCTAATCAATTCCTGGAAACACTCTTCAAGGGTTGGTACATCCAGATCCGATTTTATTCGCAATCCGACTATTACATTATAGGCATACATGGTGGGGTGTAGTTTATAGAGAAACCAGATGCCTTTTTGGGCCAAAGTCAGTGCATACCGGGAAGTATCCAGGGGAGAAACTGAAGCCTGCTCTCCGGTGGTTGGTGTTCGTGTGAGATCTTGATGGATTGAAGCGCTGGATTCGGTTATTGGCAGCTTTTTGACAATATAATCCGCCAAGGCATCAACATTGGGTTGATCCAACAACAATGTATCCGGCAGGGGAATGCCACCGATATCCTGACTGATCAGGTTTTTCAACTCGACGGCCATCAGCGAATCCATTCCCAGATTGATCAACGATTCAGAAGTGTCGAACGATTGCGGTGATTTCCAACCCAGGACTTCAGCGATTCGATTCAAAAGGTGATTCTTCAGTTGCTCTAAACGCTCTTTCGGAGAGGCATAGCGGACTTGCTCCAGAAAGTCGGTATCGGTTGACACAGAAACGGAAGATGTAATCTTGAAAGCAGGTTGAATAAGCCGGGTAAATAACGAGGAAAGCTTTTTGCCGCCGAGAGTGTCGGCAAATTTTTTCCAGGATATGGGAAAAACGGCAAGCTGCCGCTGATTTGAAAGAAGTGCTTTTTCCATTGCCTCAATACCCTGGTCCGGGTCAATAAAGCCAACCCCTCGCGATTCCAAAGACGAATCTGTCTGCTTAAACGCAGCTGCACCGATTTCGGACCAGGCACCCCAATTGATAGACAAAGCAGGTAATCCTCGGGATTGTCGAAAATGGGCAAGCGAATCCATAAAGGCGTTGGCTGCAGCATGATTCCCTTGTCCCGGTGTTCCAAACAAGGAAGCGATGGAAGAGAATAAGATGAAATAGTCCAGGTCCAGTTCAGTTGATAGTATATGAAGATTCCAGGCCCCTTCTGTTTTGGGAGCAAGAGTTTTTTGAAACTGCCGCCAGCTTAGGTTTGTCAAGATAGCGTCTTCCAGTAAACCGGCACAATGCCAGACACCTTTTAAAGGATAGCCGGACTCGTTGACAGCATCAATCATCCGCTTCATTCCTTCAAAATCGGTGATATCGCAGGTTTCTGCTTTAATCCGTGCTCCGTTTTTGTTCAGCTCGTCAATAACTTTTTGTGTGGATTCTTCAGGCGCATTGCGACTGGTTAACAGAAGGTGTTTGGCTCCTTTATCGATGAGCCATTGGGCAACGCGCAATCCTAATCCTCCCAAACCACCGGTAATCAGATAAGTGCAATTATCGGCAAAGGTAACCCCTCCCCGGTTTTTTAAACTCGCAAGATGGTTGTGAAAAGAAATAACAATTTTCCCGATGTGATTGGATTGCTGCATTAGTCTGAATCCATCGACCAGTTTTTCTGCTTGAAATACTTGCTTGGGAAGAGGGAGATAGGTTTTGTTTTCAAATGCTTCCGCCAGTTGTGCCAACATATTACCAATCAAAACAGGACTTTCCCGAGTAATTTGATCGAGGGCGACCGGGTGATAGGCAATGTTTTTGTTGAGTTGTTCAAGCTGTTCGGTACTACGAATATCGGATTTCCCAAGCTCAATGAAATGCCCCCCGGGTTTTAGTAAGGACAGGCTTTTATCGATGGCTTCACCCGTAAGAGAGTTGAGAACAACATCAATGGCTTCACCGCCGGTAATTTTAATGATGTCATCTGCAAAATCAACAGATCGGGAATCACCAACATATTGAAGCCCCAGGGATTTTAAGTACTCTCTTTTAAAAGGTTTACCGGCTGTAGCGAAAATCTCGGCACCCACTGTCCCGGCAAACTGAATAGCAGCCAGACCGACTCCACCGGAGGCGGAGTGAATTAAAAGCTTATCTCCTTTTTTTAGCCCGGCAAGTTTTTGCAAAGGATAAACAGCGCTTAAAAAAACATTCAATACCGTGGCTGCCTCTTCAAAACTCATCGTTTCAGGCTTTGGAACTACCAGGTCTATATGGGTGATAACATGAGATGCATAGCAACCGGCTGCAATAGCAATAACTTTGTCGCCGACCTGTATGCTTGTAACCGAATCACCGATCGCCGTGACAATGCCGGAACACTCGACACCCATTGTTGCGTTATCACCGGGATAGATATCCATGGCGATCATGACGTCTCTGAAATTGACTCCTGTGGCTTTTATTTCAATTTCGACTTGATCGCTATCCGGAGTTCTCCTGTTGGCGGGTTTGAATCTCAAATTCTCCAGAATTCCGGGTTTATCGATCGTTAGTGAATACGGCAGTTCGGGTAGGTCTTGGGATGGTGGAGTTGAGAACGCCTTAAACGGCTCAAGTCGACCTGTGAATCGCCTGTTTTTTCGGAAAGCAACCTGATCGTCTTTTTGTTTGGAATCTATTAACAGTTCCCGGAGTAAAAGCTCTATCCATGCCTGCTCAAAGGAATCCAGATCGATCAGTTTGCTGTGCAAACCGGGGATTTCGTTTGCTATGTTTCGACCCAGCCCCCAAAGTGTTGAAGCTAAAACTGTTGTTCCATCAAAAGGCTCTATGGACTGGGAACGTTGCGTTACAATAAAAAGTTGAGGATTTGATTTGTATGAGACCTTGTTCAACGATTGAATGAGATGCAGCAGTCCGGCGCAATGAATTTCCTGGCTTTTGGTGACTGCTTCGGTGTCTATGAAATCCTGTGTGATCCTATCCCGGATGCCAAAATACAAAATACCGGTTATTGGCAATGTTCCGGATTGGGTAAGCCGATCGACAAATATATGGAATTCATCGGGATTTAGCGGATCGATGGTATAATCTCCGGAAGATTCCCGATCAAAGTTCGCGTCGAGAGACACCACGAAGCATTGGCGGTTTAGCTTCCGTAAAGAGGATATCAGCCCTTTGATCTGTGAAACATCGTCGGTGAAGATCAGCCAGTTTTCAGCAGTTTCAACTTTTTCCGGAAGTCTGTTATCGTCAACAACATCGGTTTGCCATTGAATCTGATAAAACCAGTCTTCTTGTTTTGGTTGCTGTAATTGTATGAAGTGATGCCGATAAACCTTTTTGAGTTTAAAATTGTCCAAAAAGCCGATCTGTTCACCGGAGCCATTGTAGAGCCTAACCAAACAAGAGATTAATTCTTCGCTTGAGTCGCTTTTTAAAGTTGCATAAGACCAGGCGACTTCTCCCGGGTTGCCGGTAATTTCAAAAGTCTCCAAAAAGATAGGCATGTAAACGCCGGGTTTTGATTGATCCCGGAGTCCATTTGCCAGTGTGATTCCCAGGATTTGAAAACAGGAATCCAGAATTCCCGGATGTACGATAAACCCCTGTTCGTTGTGGGTGGAATTGATTCGGGCAAGGGCTTCTTTTTCTCCTTTTTGCAGGGATTCAATCGACTGAAATTGTCCTTTATAGGTTAATCCCATTGAATCGAGATCGCGATAAAAAGAGTCAACATCGACCTCTTCAGGGCAACGGGCTTTGAGTTCATCCAAGGCAACCCCTTTTTTTTGCCCGGCGAATACCGGTTTAAATGATAAATATCCCGTAGCATGCTGCTGCCAACTTGATCCATTTTCCGTGTTTGGAAAGTGACTATAAAACTCGATTCTGTATTGATCGGATGTCTTAGAAGTCAGAACTGTCTGGATATCACAAATTGTTTCCTCTTCATTGAGTGCCAGGGCACTCGAAAATTGAAAGGAACTCATAACCAAGGGGATGTCTAATCCCAGTTCTTTTGCTGCTTGAAATCCCATTTCCAGATAGCACGCCATTGGGAAGACAATGGTATTGAATACCTTGTGATCGTTTAAGAATGGATGGGTGCCAAGGGATAGTTGATTCTGAAAGGTTGGGTAAGCAGAGTATAATCGATTTCCTAATAAAGAATAACCATCATCACTGGTTGTGATTGAATGTATTTTCTTCTTTTTTCGTAATTGAAAAGCAGGCGTTGCCCCGGGCACCGATGCAGAGGCTTTTGCCAGAATGATTTGCTGCCCGATAACGGGACCGTCAGATTCAATAGTCGGAAACGAGGCAAAACTGCTGAATCCATGATTTGTCAGAAGCGTTTTCCACTGTTCACTGTCCAGAAAAGCCGATTCGGATCTCAGCTCTTTATCTTCCAAATCCTGGAGAACCAGGCCAAATGTTAAATCAAACCAGCAGGAGGGTTTCGTTATCTCCCATAGCAGCAAAATTCCGCCGGGAGCCAGCAGTGAACTCACCTGTTGAATGGTTTCATCAATATTTTTAGTCGCATGCAAAACATTTGCAGCGATTACCAGATCATAGCCGTTTTTGCTAAAACCCTGGCTCTCCGGATCATTTTCAATATCAAGGCACTGGTAATTAATAAACGTGTAATTTGAGAATTTAATTCGTGCTTTAGACAGGAAAAGGTCTGAGATATCGGTAAAGGTATAACTGGTTTTATCGGCAGGTAATTCCGTGATAACCGAAGCAGTTGTAGAACCAGTCCCTGCACCGATTTCAAGAATTCTCAAATGGGTTGCTTCAGGTAAATGCCTGTTTAGTGTCGTGGTAATGGAACCAATTATTCCATTATAATACCGTGAAAAAGAGCTTGACTGGTAAAGTGATTCCAAAGCTTTGAAATCACCACCGGAGAACAAAACCGTTAAAGGATCTTTTTTGCCGTCCAACACTTCCGGTAACCAATTACCGCAGTTTTTAACTAAGTCCAAGAGCGGTGTTGAGTCTTCATTGAGTTGGTAAGCATGTGAAAGATATGAATCGACTGTTTGTTCAACGAGAGGCTGACGTGTTTTAAATTCGTGGTTTTTTTTATCGATGATTCCTGCTTCAACCAGGTGATTTAATAAGCTTGCCAGCAGCTGCTGATAACGGGGTGAAATTCCTGAATGCGTTGTTACCTGTTCAAACGTCAGGGAAACGTCTGATTGTGTGAAGAGTTGGCGGGATGCCAGGTAATTGGTGACATAGACAAGACATAACCTGTCTACTGCTTTTTGTCTTTCTTCAAGGTTGTGTGGCAGAACTTGCTCTAAATTCTCGTTGGCAAAGGTTTGGGCAGCGGTTACCAGTTGAATCTCTATCGGGCGAGTTTCCTTCCAGTAGCGTTGTCGCCGGAATGGATATGTCGGTATATTCAATTTCCGATACCCTGAAGAACCCTGGTAAACAGCTCCCCAATCAATATCCTCTCCATCGGTATACATGATTGCCAGGCTTTCCAGGAGCTGTTTCCAGTCTTCAAAACCTCTCCGTAAAGACACCAGCCACCGGGCTTCCGTTTTGGGAAGGCACTGTTTTCCCAACCCCGCTAATACCGGATTGGGGCCTACCTCAAGGTAGCTTTGAAATCCCATAATTTCAAGGGTGAGCATACCGTTATAAAATCTGACCGGTTCTCTGACATGCTGTTTCCAATGATCGGCATTCACGGTATCAATAACATTGCCGGTCATATTGGATATCAAAGGTGTTATAGGCGGATGATAGGTGACTTCTTCAGCAACCCGGGCAAATTCTTCGAGGATAGGCTCCATCAAAGGTGAGTGAAATGCATGGGATACAGCCAAAGGGTAAGTCTTGATGGTTTGGTCATCACACTGAATTTGAATTTGCTCCAAATTGGTTTTCAGTCCTGAAACCACCATACTCTGTGGAGCATTGACGGAGGCCAGGGAAACATTGTCCGAATACGGAGCTATAATCTCCGACACCCGTTGCTCGGGGGCAAACACGGCTAACATGCCACCACCGGCAGGAAGGGACTGCATTAACCTTCCCCTGGCTGATATCAGTCTCAAACCATCTTCGAGAGTATAGATCCCGGCAGCGCAGGCAGCTGCAAATTCTCCGACACTATGTCCCGTAACTGCATCGGGATGGATGCCCCAGGATTTCCAGAGTTGAAATACCGAGTATTCCAGAGCAAAGAGAGCCGGTTGGGTAAAGGCAGTCTGGTTCAGTAAATGGCTGTTCTCTCCATATATGACCGTCAATAAGGGTTTTTCAAGGTAAGGTTCCAGATGTTTGGCGCACTCATCCATCCAATAACGAAAGGTAGCTTGGTTTTGATAAAGCTGTTTTCCCATGTCGGCATACTGCGAGCCTTGACCCGTAAACAAAAAAACCATTTTGGATGCGGCATCTGTCTTTGGCTCCCCCAAGTGAAAGCCAGGTGATTTTTTTCCTGCCTGGAACGAAGCCAGAGCTTCTTCCAATTCGTTAGTGGTTGATCCCTTGATACCAATTCGGTGCCGGAAATGGGCACGGCCCGTGTTTGAGGTGTAGCAGAGGTCTGAGGCTGAGAGATTTGGATACCGGGTGAGGTATTCTTTTAGATCACCCGCAATCTGTTTGAGTGAGGATTTGTTTGGTGCTGACAAGGTCAGTAAATGCCCGGGAAGTTTTTGCTCAACATCGAGTGTCGTTGTCCCGGGTGATTGCTCAAGGATAATATGAGCATTGGTTCCGCTAAACCCGAAAGAACTGGTACCCGCCCGGTGTAAAGTGCTATCGTTCGGCCAATCGGTCAGGTTTTGGGGAATCGAAATTGGCATGGCAGCCAGTGGTATATGCGGATTTATCTTCTTCAGATGCAGATGAGCAGGTATTTTTTCGTGTTGTATTGCCAGTAATACCTTGATAAAGCTTGCAATTCCCGATGCCGACTCCAAGTGGCCAATATTTGTTTTGACGGACCCCACCAACAGGGGTTGCTTACCTTCCCGATCGCCTCCGAATACCCTGTTCAGGGCATTGATTTCAATGGGATCTCCCAGTGATGTTCCGGTGCCGTGCGCTTCAATGTAATCAATCTCATTTGGGTTTAAATTGGCTTTGTCTAGGGCTTCTTCAATCAAGGTCTGTTGTGCAACTCCATTGGGAACGGTAAATCCCGCGCTCTGTCCATCCTGGTTGACTGCTGTTGCTTTAATCACGCCTTGAATCGAATCTTTGTCTTTAACGGCATCTTCCAGGCGTTTCAACAGTACCAATCCGCAACCTTCACTTCGTACGTATCCATCGGCACTTTCGTCGAATGTTTTGCATCGTCCTGTCGGCGATAACATTTTTGCCTGACTAGTCGCTATGGTAGACTCGGGAGCTAAAATGACATTGACACCACCGGCAAGTGCCAGATTGCTTTCCCGGTTGTTCAAGCTTTGACATGCCAAGTGGATGGCTACCAGGGAGGATGAGCAAGCAGTATCGACAATCATGGCTGGTCCCTGAAAACCAAATGTATATGCCAACCTGCCTGCTGCCGCATTAAGGGCATTGCCAGTACCGAAATAAGCGTCAATTAAATGCTCATCTCCGGATTTTACTTGTTGGAAAGCATAGTCACTGGCGGTAATTCCGATAAATACGCCGGTTTTACTTCCTTCCAGGATAAGAGGATTGGTTCCCGAATGTTCCATGGTTTCCCAGGCAACCTCTAACAGTAGGCGCTGCTGGGGATCCAATCCTTCCGCTTCCCTGGGCGATATTCCAAAAAACTGCGGATCAAACCGGTCGATCCGGTCGAGAAATCCTCCCCAACGGGTATACATTTTACCAGCCAAACCGGGATTCTTATCGTAGTATGTGTTGATGTCCCAGCGCTCCGGCGGAACTTCACCAATGGCATCTGTTTCTTCAACCAGCATTTGCCAGTAGTTTTCCGGATTTGTTGCTCCTCCCGGAAAGCGGCATCCCATACCGATTACTGCAATAGGTTCGGGATTTTTGCTATTCAATTGCTTTATTTTCGCTTTCAGCTCTCGTATGGCCAGGAGTGCTTTTTTAATGTCGGATGTTTTGCTTTCAGCCACGTTGTCTTGCCACGTTATATTGTTAGTTTGGCTATTCCTGATCCCCCCGGTTCAAGCTCCATAATTCTCAAGGTGAATCATTGGATAGCCCTGCGTTTGTGCTCCAATTTTTCGATCAGAATGACTTAGATAAAAAATGTAATCACTGTGCCGGGATGTTGTCGGCATTTATGAACATGTTGCTTATTACCCCTTCCTACGGTATTTGCTGATGAAAATTATTGCCACAGAATGAGTCTCCTATCTTTTTTCTTACGATTCTAGCATTTGATTCGCTAAAAAACCAACTTGTTACTTAAATAATAACAGCCTAATAACACACATTTTGAGGTTTGGTTTAGCCTTGCTTACCCAACAAAAACAGGCTTTTATCCAGGTTTTGAATGTGTTATCGGTTATCAGAACGTGGAACAAATTCCCATGATTGAGTGAGAACTTGAAAGACCATCTTCTCAATCAAGCAGCAACAGCCTTTATGTTTTGAATAATTGTCTATCTGATTGCTTGTTCATCAAAACAGAAAGCAGAGCTTTCACCAAAGACCGATAAAGGATAACCGTTAACTGGTCACTATATCGTATAGCTTCACCCCTGTATGGCATGGATTGAAAAGTCGGCAGGTTTTTGAAAATGTATGCAATAACATATTTGACTTTTTGGAGTGTTCAGTATTTGCTTAAAACATCAATTGATTTGTTTCATAAAAATAATAGCTTATGTTTTGCTGACTTGATATGCCTTTAGCACAAGGAAACAGTCTGCATATAGATCCTGTTCTAGAAGGCCTTTTTATTTTATCCATACCCTGCTTTTTTAAGATAAAACACAAGAACTCAAAGAAAGGTTTATGTACCACAAAGGTGTTTGATGGTTTTGGAATTCAAAAACAAAGTGACAGGATTGAGGTCTTTGGGGGATAGAAAGAGCTCCTCTCGGTAAAACCAATCCTGTGATCGTGGAAAATTCGGAGTGCGCGAGTGAGGCTGACAGTCGAGGTCGGGTGCCCGGTCAACCATGTAAAGTCGCATTGAGCTGAAACCAGGGGACATGTACTTTGTTAAGTTGAATTGCGAGGCCTGCAGCAAGAACCTGAATTCAACGGATTCGAAGTGACAGTCGTTGGTTGACACGACACCAGAATTAAGCTCGATCTATTCTAACGCAACCGCCCTGCTTTATTCGGAAAGAACACACTGCGGGGTCAGGTTCTTGATGGCATGTTGAAAATCCTGGTATATACTATCCTGTTCTTCATGGCATTTTAAGCACAATCCAACCTGTCTGATTTTAAAAATCTCCTCTTTGTTAAAACTTCGGTCCTTAGGTTTGGTTCCGATTCCGGGTTGCTTTTGATTTTCGGAAATCCAACCGACAGGCAGGGTCCATTCCGGGTGGTCGGGATGTGAAACCCAGTCGGTTATGATGCCTAAGGCTTCATCTGAGAGGTGACAACTGGCGCAGGACCGACTTTCCTTTTGCGTGGTATGGGCAGAGGTTGCGGCAAAGATCTGCTTTTTCATGGCCTTGGTTTGAGACGTGCTATTCACGATCATGTTCATGCCCGGTACAAAGGTAGTGATTTTCTTACCACCCTTGACTCCCAAGGCGGGCAGTCCACTCTTGACAAACCACCTTGTTTCCACCCATCGACCGGGAGTTTTTTTTCTTTCAATATGGTCAAACTGGGTTTGATCGGCTTTGTAATCCACATGGCAACCGTAACATTGCGGTGCCCATGCCGTGTGGCAGCTATCGCAGGTCAATCGTTCATGACCTGAGATCGTGTGGTAGTATTTTTCACTGGTCAAAGGAATTTCAAGCTGTTTGCCGGTTAATTTGGTCACCAGCACTCGTTTATCCCCGACTTGACTTACATGATAAAGTGGTGATTGAAATTTCTCCGTAATCAGTACTTCATCGGATGCCGTGATATCAATCTTATCCTTATAAAGACTAAAATATTTCCTTTCCCGGGGAGTCAAACTATTGATTGGTTTACTGGCTGTCTCCTGATCATGACAGTCGTCACAGGTGATATCTACTTGCTCACGCTGGAATTTAACACGTTCACCATTTCCCATCAGCCCTGTGGCCGTATGGCAGTCAATACAGGACATACCGGCTTTGTGGTGAATGTCAGCCGCCTTTCGTTCAACCAGGCGTTTATCATAAAGGTAGCCAAAATCCTTGATTCGTGATTCATCAATTTTTTCAGTCTCGGCCCAACCCAGGTAGTTCAATGAGATTCTTCCGGAGCGGGCATGGCAACCAAAGCAACGATCATTAGATATTTGAATGGTCAGTGTTGGATGCGTTACTCCAATTCCCGTAATGTTAGGATCATTATTCAACCCGGGAGGAGCCTCTTTGACCGGATAAGTCTGCAAGTGGCATGCTGAACACCCGCCACCTCGATCCTTGAAAGATTGCTGATGGTTCCGTCGTTCCGATCCCAAATGACAGGATACACATAATTTACGGAGATACTGGTCGGATCTGCTGTTCGCTAAGCGTTCGGCAACGGTTCTGTTGCGATGGGGTGGGTTTTCATCTTCGTATATTTCCCGAGTCACCGTCAGCATGCCGTCCAAGGTATTCATGATCGAGTTTTCAACCATGGGAACCAAATCCGCGTGACACTGGCTTTGTCCGCATGATTTATCGAGGGTTTTCATCCTTCCCGGGTAAGCTTCCATACCAAGATGAGCTGTATCCTTGTGCTCTGCCTCCGGATTTCCCCCGTGACATTGTTCGCAGGAGACAACGTTTGGACCATGAAATTTTGAAAAGGCAAACTGTTCTTTATGGCAGGTAGTGCATTTCTCCGCGAATAGAAGCGCTGGAAAAAACAGAAACAGGATGAAAATGATATATTTCATGGCTACAAAGATAGAATAAGTACTTGAATGCCCAACAATTTGCAAAACGATATTAGCTTACCAGGTATCGCTCCAGGGCAGAAAATCAACCAGTTCTCCTTTTTCCAAAACTCTTTTTGAACCTGGCATTAAAAATAAACCCTGACTTTCAGCAAAATTTGAGAAATCACCACTACCCCTGATCTGAACAGGTTCTACCGCTGTCCCGGAATCAGTTACTTTAATCTTTCCGGGCATGTAATGCTCACGAGGTGTTTTGGATTTAGCGTCCTGGCTCAATGGTAATTTCAAAAAAGCATGCTGCGCTTGTTTGTATCCCGACAACTTTTTTATCAGTGGTTCCACAAAAATGCGAAAGCAGGATTGTACCGATACCGGGTTGCCGGGCAGGCCAAACACAAAGGTCTCTTTGTCGGTTTTGCCAAACCAGACCGGTTTACCTGGTTTTACCTTGATTTTGTGAAAAATTTTCTTAACGCCATTCTCGGAGAGTAGTTTTGGAATATGATCGTAATCCCCCATGGAAACACCTCCCGAGAGCAGAAGGATTTCAGAATCGAGTCCTTTTTGAATCAATGCCGATAATACGTCTTTATCATCTTCACCAATACCCAAAAACTCATTTTCGAGCCGATATGGCCGGCACATGGTTCGCAGACTATATGAGTTACAGTCTCGGATCTGATGATCCAGCGGCGTTACGGATGGATGAACGATTTCTGTTCCTGTTGAAATAATTTTAATGCGGGGTTTTTGGTAAACCTCAATCTCAGCAAGTCCGACGGATGCCGCAACGGCAATATCCGCTGCAGAAAGTGGCTTTCCGGCTTGGATTAACAAATCTCCTCGGGATTTATCCTCTCCCATTGAAGCGATATTCAAACCAGGTCTTATGTTATCTTCATGAAGAGTGACCACATCTCCGCTGACTTTCGAGTTTTCAACTTTCACGACTGCGTCCGCTCCGGCGGGACATGGGGCCCCGGTCATAACGTTAACTGCTTCCCCTGGCTCCACCACCAACTCACTTTGTATACCGGTCTGTATCTGTCCCTTGAGTTTTAGCTCTATCTCGGGAGATGAAAAGTCGGTCGATCGAACCGCATAACCATCCATTGCAACCCTGTTAAAAGGAGGTAAGGGTCGGTCAGCAACGATATCATTAACTGATACAAAAGTATGCGCATGTTCAGTTGCCATCGTTTTAGCGGAAAGCGGAGATGCATTATCCACTATCATATTCAAAGCTTTATCAACGGTTATCATCAGCACTTCAGGGAAAGTTATTTAGAAGGACAGAACAATAGGAAAGAGAATATCAGTCACCATGCAGACTATGTATTGGTTGACTAAATCTACCAAAGCGGCCTTGAAAACACAACTTGGATTTGGAGACCCGGATCAGCTGGGTCAGAGGTTTTATCTCGGGGGTCAAATAAAAAACGGGAGCTGAGCTCCCGTTTTTTATATTATAACCACCAATAGTCCGGTTTTAATGGAGGGTTTCGTTTGATCGGGGTAATCCCTTTTTGCTTCAACATCTCAATTAGGGCGTCAACGGCCTTAGTCATCGCGTTATCTACTTCGGGAGTCATCTCGAAACCATCATTGGTGTTTGCCGGGATGATACCGATGAGATCGATTCCCTTGGGTTCTGTTCCTTCCATTTTCATGAGTTGGATCAAATCCAAGAATCCGACCTGATGCGGAGACATTTTGGTTGAACTCGGTCTATTGATGAATGTGTCTCCGGATAGTACTTTTACTTCTCCCGGGTCACCTTCGACGTCGAGTGCGTCAACAATGATCACCCAATCCCTGTTAACGATTGAGGTATCCAGTTGAGCTCCAACGGTTCCGCCGTCGACAAGCTCAATACCTTCCGGAAACTCGTATTGAGAATCAAGAAACTTCAGAATCTTGATTCCGATTCCGTCATCCGAGTGCAGTATGTTTCCTACGCCCAGGATGACGCCTGATTGATTACACATTAACTTCCACAACTCCCAGTTCGTTTCCATCGGGATCGAAAGCATGAATTGCACAAGCAAGACAAGGATCGAAACTATGGACAGTTCTCAAAGCTTCCAATGGTCTTTTGGTATCCGCGATCGGATTTCCGATCAGACTGGCTTCATAAGGACCTTTCTGGCCTTTTTCGTCTCTTGGACCCGCATTCCAAGTGGAGGGGACAACTGCCTGGTAGTTCTTGGTCTTACCGTTTTCAATGACGATCCAGTGAGAAAGAGCACCCCGGGGTGCTTCATGGAAGCCAAATCCCTGAACTTCACCTTTCGGGAAG
>JANQLH010000481.1 GCA_028280735.1 SAR324 cluster bacterium | reverse complement strand
GTTTTGGCCAGTTCGTTTGCTCCTCCCAGGTGACCGGAAACAAGGCTTATTGCACACTTGGCAGTGTCATCGATCACGACAATAGCAGGATCTTCGGTTTTGGAAATGAGAAAGGGTGCTGCCAGTCTGACTGCGATCCCGGTGGAGGAGATGAAGACAATAGCGTCATATTCCTTAAAAATTCGGGGCAGCACATCTTGATAGCTTGACTTGTCGAAGACATCCACCTCTTCCGGGAGATCTTTTTTGATGGATTCTGCCAGTTTATCCCCATAACGGGTGAATGAAAGACAGGCTATTTTCACTCTTTTCCTTTGCGATAACCGTGTGAAAATTCCGGGTTGTAAAGCAGCGAACGTTCGTAATCTCCGGTGATAAAATCTCCAACCAGAATTTGGGCGAATCGTGATATCCCTGCCTTTTTAACCTTCTCGCCGATATCGGCAAGGGTGCCGGTAAGAACTTGTTGGTCCGGCCAGGTAGCTTTGTATACGACAGATACCGGCACATTGCTGCGATTATATCCCCGCTTTAACTTTTCCAGCACTTTATCAATTTCCTGAACAGAAAGGAAGATAGCCATGGAACTTTGATGGGAAGCCAGCCGTTCGAGATCCTCCAATTCCGGAACCGGGGTTTTCCCTTCCATTCGAGTGACGATGACGGTCTGGCTGACACCGGGAACGGTAAACTCTCGATTAATAACAGCGCAAGCTGCAGTGAAAGAACTAACCCCGGGGATAACCCGGTAGGGCATAGTCTCTTTTTCCAGGAAGCTCATTTGCTCCCTGATAGCCCCGTAAATTGTCGGATCTCCCGTGTGTAACCGGACAATCACTTTTTCAGGCCGGTCATTTTTCTTCATTACCGCAATCACTTCCTCCAGGGTCATTCCTGCACTGTTAAACTGAAGGCAATCCTGTTTGCAAAACCTCAAATGCTGATCCCACACCAGGGAGCCGGCATAAATCACAACATCTGCACGGGTTAACAAATCCCTGCCTTTTACGGTTATCAGGTCCACGTCTCCGGGACCGGCCCCTACGAAATAAATCATATACCTTTTATGTATTTGAGTGACTGCAATAGTCGTTTTTGTGATGTTTGATAACAGCGACTGAAAGATATGCCGTATCCGGCGGGTTTGCGCTGTTGGTCAGGTCAAAAACCATCTCATTATCCAGCCCCAAGCGACGAGCAAGAAAAGCAATATCTGGATTTGCCTGTTTTACAGCTTCCAGCAGGACCGGAAGTTTTTTGTTCACTTTCATGAAAACAGTGGTGGAGTGGCTTTGAATCAATTCAACAGCTCTTGAAGTATCGGCCGGCATTTCATAGACGGCAAAGTTCTCGCCTTTTACACATAAAGGCAATCCCAGTTTGGTTGAGGCGGCGTTAATAGTGTTGATTCCCGGAATATGCTCTACCTTGGCTCCCTGGGTGACCAGTCTTTCGGTAAGATAATTGGATGTACTAAAGATAGTGGGGTCACCCATGGTTACGTAAGAGAGCTTCATGCCTTGCCTACTGAGTTCAATCATTTGCTTCGCCAGACCATGGTATTTTTCCGCCAATTCTTCCTTGTTGTTGTTCATGGGGAAATAATACATGTTGATCTTTGATTCGGGAATGTAATGCAGCACTATTTCTTTCGCCACGCTTTTTCCCTGCAAATTGGACTGGGGAACAAAAACCATGTCTGATTCTTCCAGCAATCGCTTGGCTTTTATTGTGATCAGTTCAGGATCTCCCGTACCTATGCCAATGGAGTGAATTAAGTATGTCATGCCTGTCTTCCTGAATTACTCTTAATTAAAAAATTGAAATGCTTTGAAGTCATTTATACTTCCGCTGTGTTATCTGCTATCAGTTATCAACTGCAAGCAGAGTTAAAAATAATAGCCGGGTCGAAAACTTTCACAGTGACCTGTTTCTAAGTTTCCACCCGTTTGATTGCCCATAAGGCTGTGATAAAAAAGGTCAAAGCAAACCCGGCTATGATAACCAGATGCAAGTAATCAATGATTCCGCCGGTCAGGGACGCGCGGATTATTTTCGTCGAATAGGTCAAGGGCATAAGGTGCACAATCGCTTTGAAAATCGCGGGAAGCTTATCTACGGGGAAAAAGGTCCCGCAGAGAAAGATCATCGGTGTAATCACAAATGTGTTGACTGTGGCCTGGCTGCCATGATCACGGACTATCATTGCCATGGTAATACCCAGAGTCGAAAACAGAAAAGTATGCAACAAAATAGCCGGGAAAAACATCGGATGCCAGATCAATTGCACACCAAAGAGCAGTGCGTACAGGAAAATCAGGCTGATACTGATAAAGGCTTTGAACATCCCGTAAAAAGCTTCTCCCAATACAATTTCCACATGGGTGATAGGAGCTATCAGAAACTCATCGAAAACATGAAAATAAAAGCGGGTGATATTGATTTCCAGAGAGATGCCATAGCTTTGATTCAGACTGCTCATGGTAATCAGCCCGGGAATTAGGAATGAGATATAGGGTAAACCATTTACGGTTACGTCTTTGCCAAAGCCCCAGCCAAAAGCAATTAAAAACAACAATGGAGAAAGCGATGATGCCGCGATTTGTTTTTTTGCTTTTTTGGAGAAGACATGAAGCTCCCTGTAGAGTACTGCCTGTAGTCCGTTAAACATTGATTCTCCTTCCCGTCAACTTGATAAATACATCTTCCAATGTCACTTCCCGAACCTTGGCTTCCTGTCCCGATTCTTTCATGTGCGCTACGGCTTCCTCTTTGGTGGGAAAAAACCGGCCAACATGATGTTCTCCGTTATAGGTTTCCAAAATGAAATTTCCAACCTTGTTTTTCAGTTTTTCCGGGGTATCGTCCGCAATCACGGTTCCCGAATTAATGATTTTTATCTGCCGGCAAAGCTTGTCTGCCTCTTCTATATAATGCGTCGTCAACAGAATCGCCGTTTTTTTGACCTGGTTGACCTTTACCACCAGATCCCACAAACTTCTTCTGATTTGAGGGTCCAAACCGACGGTTGGTTCATCCAGGAACAGTATCTTCGGATCATGTAACAGGGATCTCACGATGACCAGCCTTCTTTTCATGCCGCCGGAGAAGGTTTTTACCTGTTTGTTTTTGTAGTCTTGTAATCCCGCGAATTCCAAAGCTTGATCGATTTTTTCCTTTCGTATTTTTTTAGGCATGGCGTGTAAAATTGCGTGCAAATTGAGGTTCTCGAAAGCTGTTAGATCGCGGTCCAGGTTGGAGTGTTGCGGTACAACGCCAATTAGCTTTTTCGCTTGTTTGGGCTGTGAGAAAAAACTGTTACCAAAATAGAGAATCTTTCCGTTATCAGGTTTGGTTAGGCCGGTCAGCAGCTTGATGGTTGTTGTCTTTCCGGCACCATTGGGACCGAGCAGACCCCAGAACTCTCCCTCGTTGATGGTTAAACTGAAATCCTTGACAGCAGTTCTTTCTCCGTATTGTTTGGTAAGAGAATTAACCTCAAGAACGGTTTGGGCTTTGGTCATATGGTTATTGGAGTACACGTTAAAAATGACTAATTGTTTGTTGTTTCATTCCTATAAAGAACGCTGAAGGCGTTCATTAAAGAAGTTTGCGGAAAACTCTTAATGAACTCCTTCAGAGTTCTTTATAGGAATGAAACAACAAACAATTAGTCATTTTTAACGTGTACTCCAATAACCATATGACCAAAGCCCAAAGCGTTC
>JANQLH010000477.1 GCA_028280735.1 SAR324 cluster bacterium | reverse complement strand
GTTGCTTCGCAATAGGCCGATGAAGGCTTATGCCTAACGAAAAAGAGTCTGATCAATGTTTCAGGCCCGGGACAACGAAAAATCGATGGGATTTTTGGTTGCTGATATCGTCGTTAAGAAAAATTTATAAAAACATAGATCAAATCGATGTGCTGTTAGAACTTATAGGATGCAGTTTTCATAAGCTTTAACGTATTGTTTGTTCGTTTTTTACAGGGGAAAATAGAGGTTAAGATGGAGAGTTTTAAACAAGGGCATGATCCCCGCTAAAAAGACACCTGCTAAGTTAATGAAATTTCAAAGAATTTTAATCGTTTTAGTTCTGTCATTTGTTGTAATAGCGAGCAATGAACAGCCGGCAGCCGCTGAATTTGACATTCTCTATTTTGAACGGCCGCCTTATTACATGACGCTGGGAAAAGAATCAGCAGGATTATTGAATGATTTGACAAGACGGATATTTGTCGATGCGGGTATCAACTTTAATTTTTATTCGATGCCGCCAAAAAGAATTATCAAGGTGATAGAAATAGATCGAAGGCATTCTTGTTCACCGGGTTGGTTTAAAAATGTGGAAAGACATGATTTTGCCAGCTTTACCCTGCCGTTTTATCAGAGTTCGTCAATGGTGATTTTGTCAAATCGTAAAGACGGCAAAAAGATATCCCGTCATCAGAATGTGGAGTCTCTAATAAAAGACAGGGAGTTGATTCTTGGTAAAATGACTACCTTCTCATACGGGCATTACCTTGATGAGCTTTTAGCTCGTTATCGACCGAAGCAATTTATTGTAAATTCTTCACAAAAACAGTTGATCAGATTGCTGGGTCAAAGCAGGATCAATTACATTATTATTACCCCCGAAGAGGTTGATACCCTCATTGATTCGGTGCAGCTGAATCGAAAGGATTTTGTTCAACATTCCCTTTCAGGACTGCCGAAAGGAAACAAGCGTTTTCTTATGTGCAACAGGTCTGTAGAAGAAAACTATCTTGACCGATTGAACCGATCAATCAAACGTCTGGTGCCACCTGAAACCTGGTCAGACTAGTATTGGTTTCCGGGGTCAACTTCCTCACCTATTTTTCATTGTATGATATTTATCCATTCAAACAAATCAACGCGAAACAATACAAGGCCTGCCGCTTTGTTCCCGGGTCAGCACCGAAGCATCTCCGGTGATTTGATTCTGGCGTTGGCCGGTATTATGATCGTGGCGACCTTTTTGGTAACAACCGTGAATTATTGGCTGGTTGCCGATTGGGAAATGGAAGAGCTGGAAATTAAGGCAGACAGCTATATAGAACATTTGGTTGAGAGCCTGGAGCTATCTCTTTGGTCGATGAACGAAGAGCATATCCTTAAAATCGCCGAATCATATTTTAATAATGAACTGGTTGTAAAGTTGCGAATAACGGAAGGCTTGAGTAACAAGGCGCTTTTTGACCAGGTAAAGGAGTACGAAGGGTTTCAATTGATCGAACGCAGTTCTGTTATCGATCATGATGGTCTCATCATCGGCAAGGTTGAGATTTCGTTGACCCCCAGTTTCTATGAGGAGCAGCTTGCTCAAATCATGCGTGCCAGTTTAATCACCGCCCTGGTTATTATCCTGAGCATGATTGCAATGACCAGTATTATTTTTCGACTGCTTTTGGCAAAACCTCTATCGCTGTTAATAGAGGGGACAGATGCCATCGGCCAATCCGATTACCAGTTTACCGAAAAATCCCATAAATATCGCGAGATCAATTTGGTCCTGTCTAAGTTCAGGGAGATGGGAAAAAAGGTGCAACAAAGAGAAGCGTCTTTACTGGAAGTGAATAACCGTCTGGAAAGTGAAATCCTGGAAAGAAATTCGGTTGAAGAATCATTGAGAACCAGCGAAGAGCGGTTGCAGTCGATTATCAATAATATGGGCTCTCTTCTTTATTTAAAAGATCCGGATGGGAAGTATCTGCTGATTAACAATCGATTCGAGCAGGAATATGGTATTTTAAGAGACGAAATGATCGGCAAGGACGACTATGCCTTGTTTGATAAGGCTACGGCGGAAATGGTGAAGAGAAATGATGGGCTGGTGTTGAAGAATGACAGGGCCATGCGCTTTGAGGAGGTGATAGAGAGGCCGGATAGAACCAAGTTTTATCTTTCCATTAAGTTTCCGCTTCATGAATCGAGTGGTGAAGTGTATGCAGTGTGCGGTCTTTCGACCGATATTACCGAACATAAAAAAAATCAAAGAAGAATCTCCGAGGCCCTGGAATTCAATGAAAAGATTATTTCCGAATCGCCGATTGGTATCAGTATTTATCATGAAACCGGGGTCTGCATTGCCGCGAACCAATCCCTGGCAAACATGGTCGGTACGACCCGGGAGGAATTAAGAACATGTAACCTGTTTGATGACAATGTCTGGAACGATCAAATCTTGCTCGATATTGTCCGTTCTGCTGTCAGCGACCAGATAAAGAAGCGGACCGAGATCAAAGCGATTTCCCGATTTGGGCGGTCGATGGCTTTGGATTGTCATATCGTTCCGTTTCATTCCGCCGGAAAAAAACACATATTGTTTATGGCAGTGGATATCAGCCAAAGGATAAGGGCCGAAGAAGAATCGGATCGATTGCGCCTGTTTTTAAATAATATTATCGATTCAATGCCTTCGATTATCGTTGGTGTGGATATGGAAGATCAAGTGACACTGTGGAATGTCAAAGCGGAACTTCACACCGGTTTACGCTCGGACATCGCAATCGGAAGAAAACTTTCAGACGTGTATCCATTGCTTTCCAAAGAAAAAAGCAGGTTCAGGGAAGCCATTAAAGAATGCAGGCCCGTGGAAGTTCCCAGACTGGTTGTGGATGAGGAAAAAGGTAAGCACTATTATGATATGGTGATTTATCCTTTGGTCAGTAACGGTGTAGGAGGGGTTGTGATGAGAGTTCACGATGTCACAGAGCGGATAAGATTGGAAGAGTTGATGGTTCAGTCTGAAAAAATGATGTCCATAGGAGGATTGGCAGCTGGAATGGCCCATGAAATCAACAATCCCCTGGCGGCAATTTTACAGAATGTGCAACTCCTGCGAAATCGATTGAGTTTCGGGATCGCAAAAAACCAGAAAGTTGCGGAAGAACATGGGATTTCTATCGAAGCAATTGAGCAATACATGGGCAGTAGAGGTATTTTTAAAATGATCGATGCTATTCTTTCAGCCGGGCAGCGTGCTTCGAAAATCGTGGAAAACATGCTTAATTTCAGTCGAAAAAGTGATACCCGTTTTATCAAACATGACCTGGGCCAATTGCTTGATCGGACCATTGAGCTGGCAGAAAACGATTATGACCTGAAAAAAAAGTATGATTTTCGGCAGATCGATATCACCAGGGATTATGATCCCAAGCTACCCAAAGTCGCCTGTGAGGGAAGCCAGATTCAGCAGGTGTTTTTAAATATTCTCAAAAACAGTGCCCAGGCAATGGGAGATGCATGCCGATTGGACGGCCAGTCGTCCGGGTTTTTCCTGACAACATGGTTGGAAGCAGGTGTGGCGTGTGTTGCGATTGAAGACAATGGTCCCGGCATGGATGAGGAGATACGTAAACGGGTATTCGAACCGTTTTTCACCACCAAGGATGTCGGTATCGGCACCGGCCTCGGCCTTTCTCTTTCTTATTTTATTGTTACCAAAAATCACAACGGTCACATGAGCGTGGAGTCAAATCCAGATAAAGGGACCAGGTTCATTATCCGACTTCCCGTCGAGCAAACCAATGATCCTTAATCTCACTTTTAACCCCCTCCTTTCTTTGCTACCAGTCGCTTTCGCTTTGGCTGCAGACATGCCGAGGCCTGAAAAAGCCGGTATTTACAGTCCCGGGCATACAAAGAGGAGCTTGAACAGATAGGTATTCCCCGGCTAAAGTGAATTTGTTGCGAATACAACGATATGGATGCCCTGAGATTACGTTTTTCGGAGCCCAGGTTGGCTTTGTTGAAAATATCCCAAAATGTTTGTGAGCATCCTTAAACCATTTCCTCTAAAAAGATCCTCCCCCAAAGGGTTTGCATCGCCTTGCAAGAAACTGCTAACTCCCCGTAGATTCTGGACAAAATTGACATTCCCGTGGTTATCTGATAAAGTAATTCATTAACGACGTGTTTTTTTTCTCTCCTGTGTTCTAACAATCAATCTCACAATTTTCGGCCGGCACTTGTTTAGTTCTCAATTAGTTTTAGCCGGTTTTTACGGGCTTTATAAAATGTCAAACCATTGAATACGGTTTGAACGATTCTTTTTTGGAAGTACCAGGGAAAACGTTATGAAATCTGATAACACAGCTGAAGTGATGGAATTATTGCGTACCAAGGACGGTATGGGCGGAAGTTTCGAGCACGCTGATTTGAAAAATGCCAACTTGAAGAATGCCAATTTAAAAAATGCCAGTTTTCAAGGTGCCAACTTAAGGGATGCTGATTTGTCCGGTGCCAATTTGAAGGGAGCCAACCTGAAAGATATTGATGCCCATGGAGCTGATTTTTCCGGGGCTAATTTTGAAGGAGCCAATCTGGAGCACGCTGATTGTTCCCATGTGGAGATATCCAATGCTTCGGCAAAAAGGGCCAATCTGAAAGAAGCCGTATTCAGGAGTGCCGAGTTGGTAAATACCTCCTTGATCAATTGCAATTTGACGGACGCGGACTTTTCCTACTCCAACTTAAACGGAGCAGATCTTTCCAAATCGTCAATGGCGAACCTGTCATTGATGAGGGCTAATCTTTCTTTCGCTGATCTCTCAAATGCCAATTTGAGCGATGCCAACCTCAGGGACGCCAACCTTTCATTCGCAAAACTGAACAATTCCAATTTGGAAAATGCCGATATGAAAGGTGGTGAGTTAGTCAACACTGAACTGGCTTCTGCCGATTTGAAAAATGTCAACCTGGAAGGTGCAAATCTGAAAGATGCCGATTTTTCCAACTCAGATCTGACCGGAGCGGAGTTAAAGGATTCCATTTGCAAGGGAACCAATTTCAAGAATACCACCAAGTAACTCCTTCCTATTCGCGACCTGCCCGGTAGGATTGGCTCACAGGGTCAATCCTTTTTTTCACTTCTATTGATGTCTATTGCCAAAAATCCCAATATTGTTTGTTATTTTTATAGTTTGATATTAGACTGAAAGCTTTGTAGGATTTAGGTTGAAGTATGGATTTTTTTCCGTTGGGCGGATTTAAACCCGGTATTTTAATTGTTTCCAATTAAGCAGGAGCTGTAAGATGGCCCATGATTTTAATAGAATTTTGTTTACCACCGATTTGTCGTCACGATCCAAAGAAGTGTTTGACTATGCGGTTAGTCTGGCGATTAAATCAAATGCGAGTATTTTAATTCTTCATGTGATCGAGGACGAATCATCAAGAACCAAGGATATTGTAGTCGATATGATCGGTGATGAAGCTTATGAGAAGATTCAGCAGGAAAATGAATCTTATGCACGTAATATCCTGGTGGGGAAGCAAAAGCAGGTGCCGATTATTAAAGATGCCCTGGAAAAACTCGGTCAAAAAGCAGCCTCGGAAGAAGGCCTGGAGGGCGACAAGCCACTCGTGGAAGGGGTAACCATTCGCATGGGAAAAATTGTGGATGAGATCCTGGAAGTTTCAGTTGAAGCGAGCTGTGATATGATAGTGATGGGGCATCACCAACGCAGTCTGCTTACAAAAGCAGTTGTTGGAAGCACTACTCGTGGTGTCATGCGCAGGGCGAAAATGCCTGTCTTTTTAGTGCCCCTGGATAACTAACCAAAGACAAACGCCATACCTTGAGATAAACATTGCACAATGAACACACTGGGAACAGACGGGCTTAGTGCGTTCATTTACGTTCCAATCCTATCCTGCCAAAGAAGTTTTAGATTCATGGTACTTGGCCGCTTCCCAACCCAAAATCGCTTTTTTCCTTAACGGACCCTCGCCATAGTTGCCAAACTCTCCCATTTTTCTGATTACCCGATGACAAGGGATTAAAAACGGAATCGGGTTTTTTCCTATGGCTGTTCCAACCGCCCGCACAGCCCCCGGGTTTCCGATATGCCTGGCAATATCTTCATAAGTCACTGCCGCAGCAAAAGGAATCCGAATCAATGCTTCCCAAACCTTGATTTGAAAGTTGGTGCCTTTGATGAATAAATGCAAAGGAGCTGAATCCGATTGCATATCGATCCGAAAGATCTGCTCAATATATGGCTGTGTCTCTTCATTCGATTCTGTAATTGTTGCCATAGGCCATTGTTGGTTTAGCGATTCCAACATAAGCGATTTTGGGGTTTTAACAAAACTGAGACCGCAGATTCCGCGTTCAGTGACCGATAGCAGACACTCTCCGAAAGGGCTTGGATGAAATCCATAGAAAATTGTTAATCCCGAACCTTTTTCCTTATATTCCCCCGGCGTGATCGCTTCACATTTGACAAACAGATCATAGAGCCTTCCGGGACTGGAAAGTCCCGAATCATAAGTAACATCCAGCAAACTGCGGGGTGATTGCAGTAATTGCTTTGCATATTCCTTGGTTACGTATTGCAAAAACCGTTTGGGACTGATCCCGACCCACCTACTGAACAATTTTTGGAAATGAAATTCACTTAGATTGGCACCGGCTGCAATTTCCGCTAATGTCGGTTGTTCTTTGAAGTTTCCTTCCAGATATTGCAAGGCTTGCTCTACCCGCTCATAGTCTTGAAGTGATTGCTCAAATTGGTCCATGATCCGCTCCATTTGAAAAACTGGTGATACATGAAAGTTCTTTAATACAATGTCAGTTTTAAGGAGAACGCCGGGTTCAGGCAACCCGATTCTTGTGATGGTGATTTTTTTTCAGTTTATTCCAAACCAGTATATTTATTAGATGTATATTTGAAATTTGACCAGTTTTGTGGTGCTCGTCTTAACCACGAAAATAATTTTGAGGAAAGGTAGGATGGGTAACTTTGTTACCCATCACCCGAAATCAAAAGAAAAAACGATGATTACGCATGATATCCAATTGATGGGTAACGTAGTTACCCATCCTACAAATAGGTGAACTTGGGCTATCTATTAAAATTTAGTTAACTGAGTTCTTGAGTTCTTCCATTGAAATAAAATTGATTGCTACATATCTTAGATGAAAAGCAGCGAACTCTTTGAATTCGAAAACAACTGGATCAATAACGAACTATGATTAAATGCCGGGGATTGTACAAGAACTTCAGGTTGTATCAAAAGGAGCCGGGATTTTTGGGCACACTCAAATCCTTTGTAAAAAGAAAATATGAAATTCGGGAAGCGGTCAAACCCTTTAACATGGAAATCGCCGATGGTGAAATTGTCGGTCTGTTGGGACCCAACGGCGCCGGTAAAACCACGTTGATAAAGATGTTTACCGGCATTGTCGTTCCGAGTGGAGGGATGGTCAATATTATTGGTCATGAACCTGCTAAACGCGAAAGAATGTTTCGCAAAAAAATCGCCTTGGTGATGGGACAAAAATCCCAGCTCTGGTGGGATTTACCGGCGATGGATTCTTTTCAGTTACTGCAACGATATTACGAAATCAGTAATGAGGATTTCAAAGCCAGGGTAGGAGAGCTTTCGGAACTTCTGGATGTCAGGGATCTGCTTCAGGTGCATGTTCGTAAATTGTCATTAGGCGAACGTATGAAAGTGGAGCTGATGTCCTGTCTCCTGCATAAACCGGACATTATCTTCCTGGATGAACCCACCATAGGGTTGGATCTGATAGCCCAACGGAACATTCGCAAATTCATCCAGGATTACCATGCACAAAACCATTGTACCATTCTCCTGACATCACATTACATGGCAGATGTCGAAGCCCTTTGTTCACGATTGGTTTTTATCTTAAAAGGGGAGAACCGTTTTGACGGCGATATTGTAACGTTCTCCAATTTGCTGGGAAAAGAAAAAAACGTCGTCTTCGATTTTGAAACGGCTGTCGGTCAACACCGTTTGCTTGATCAATACGATCCGCACTGGAATCATGAAGGAACCAGGGTGGAACTGCGAATCCCCCATACAAAATTGAAAGACGCTACCATCGAAATACTTCAACACCTGCCCGTGGTCGAGTTTAATACGGAAAAACTGCCTATTGAACGGGTAATGAAAACAGTCATGGAGAATCCGGATCTTCTAACAAGCACAGCTTCACAACCAAAGGAATAGGTAATGATAAAATGGTGGCAGACCATTAAGGTTCATTGGTCAAACACCCTGGTTTACCGGGTGAACTTCTTATTGATGGTGGTGGGGCCGGTTTTGGTGTTCTTTTTTGTTAAGATCAGTTTGTGGTACAGCATCTTTCAGGGCGATTCGGATATTCGGATCGGTAATTACTCACTGTCCGAAATGCTGACGTACCATCTCTGGACCATGATAGTGATGCTGATCAGTCGTTCCTATAACTTTGGTAAGCTCTCGGAAGACATACGCCTGGGACGGGTCTCTACTTATTTAATCTACCCTTTTAGTCTTTACGAATTCCAGGTGACCAATTTTCTGAGCCGCTTGATTATCCAATTATTTATCGGCGTGCTGAGCCTGGTTTTTTTATTGACCATGTTTCCCCAGTTTTTTAACGGTTTTGAAACGACCAGTTTTGCCAAGGGCATGGTCCTGGCGATCCTGGTCGGATTTTTCTGGTTCAGCCTGCAATACCTGATCGGTTTAATGACTTTCTGGCTGGAAGAAACCTGGGTCTTGGCTGTCATAGCGGAAACAATCATTCAATTGCTATCGGGGAACATTATTCCCCTGGATCTGTTTCCGGAATGGGCGGCCAAAATACTTAATTACACACCGTTCCCTTATGTGACTTTTATTCCTGTGAAGACATTTATGGGCGAAGGTGACGGATTTCTGCTTGCCATTGTCAATCTTGTTTTTTGGACAGCCATGTTGAATCTGTTGATCCTGTTTGTCTGGAGAAAAGGTTTGAAACTCTATACCGGTGCGGGGATGTAATCATGTTGGGCAGAATGAAATACTATCTGTTTTTGTACAGGGAGTTCATCAAAACCTGTTTTATCGAAGCCATGTCCTTTCGCATGCATTTCGTATTGCTGATCGTGATGGATGTCTTTTTCTATGCTTCGGTGTTTGCAACGGTCGATATTATTTACAACCATGTCCAAACGATTGGTACCTGGAACCGTGAACAATTGATGTTTTTTATGTCGTTTGTTTTGGCGGTAAACCACCTGCAGATGTCATTTTTAGCACCCAATTTCTGGGAGTTATCCCTGCTGATCAGACAGGGAGGCTTGGATTTTATTTTGGTAAAACCGGCCAGCTCCCTGTTTACAGTTTATTTCCGCAGAATTTCCGCTGGGAGCACACCCCTGTTCGTCATTCCCTGGAGTTGCATGATCTATTTTGGAATCGACCTGGGATTTTCATGGCTGGTCTGGGTGATTCTGCCCGTTTTAGTGTTGTTGGCATTCGTGTTGACCGGACTGATCGAAATAATCATCTCCTGCAGTATGTTTTGGATGCTGGAGGGGACAGGAATAAATTTTCTGCGCATGCAGCTGCAACAAGTTTCCCGCTGGCCGGAATTTATCTATGCCAACCTGATTCGAAGACTGCTGACCTTCGTTATTCCGGTGCTGTTAATCTTTAATGCTCCGAATCGCTTTCTTTTTAATCCAAACGATTGGATTCCCCTGGCCGGCATGATTGCGGCAATAACTATAGCTTCTACTATTGTCCATTTCCTCTGGCGCATCTGCCTAAACGCCTATGAATCCGCTTCGAGTTAGAATCAAACAAGGAGTTGCCATGAAAGAACCGACGAAAGAACAGATTGAAGCCCTGATGTCTTATCCGGCCGATCAAAAAGTAGTGATGATCAATCATTTGAAATACAAAGATAAAGTCGATGGCGGGGATGAATCAGGTGAAGAGGCCTATCAAACCTACATGGTCAAAGCCGCTCCATTTGTGGAAAAAGTCGGGGCCCGATTGCTTTGGAAAGGGAATGTGACTCACGTGGTAATTGGTGATGACAAGATCAAACCCGATGCTGTGTTGTTGATTGAATACCCGTCCATCGGCAAATTCTTTGAATTGGTTTCCGATCCCGGGTTTCAGGAAATAAATAAAGAACGCTCATTGGCCTTGGAATATGGCGGAATAATGGCGGCCACACCAGTGACTTCGGCATTGAGTTAATCTGTGGGATGACGCAAGTTGGTGGGCCTTCGTAAAAATGTAGGATGGGTAACTCTGTTACCCATCAGTTGCAAGTAATTCGAAGGTTTTTGATTTCGTTTCCGCTTGACCTAACCTACAATTTGATGGGGCTTCGTAAAAATGTAGGATGGGTAACTTCGTTACCCATCGGGCGGAACTTTATGAATATTCCAGCGTTTATGGGATTAAGCCCGGAAAAGCAAAGAGTCGAGTTCTTTGCAAAGTAGGTAAAATCCCATATCGTGACACGGCCTGCTTGCAGGGCCATTCTACCTTCCAATACTCAAGCCGGTTTTGATGGGTAACGAGTTACCCATCCTACAGTTTCTACAGTTTCAAATCACGATTACTACTACCGAAAGCGCTGTGACGGTTCCGAGTGAGAGGTTGAATATTCTGAATCTGCGCGGACTGCTCAGTAACCTGCCGATCGCCATGCCAAATCCTGTCCACAGGGAAATGGAGGGAATGCAAGCCACCGCGAATACGACAACAACCTGTATTGCCGAGTTTATATATTGATCACCTGCAATCGTAAAGGTGGTCATGGCGGAAAAAGCCATGACCAATGCCTTGGGATTCAGGAATTGAAATAATGCGGCTTGCCAGAATGTGAAGGGTCGTCCTTGCTTTTTTGTTGATTCCAGGGTTGGAATTGTAGCAATCCTCCAGGCGAGATACAGCAAATACGCCGATCCCAAGACTTTTAAAATCAATTGTATTTGTGGGAACCGACTAAAAACATATCCCAATCCCATTGCTGTCAACGCTTGCAGGGCAACGACTCCAAAAGTGATTCCCAGGATATGGGGAATGGTGCGTTTAAATCCAAAATTCGCCCCGGATGCGGTTAACATGATATTGTTGGGACCTGGTGTTATACAGCAGGCAATGGCAAATAATATCAAAGGAAAAAGCAGCGAACTCATTTTGTTCCATAAGGTGAATGGTAAATTGTATCCTACATATCGATACAATTTGTAATTGATAGCAATTGTTGTTATGATTGTTTCCTAATTGTAATCATAAAACTTCGAAGTTTAATGTCAACGTTTATATTGTACCCATGACAATCTGGAATCCAAACCTGGAGGGTTATCCCGGTCCTCGCTACAAAGCCCTTGCCGATGCCATCGCTGATGATATCAAAACAGGAGTTCTCAAACCTAAACAAAAACTTCCCACTCACCGTTCTTTGGCGGAGCTTTTAGGGGTGACCGTCGGAACAGTCACCAGGGGATATGCGGAGGCGGAAAAAAGAGAATTGATTGTAGCCAGAATGGGAAGCGGGACATTTGTAGGCGGCAAAAGTAATGGTATGAGTGACTACCTGAAATCGCTCAGAGATCATGGAAATCAGATTGATATGAGCCTGAGTATCACGCTGAGTCACGGTCAAGAACAGGTGTTGGCCGATATTTTAAATGAGATTGGAACTTCGGCGGACTCAATTCAGGGATTGATCGGCTATCAATATGAAGCAGGATCAATTCGGCATCGATCAGTTTTTGTTGACTGGTTACGACGAATTGGCATCAAGGCTGATCAGGATAACCTGGTAATATGCAATGGCGGTCAAAATGCCATCAATACAATTCTCTCTGCCTTGACTCGAAGCGGTGACAGGGTGGTTTCTGATATGTTGACTTACCCGGGATTCACATATTTGGCCAGACATCATCGTCTTCGTCACTTCGGGGTGGAGATGGATCAATTCGGTTTGATCACGGAGGATCTTGAAGATATCTGTCAGAAACATCAACCCCGCATTCTTTATTGTATGCCCAACCTGCAAAATCCAAGCTCAACAACGCTGCCTGAGCAGCGCAGAAGGGAGGTTATGGAGATAGCAAAGCGTTATGATATGTATGTCATTGAAGACCAGGTACAGGGGGTGTTTCAGCAAAATCCGCCGCTATCGCTCTATGAACTGGATCAGGAGCGAGTCTTTTTTAGTTGCAGTTTTTCCAAGATTTTTGCCGGGGGTTTGAGAATTGGTTTGATAGTCACTCCAAGTAGATTCCTAAAACCGGTGGAATCGGCATTGTATCTTGATTCGTTGTTTGCACCTCCTCTTATGGCAGAAGTGGCTTGCAATGCGATTGAATCCGGTCGACTGGATAAGCTGATTAAGGAAAAAAAGGCAGAGATAGGTGCTCGGCAGCAACTGGTAGATACCTTATTTGATGGCCTGGATTATATCAATCAACCGGAGTGTCCTCATACCTGGCTCAATCTTCCTGATCCGTGGCAGGCTGATGAATTTGTATTGGAACTCCAGAAAAAAGGTGTCCTGGTCAAGGCAGTCAATTCCTTTGCGGTCAACCCCACCAATAACACCCAGGGAATTCGAATTTGCCTGACCAGCCCGCATACCAGGGAACAGGTGGAAAAGGGTCTGACACTGATCAGGGATACCATTGATCAACATCCGGGTGTCTGGCAATCGATTATGTAAGGGCAGTTATCAGTTATCGGCGATCGCTTGGGTTGTGTGAACGGTTAATAGTTTTGTTTTTAAGGTACTTTTTGGTTTGACAGAGTTCAGACAGCTGAACATTTTTAAACCAACCGCCAACAGTTATGCAGCATTCAGCAGATTCATTCTGGTTGCAGCTCTGGCAACCTCTTCGAAGCCAATCGTTCTGATTGCCTTGATTCCCAACTTTTGAGCGGCTGCAGTGTTTGTGGCACTATCATCGAAGAACAGGATCTGATTTGAAGATTTTCCCAGAGTGGTGAGTACATTTTGAAAGGTTTTCAAATCCGGCTTAAAACGTCCTGTCAGATGGGATGGGAAGTGATGATGGAAATAAGTATGTAATCCCAGGTCATTCATTACGATTGGCCAATGTATCTCATTGGTATTGCTTAAGCTGACCAAAGTGTATTGTTCTCCAAGCCGTTCCAGAAGCGATTGAACACCGGGAAAGAGACCTGAGGGCCAGGTAATGAATTGATCAAGGAATTGATCGGGACTTACCGGCAATTCCAATTCTTTCACAATGTTTTCCACAAAAACCTTGGGAGAGCATTTTCCGGTTTCAAAATTCCTGACTGTTTTTGAAGACAACCATAGTTCCATCAGGCGTTCATCGTTGTATTTGTTTCCCATCCAGGCATGCATGGTTTTCATACCACCCAGTTCCACGAGAACGCCGCCAAGATCAAAGACAATTGTATCTATTTTCTTCATATCGATTTTGGATTATTGATCCGTTTTTTAATCAGTGCCAGAGCGAAAAGTTACTAAAGCCTTATCCAGCCTTGTGCCAGCTGTCGGAATTCAGCTTGAAGATTAACGTGCTGTCAGCTTTTAGCATAAAACATTGAAAATACGAACAAAAAATGGCTGAGAGCTGATCCTTGAATGCTGAAAGTACTGAACTCCGAAGCATCAAGCTGCCCTTTAAACTTTTGTTGGTATGGTTTGCCAGACCGGAATGGAGCATGGCTAAACCACTCTTTGCGGTGGGTGAGTTCATGTGTCAGCCTTTTTAAACGATAGAAAGGTACCGTATACAATCAGGAACTGGGCGAGATAGTATGTGCTCATTATCCAATGGTCATTATAGGGAAAAGGGGATATAAAACGTTTGATCGCAATCAGTGAGTCGGAAATGATAAACATCGTGGCTCCAAGAACCAGCACACGATGGTTGTTCTCCCCTAACGCGGCACTAGCCGCCATAAACAGAATAATGCCCAGGTAAAAGAAAACCGGTATGGTCATGCTGCCCAAATGGGGGTAAAGGACTCGTCCTATTACAATTGCAAAAATAATCAAAGCGATAATAACGGATACGCTGAATTTGTTAATCCTGGTCGATCGCAGGAAAACGGAGATATAAAACAAGTGAGCCAAGGTAAACGCTCCTATGCCGAAAACAAACAGCTTGTTTGCGTCGATTGCCAAAATCACATCACCGATACCGGAAAATACAAGTCCTGCTGTGATTAATCCAGCTCTTGAATCCTGAATATTTAAAAAAACCATTAGGGCAAGCAGAAAGATAGGCAGGGATTTTACCAAGGGGGATAATAAGTATGGGTGAAAACCTAGGGAAATGATAAAAGCAAGACTGCATCCGGCAATCAATACAGCCAGAAGCTTATTTTTCGTGTCTGATGTCGTATTCATGGCTCAAGGGGTTACTTTGCTGATTTTATTAAAATTAATGTGTCGGCATATTAAGGGAGCGAATAAAAACCGGCACCACTTTACAACAACTTTTCGTTGAAGTGTTGATTAAATGATGTTTCTTTCGTAAGCTGATATATTACAGCAGTTTATGAAAACCTGCCAGGGAAATATCACTTTCAGGTGAGTGGAATGGATAGATTCACTTGATCAACTGAAACTCATATTTTAAAGGAGTAACCATTGCAGGAACTAACAAAGGCACAAAAAGGGCGGGTAGCGATCCGATCATTCAAGACAACTGCAGACGCCCTGATATTAAGAGGATATTACAAGCCGTCGGGTCGTACCGGTACAACATTGGAAAAGGCATTGCGGGATTTAAGTCCTGAAATTTATGGCACGATGAATGATCCACGAAGTATTGAATTAAAAGGATTGGAATACGTATTGGACAGGTTGCCGAGGGGGATTGAAGAATGCACCCGAATTATTCTGACAGCATTGGAAGACCTTGATCAGGCAGGCTTTGAAAAGATTGAACCTCCCAAAAGGCGCAGGGCTTCTTATCGTATGAGTGAAAATGAGTATTGCTTTGTTATCACACGAGGGGCCAGCGAGGTATACGATCTGCTGACTCATCTGACTTTTCTGAATATTGAAGCCAACAAAATTTACACCCAGCTTTCCTATAAAAACGGGGATACCACGTTTATGTGGAAGGATCTGGAGAATCTTATCGAAAAGGGCGGAGACCTCACGGGCAGGAAATTGGATCAGGCTCTCTGGAATCTTAGCGTCATCTTGGGAAGAACCTACCAGGAAACCAAGGAAACTTTTGAAGCCTTGGAAAAAACCAGAAAAGAAAGCAACAGTAACAATGGACTTTTTCAAATTATCTACCAGCTGGGAAAAAGGGTGGAGTTTGAAAAGCAGGCACCGGAAAATGAGCTGATATTTTTGTTTACCCCTGCCTTTCGAGATTTAATGGGTCATCAGAATATCGGTCGAATCTGGGCCAGCCAGGTTAAAGAGCGCTTGACCGAATTACAGTTAAAAGATCGTCCCATTCATATTATCAGCGCCAATATGCATAGCGTTAAAAACTCATTGTATGCCCATGCGGCCCTGCTTAAAAAACGAACGAACAAAAAAGATACCGATTTTTATCAATTTATTACAGCAATCCGGGAAGAGGTCAAAGAGATTGACAAATTCGGCAAAAACCACGGGCTACATGAATTTGAGGATCAATCGGGTGCCAATATAGACTTTCAAATCATCGACACCACAAAGATTGGTAGCATTCCGTTTCATGAAGGACTGAGTTTTAATAAAGAAGAGCTGAAGCAACAGAAAGCGGTGTTGTTGGTTATGGACTATGCTTTTGGCGACCAGGCTTTTGAAGTGATGGATGAACTGCTAAATCCTTACCGGGACGATGATGAGGAAGAACACCTGGATATTCGTTCGATATCCATTATGGGAAAAGCAGGGATTTTACCCGGAAACAAAGGAGATCTGATGTTGGCAACAGCCCATGTCATTGAAGGGACCGCCAATAACTACATCGTGGACAATGATTTGACCGAAGAGGATTTCAAGGAAGCCGCAGCCGTTTACACAGGTCCTATCTTAACTGTTTTGGGGACCTCTTTGCAGAATAGTGATGTTCTGGCAAAGTTTCAAACCACCAGTTGGAAGGCTGTCGGGCTTGAGATGGAGGGTGGTCATTACCAAAGAGCGATCAGTGCGGCTATGATAAAAGGCCATATCGGAAGGGATGTTAAAATCCGTTATGCCTATTATGCTTCGGATAATCCCCTGCGTAGTGGCCAGACTTTGGCGTCCGGCAGTATGGGACAAGAAGGGATACAGCCAACGTATATGATAACCAAAGTGATTTTGGAAAAGATTTTTAAAGGGGTATAGAGAAAAGCGATATGAATATAAAAACTATCACTGACCAACTGGTTGATGAGTTGAAACCACTGACTTTCAAATCACCGGTCACCCATGTTTACAATCCCCTTGAGTATTCACGTAAAAGCTATGATCTCTATTTTGAGCGATATGGTCAGGGAGCCAAAGAGGTCTTATTGATCGGCATGAATCCCGGGCCCTTTGGTATGGTCCAGACAGGAATCCCGTTCGGAGAAGTGGCGGCTGTCAAAGAGTGGTTGCAAATCGAGGAGGAAGTGGGACGGCCTGATAATTCTCATCCGAAACGCCCGGTTTTAGGATTTGATTGCCAACGGAGTGAAGTAAGCGGTCGTCGGGTCTGGGGATGGGCAAAGAATCAGTTTGGCAGTCCTGAAGCCTTTTTTAAGCGATTTATGGTGTTGAATTACTGCCCTCTTGTTTTTATTGAAGAAAGCGGAAGAAATCGCACTCCCGACAAGTTGCCGAAACATGAAAAAGAGCCTCTTTTCGATAGTTGTGATAAAGCCTTGAAACAGACAATTGAATTGTTTAAACCAAAAATTGTGATTGGTGTGGGAGCGTTTGCAGAAAAAAGGGCTAGTGAGGTGCTTAAGGGAATGGATATCCGGATCGGCAGAATCACACACCCTAGCCCTGCCAATCCAAAGGCCAACAAAGGTTGGACGGAATGCATCGCTAGGGAGTTCTCCGAACTGGGAATTACGATTTAGGATTCTGTCAAAAGGCTGAATCGGATTTGGTTCGTAGTCCTGTTTTTGTTCTTGAGCAGAGTGCGTTGAGGTTATTAGTTTTTTAAGGATAAGGATAAGGATAAGATAAAGAATAAGAATAAGAATAAGAATAAGAATAAGAAAAGATAAGGATAAAGAATAAGATAAAGAATAAGAACAGGGGTGGGAACAGGATTTGGAGGGGAAATGAAATCCATCTTTTTGGCAGGTTTTTAAACTGATGAAGAGGAGATAATCATGATGGATCTTGACAATCTCAGGTCGAAAACAGGTTTTATCTGTGACATGGATGGGGTGATTTATCACGGTAACAAGCTCATCCCGGGGGTTAAGAAGTTTGTTGAATGGTTGAAAAAAGAAAAAAAGCGTTACCTGTTTTTAACCAACAGCAGTCAACGTTCCCCAAGGGAGCTTAAGGAAAAGCTGGATCGGTTGGGCGTTCAGGTTGATGACAAGCATTTTTATACCAGTGCTTTGGCAACAGCGAGTTTTCTTGCTGCACAGATTCCCAACGGTAGTGCTTATATGATTGGTGAAGCCGGATTAATCACGGCTTTGTATGAAGCGGGGTATTCCATGAATGAAATGAATCCCGATTATGTCGTCGTGGGAGAAACCAGGTCGTACGCCTTCGAAAAGCTGGAACGAGCCGTTAACCTGGTACGAAATGGTGCTCGTTTAATCGGAACCAATCCTGACCTGACAGATCCTAAAGGCAAGGAAATCGCACCGGCTACCGGTGCGTTGATTGCTCCCATTGAGCTTGCCACGGGTATAAAGGCGTATTTTGTCGGGAAACCAAATCCGATAATGATGAGGCATGCCAGGAAGCTTTTAGGTTGCAGCCGGGAAGAAACAGCAATCATTGGGGATAGAATGGATACCGACATTATTGCCGGTATCCATGAAGATCTTGATACTGTGCTGGTGTTAAGCGGGGTGACAAATCGGGAGGAAGTACTGAAATTTGCCTATCGTCCCAGATATATTTTGGAAAATGTAGGTGATATTCCTGATTAACTTGAGGTATCGACAGTGTCTTACAAAAGTCTATGAAAAATATCTAAATGTGAATGTACCCCTCCAAAAAAATGAACCGGCCTTTCCTATTAGGTTTCATAGGTCAGAACCGGTTCATCATCCCGCTTAAGCTTGCCAGCGTATTCAAACGTGTTCGAATGTTGGGAATATCAATTCGAACACAATCTTTAAAACGAGATGGTTTTATTTTATCTGATTTTGAATTTTGATTCAATTATTTGAACAAAAAAAAGTACCGCTGTTAGGTTTTGTTTTTGTTGAATAATTATAAAGCCAAATCTTTTAATAAGGAGTGTCCCTTCTATAAGTAGCTGCTATTTTTGTTCTTTTTTCTCTAAGTTTATTTTCTCCAACAAAGAAATCTTTTTATTTTTTTCTTTGTCGTTTTGTTTGATTAGGGGGGATTGATCCTTGGGTGTCCGGGACTGGAGAGTTTCGAGCAGGGACTCTTTTTCGCTGTTTTTCGAAAAAGATGTGTCAGTTTTACCCGGGTATTCAGCAGCAGGGTTTGGTTGTTCCTGCGGTCCGGTTTGTGGAACCTGGTTGCCGCTAACGGGATTTAACCGGCTAGAAGGTTTTTGTATTCTTCGTTTAAGAGGATTGGATTTGGTAATACGGGGTGTGATTTTGGGTTTTGGCGGGTTGGGTGGAGTCTCAACTTGTCTGTAAGGACTCAACTGGGGAATTTCAGCCTTGTGGGGATCATTTTTTCTTAACTGGTAGAAAACACTGTTTAAATAATGGCGCGGCACAAAATCGTTTGCCAAGCCTGCCAGCGATTCAGAACCGCCAACGATCAGCACACCGTGTGGATTTAAGACCGTTGCCAGTTTTTGAAAAAGCTTGATTTTCCCGTTTAAGGGAAAGTATATTGCTACATTGCGACATAAAATCACATCAAATGAGCCAATTCCGGTAAATGATTTGTTAAGGTCCATTTGGGAAAAACGGGCCATTGAACGGATTTCGTCTTTGATTTTCCATCCGTTTGCCAGTTTGGAAAAATACTTTCCCAGGTAGTGTTCACTCAATCCTCTTTCGATTTCAAATTGATTGTATTTTCCATAACTGGCTTTGGCGATGGCTTCACTTGAAATGTCGGTTCCGAGAATGTTTATTTCAAAACGTTCCGAGTTGAGCAGCATTTCCTTTAACATCATACCAAGGCTGTATACTTCCTGCCCCGTTGAGCATGCAGCGGACCAGATTTTAAGTTGGATCTTCCGATTTGGAAAAGCCTTGGTTTTATGATCTATAATATCCGGAATTATTTTGTTTTTAAGCAGACTAAAGGGTGAATTGTCACGAAAGAAATAGGTTTCATTGATGGTGATGGCATCAACAATACCGGCTTTTAGTTTTCCTGTTGCATCGGATATGGCCTGGTTATACAGATCATTAAAGGTATCCAGTCCGTATCTTTCCAAGATAGGTTCAAGGCGGGCTTCCATGAGGTATTCCTTGCCTTCATCCAAAAGGATACCGGCGGTTTCCACAATTAAGCGGGCCAGGTTTTCAAATTCTTTTTTATTGATTTTCGGCATTCTGCCATCCGGATGTTGCGGGTACTATCTCAAGGTCTTTAATATTTCATCGGCGATATTGCCCAGCGGGGCCACGATATCTGCTAACCCTGCGTCCACAACCGCTTTTGGCATGCCATAAACAACCGATGATTCTTCATTTTGAGCGATGATGAAACCACCGGCGGCGCGATTGACTGACACACCCAGTTTACCATCATTCCCCATCCCTGTCATGATCACGCAAGTTGATTTCGAGCCGTATTCCCTGGCGACGGAACGAAACAGATAATCTGCCGCGGGTTTACAATTATTTTCAGGTGGATCGTCGGTAACCCGGATCATTTTGGAAAGACCCGGACCGCTTGCAACTTTCATCTGTTTTCCGCCCTCTGCCAGGTATACGACATTCGGAAGGACTTTTTCACCGTTGACGGCTTCCTTGACCGAGAGCCGGCATTTTTTGTCCAAGCTGCGGGCCAGCGAAGCACTGAATAGGGGTGGCATATGCTGTACCAGAAAAATCGGGACATTGATATCCGCAGGCAGTTTAGGTAGCATCTGGGCGAGGGCGTTTGGTCCGCCTGTTGATATACCAATCGCAATAGCGGCAGACTTTTCTGCCCTTTCGAAAGGACGATCAATGGGAACTGCGGGTGTTGACGTTTTTAGTAAACCCGGCTTTAACGCTGATATTCCGGTGGAGGGTATTTGCCGAAGCCTTTTTTTAATTTGATGTTGCCTTGAAATTAACGCCAGAATTTTACCCAGGGCATTGGTCAGGTATTCAATATTGCCTTTTGTTGTATCGTCATCCGGTTTGGCGACGAAATCAAATGCACCCAGCTCCAATGCTTTTACGGTCGCCTCACTGCCTTCCTGGGTTTTTGAACTGACCATGATACAAGTGACATCAAACTTTTTTTCACGAATTTCTTCAAGAACCTGCAGTCCGTTCATACCAGGCATTTCAACATCCAGGGTAATCACGTCGGGATTAAGGGATGGAATCCGATTGACTGCCAAAGCTCCGTTGTTGACTGTACCTACCACTTCGATATCGGGGAGAGTATCCAGGATATCCTTGATAATCTTACGATAGAAAATCGTATCATCGACAATCATTATTTTAAGTGTCATGGGCTGAATCCTTGTTGGGTAATGATCTTGTTTGAGAGTACGGGGACATCACAGTTCATCTTCAAGCACGGCATCAATATCCAGTAAGGCCAGTAATTCATTTTGTGGTGTTTGCACCACGCCTTTAAACAATTTACCTTGTATTCCGTTAACATTGGAAGGGGGTTTTGAGATATCTTTCTGTTTACATTGGACAACTTCAGCAATCCGATCCACGAGTAATCCGATATGTTCAGAACGATTTTTAATAATAATCACTCGACTTTGCCTGGTGATGCTGGTGGCCGGCAGACCGACTTTTTTTTGTTGATCAATCACCGTTATGATTTGCCCCCTCAGATTCATGATACCCACGACAAAATCCTGCGACAGCGGCACCTCGGTGATATTGAGATCATCGTTGACTTCCTGTACCAGGTCTATTTCATAACCATAAAGCGAGTCACCCAGGTAAAAACAGGAGAGTTGAAGTTCCTTTTCCGAATCCTTATCTATTGTAGCCTCAGCCATAGAGCCTCTATTAGTTGGTGTCTGAGCGAAAAACCGCTAAATCCTTATCCAGCCTTATGCCGATTACCTTATTTCAGCTTGAAGATTAACGTGCTGCCAATCGTCGGTGTTCAGCACTACAAAGGCAAGCAAAAACCGGCTGAGAGGCGAAAGTACAAAACCTCAAAGCGCCGAGTTGTTTTTAAGCTTTTATTGGTATGGTTTAAACCGGTTCTCGTTCAGACTCTAGTTATAGTCATCAGTTTTAAATTTTCCCACTAACATTTTGAGGTGTTCCGATAGTTCGTTCAAACGCACTGCAGTGAGTTGAACCTGGGCACTGGAGTTACTCAGCTGTTCGGCACTTTCGTTAACTTCGCTGATTTCCTGTGCTACTTTTCCGGTTGCCTGTTTGGTTTGGCTCACATTCTGCGTGACTTCCTTCAAACCCATGGAGGTCTGAACGATGTTTTGAGATATTTCCTTGGTAGCCATGCTTTGCTGCTCAACTGATTCATTAATGCCAAAAATAATCAGGCTTACGTTTTCAATTACTTGGGTAATCTCTTCGATGATATCAACTGTTTTATCAGTTATTTCCTGAACACCCTGCAGTCTGCCTGCAATCTCGCCGGTCGCTTTTGTGGTCTGTTGGGCCAGTTCCTTGATTTCACTTGCGACTACGGCAAAACCTTTTCCTGCATCTCCTGCTCGTGCTGCTTCAATTGTGGCGTTGAGTGCCAACAAGGAGGTTTTGTCCGAGATTGCCGTGATGGTTTCCGATACCATGCCGATTTCTTCAGCAGAATGGCCAAGCTTTGAAACCTGCTGGGTAGCTTGCTGGGCCTGTTCAACGGCGTTTTTCATTCTGTCGCTGGCATCGCTTGTCTGGCTGGTTATTTCCGAGATACTGGCACTCATCTCTTCAGCAGCGGAAGCAACTGAATCTACATTTGTATAGGCTTGTTCCATAGCGGTTGCGATTGAATTCATAGCGGTATCTGTTTCCTCGGCCGCCGCCGCAACGGTATTTGCCTTAGCTACAGTTGAGTTGGAAAATGAAGCCATTTCGTCGGACACCAGGTTCATTTCTCCGGAAGCTTCATGCAGGGTTGTGACATCCATGTTTATTTTGTTAATCATCTCAGCCAGTGTCACAACTGTGTTATTTAAAGCATTTCCCAGGGTACCAATCTCATCGGACTGATCGATAGTAATAGTTTTTCGAAGATTTCCCTCGCTGAGGGTTTCTGCGAAGTCTACGCTATCCAAGATGGGTTGCACAATATTCCTTCGAGTCCAATAAATCACCAAGATAACGATAAAGGCTCCAACAACTTGTGAAGCTATTTGGGCATAAAACAACAAAGAGACTTTGGATTCGGCATCGGCCTGCATCAATCCTGTTGCTCTATCCATAGCCGCCAACAAGGGCAAGTTGTTTTTTAAAACAATGTCGATGTCCTTTTGATCAGAGGTTTGGATGGCTCTTTCAATCGCTTGTTTGAATGGAAACCAGAGAGCTTTTACTTTTTGCAATTGCAGGGCTGCTTTTCCTTCCGCCGCGGTTACAAATTTGACATCTGCTTCAGGCTTTAAGGATAGCGGAACGTATCCCGATTCACTTAATCCGATAAGGCTGGTTTCAAATACCTTCATGGTATGTAACATGTCGGCTTTTATCTGCTTCAGGTTTTTACTACCTTCAGAGGTTTTGTGAATGTAGGTTAGGCATTCTTTGGTCATTTTCTGGGTCAGCATCCTCTGTCTGCCGGCGAGATTCACAATCAAACTGTCGTTCTTTTGTTTGTTGGTGGTATATAACGTCGCTGTGAACATAAACAGGGGAATGATAAACAGGATCGCCATGATCAGGAAAATTTTATGGTTGATTTTTAATACCATAATCCGGACTCCGGTTTTCTATTAGCCAGTGTTTGAACGAAAACTTGTTAAACCCTTATCCGGCCTTGTGCCGGATACCGGAATTCAGCCTGAAGATTAACGTGCTGTCAGCCGTCAGCTTAAGGCATAACATTGACAGGCAAAAACTGGCTGAGAGCTGATCGCTGAATGCTGAAAGCACTGAACCTCGAAGCGTCAAGCTACTTTTAAAGCTTTTATTGGTATGGGTTAAACCGGTTTTCGTTCAGACACTAGTCATTTGATTATTTGTTTGTTTTAGGTGTTTAAAAAGTCCTTGATAGCCAGCAGTAGTTTTTCTTTATCCAGTTTTACCTGGTAGTCATCGATACCGACCATTTGACCGCGCTTTTTGTCTTCCTCGGCAGCAAGGGAAGTGAGCGCTATGACGGGCAAGTCTGAAAAACGACTGTCTGATTTCAACTGGCGAGTAAACTCAAAACCGTCCATATTTGGCATCTCCAGGTCGGTTACCACCAGGAAAACCGATGCAGGATGTTCGGTAATGAAATCCCAGGCTTGTTGTCCGTCTTCCGCTTCAATAACCGAATAACCGACATCTTCAAGAAATCCTTTGACCTGGTTTCGAAAGAATTGAGAATCCTCGACGAGTAAAATACTGCCTTTCTGTGCTGTTTGCCGATCGATTGAGGGAGTAATAACTGTATGTGGGGTTGGGTCCTGAAACCAGTGTGGGTTGAGAATCTTTACCAGCTCATGAATATCCACCAATAAAGTGGTTTTACCGTTAACTATGGTGGAACCTGCAATCCCGGGCTGTCTGAGCGTCCTATCATCGAGGACAAGCTCCTGGTCCACAACATCAAGGGGCTGCACAGCGAGTAGTCCTATTTCATGGCCGGCAATTCTGAAGATTATCACAATCAATTTTTCCCCGGCTTCGAGCATTTCAACGTTGGCGACCTCTTCCAGGGCATAGATGGTC
>JANQLH010000432.1 GCA_028280735.1 SAR324 cluster bacterium | reverse complement strand
GATCGATTCCCTGAAGAGGTTTGTGCAGGACAGATGGGTGGGACAGAATGCAGTGCTTTGGGGCGACCAGTTGGCCCAGGCTGAACTTTCGGAGGCCATGCATTGCGGCCTTTTCGGTTTGGAGGAATGATAATCAATGGGCGAAGACAAAGGAAGAAAGTTATACGATACAGTTGTCATCGGTGCGGGGATGACGGGAATGGCAGCGTCATTGTTTGCAGCGAACAAAGGACTTTTAACCCTGCAATGCGGCAGTTCCAGCGGTCTTGTTTTCAGTAGTGGGATGTTGGATTTGATGGCTGTTTTCCCAATTTCCGAACAAAAAAGATGGAAAAATCCGTGGGAGGCTCTGGAATCAACCGGTAAATCAAATTCCAAACATCCCTATTCAAAACTTTCCAAGGTTTTGATTAAACAGGCGATGGATGATTTATTGGTTTTTTTTAAAGATCTTGGTTTTGAGTATCGATTTAAAATCAATGAAAATGTGCTGTTGCCAACCGCCCAGGGTACATTAAAGCCTACATATCTTGTTCCGCAAAATATGTGGAATGGTGTGGTTGCCTATGAAAACAGAAAACCTTGCCTGTTAATCGACTTTAATGGTTTAAGAGAATTTAGTGCTTTCCAGGTAATGGAAAACCTGGGAAAGGTTTGGAGCGGCCTACGATGCGCAAGAGTGAATTTCCCGGGAATGGAGGAGCAGGGCGAAGTACATCCGGAGCATATGGCCAGAACCTTGGAGAACAAAGAGAATGTGAATAAATTGGCTAAAATCATTAAGGATCAGCTTGGTAATGAACAATTTGTTGGTCTGCCTGCGATACTAGGCATTCATCAATCCACGGCAATTCTTGATCAATTGCAAAACGAGTTGGATGTTTTAATATTTGAGATCCCGACCCCAACTGTTTCCGTATCTGGTCTAAGGATCAAGGAACTATTTTGCAGGGAGTTACCGGACAAGGGAGTCACGCAACTTGACAACAGCCGTGTCATCAAAGTGAAAAGGCTTGAAAATGGTAATTTCGAGTTTTGTATTCATCAAAACAATACGGACAAGTCGATTGAAGCAAGGTCAGCTGTTCTGGCAAGCGGAAGGTTTTTTGGAGGAGGGCTGAAGGCTTCTCGGCATCATATCAGTGAAACGATATTCGGTGTTCCCGTCAGTCAACCTCAGGATAGACGCCAATGGCATAATATAGAGTTTTTTGATAGGAAAGGGCATCCTGTTAATCAAGCAGGTGTGGAAGTTGACGATTATTTTAGACCGCTGGATAGTAATCAAAATCCCGTATTTGAAAACTTGTTTGCAGCCGGCTCAATATTGGCCTACCAAGACTGGATCAGGGAAAAAAGCGGTTCAGGCATTGCTGTTTCAACCGCCTATGCAGCTGTCGAATCCGCCTTTTCCTATTTACATGGCTGATTAGAAAGCCCATCTGAGATCAAAATGGACCGTAGCGCCTGTGCTGGAAATCTCGTTTTTGATATTGTTGATCTCCAGTTCTGGAAAGGAAGAATTTATTGACTGGTAACCGGTTCTTACACCAAAATCCTCTTCTCCCCAATCCAAATAGATACCGAGCGTTGTTGCTGTTCCGGACTGAGATGCTGTTTCGTTATAGTCGCTGGCGGTTCCGGACAATTTTTGTCTAATTCTATAGGTGGCCGGACCTCCGCCGGCATAAAGGCCTAGTCGGGCATAGCTTGTCCCGCCAAGAAGAACGATATTTATTGTGGCAAAATAATGACCAATGCTCCAATCCTCTTCCAACCTACCCCCACCGGTATCAGAATAAGTCCGATCAACAACCTGGTAATTTGCAAGGAATCCCAGTCCGAGAGTTTCCAGGGGATACCATTCTCCGTATAATCTATAAACACCTGCTAAACCTACTTCATCGACTTTGTTGTAAGTATTTGTTCCTTTCCTTGGATCATCCTTTTCAGCAAAACCATGATAGCCTACTCCAAATCCGAGAACCGATGTCTGATGGTTTTTAGCTAATATCTTGGAACTAAACAAGACACTAAAAGTGACCAACAACAGTATCCCTATCCTTTTCATTTCCACTCCCCAATTGGGTTTACCTCCACTTCTCTTCGGTGAGAGAAATCTTTCAAAATTATCAGATGCTTAGTAAAAAAGGAGAGAATACTGAAGTGTTAAAGAATTGTAAACTGTGGTTGTACTGTTTATAAGAGTTGGAAAATTGTCTAAATTTTGCGGGAAAAAGATTGATTTTGGCTTTCTCCGGCATCAGATCGGTAATTCTTTGAACGCCATTCTAATCTACCGGGATTTCTTTGCTAACAGGCAGGACAAATTTAAAAACCGATCCTCCGTTAGAATGATTTTCAGCCCAGATTTTCCCATTGTGATCTGTGACAATCTGTTTGGAAATGGCAAGACCCAAGCCTCTGCCACCGGAATTTGAGGTGGTGCGACTGGATTGAATGAATTTTTCAAAAATCAGTTTTAGTTCATTTTCGGGAATGCCTTCCCCGGTATCAATCACAGAAAACAAGACCTGGTCATTTTGTTTGCAGATGTCCAATTCAATCGAAGTACCGGGTTTGGAGAACTTTATGGCATTGGTGACCAGGTTACGAATGACTTTTCCGATTCTATCAACATCAATGAGTACGTGATCAGAAAAATCCGGCTTCTGAAAATCCACTTTGATCCTGTGTTCATTCAAGAGCGTGAACATTTCGTTGAGAATGATGGTCGTGACCATGGACAGCTTTTCATTTTGAAAATCGTAATCGATATTACCGACTTCGAGCTGAGACAGGTCTACTAAATTGTTGAGCAGAATTTGCAGTTTTTCACCACTTTCCAGAATGGTTGCAAAATAGCTTTTTAATTTCTCTTTGGTGACTTTTTTGTAGCGTTCAACACCCAGTTTGGAGAATCCCAGGATTCCTATCATCGGAGTTTTCAGTTCATGGCTGACTTTGGATAGAAAATCCGTTTTAAGCTGCTGGGCTGCTTCTGTTTTTAGTTTTGCTATCAGCATTTTTTCTTCGCTCTGCTTTCTTTGAGTAATATCCTGTATGTGTTCAACCACATATCTCACGGCTCCCAGGTCATTCAAAACAGGATAAGCCCGAATCTCTTTGTATCCGTTGTCTTTTTTGTTAAATACTTCGGACCTGATTGGCTTTCCCGACTCAAAAACCTTTTTCGCATGACATTCCTCGCATGGTTTGTCTCGATGCCAGTAAAGTTCGTGACATTTGTTTTTTGCATCCGGATGCTTCGATTGGTGCTTTTTAAGACCATGCCAGTTACTGGCCAGTATATTGTACTTTTTGTCGAGAACAACCAGTGTTCCCGGAATGGATTGCAAAACCGATTCAAGCATGTTCTGTGAATTTTTTAACTCCTCTTCCGTTTTTTTCTTGTCGGAGTTGTCCCTGGCGGTAAGTGTGGCGGCGATAACCTGGTTGTCATGTTTGATAGGGATAGCGCGAGTTGTAAACCATCGCACAATTCCGTCCGAGCTTATCCAACTGGAGTCGTAAACAGCCTCTTTACCGGAATCAAACACCTTTGCCATTTTTTCCCGAATTCGGTCATGATCTTCAGGCAGGATGTAATCATAGATGGAAGTCCCGATAATTTGATCCGTTTCTTCTTGTTTGGTTTGCGGATTAATAAAAAGTATGCAGCCGTTAAGGTCGACATTGATAACCAGATCGGGAAGGTTTTCAATGAGACAATCCAGTCTTTCCTTACTGGTTTTCAATTCATTTTCCAGTTGTTTTTCCCTGGTCAGATCTCGAGTGATGATCCATAAATGATTGCATCCTGAAAGCGGGTCCATTTTCATGGTGAAGGAAAGATGAACCATCACTTTTCTATTATTGGTAAAATTAATAATATACTCACCCGGTTTTGGAGGTTCATCCTCAAATGATCCAAACAAGGAGCCGAGGAACTCCGTATCAGCGCCAACGCTGGAGACAAAGCTGGTTATGAATTTACCTACCAGGTCATCGAAAGGACGGTTAAATATTTTCGCAGCTGAATCGTTCACGTAAAGAATAATTCCGCTTTGATCGAGAACGGTGACGCCGTCGGAAATTAAAGCCAACATTTGATCATGGTTGAAAAAGCCTGTTTCTTCCCTGTAAAGGTGGGAAGAGTGGATATTGGAGCTGACCCTTTTCAGGTTGGCCAACTCGTTTTCCAGGTTTCTCATTCGTTCTATTAACCTGTCGGCATTGGTTTTTCTGGACATGATTTCTCCGGATCAACAGTTGTTAAAATCATCTGACTTGGATATCACAAACAAGTATTGTTGGAAAGGGTTTGGGAACAAAATGAGAAATCCTGTCTGAGAAGTAGTATTTAGAGACTCCATGCTTATAAGTGAAGCGTATATTCAACAGAAGCGATTTCGATGGTGGCTGTTATTCAGTGAAAAATGTTTGGCAGGTTGATCACCGACATATCTGTTTATTGACCATAAGCGAAAATTGAAGAGTTGCATTGTTATTCAACCATAATTTAACCAGGCGAAGATGATTCCTTTACTCAATTGCCAATCCATATCCAAATCATTTGGTGTATCCCCACTGTTTACCGATATTTCATTAACGATAAATGAAAAAGAGCGACTTGGATTGATTGGTCCTAATGGTTCGGGTAAATCTACTTTTCTCAAGTTGATGGCCGGTAAAATGAAACCGGATCAAGGGGAAATATCTATCAAGAACCATATCAAGCTGGTGTATTTACCCCAGGATGATAAGTTTAACGATGAAAAATCCATTGTGGATGTTCTGGTTGACTGTCTTGAAGGTGAGCAGTTGGAAGAGGCGGATAAGTATTCTCGCATTCAAAAGTGGGTTGCCAGGGCGCAATTTGAAAATCCTGAACAAAAGAGTACGACATTATCAGGAGGATGGAAAAAACGACTTGGCATCGTAGGGTGTATGATTCGGGAACCAGATTTGCTTCTATTGGATGAACCTACCAATCACCTGGATATAGAAGGTATTTATTGGTTGGAGGAGCTGTTAAAGGAACCGGAATTTGCTTTTGTCTTGGTTAGTCATGATCGCTATTTTCTGGAAAATGTCACAGGGAAAATGGTAGAGCTGAACCGCCAGTTTCCCAAAGGATATTTAAAAGTTGACGGGGGATACAGCGATTTTCTTATTCACCGGGAAGCGGAACTGGATAATCAATTGCAGGTGGAAACTGTTCTGGCCAACAAGTTAAGAAGGGAAACCGAGTGGTTGCAGAGAGGACCGAAAGCCAGAACTTCAAAGGCAAGATATCGGATTGAGGAGGCTTATAGGTTGCGGGAGGAACACTCTGAAGTGAGAAAGAGAAATTCCCGGGAGCGGGATATTGGTTTCGATTTTGATGGCACCCAAAGAAAAACCAAAAGACTATTGGTAGCTGAAAAAATTGGTAAATCGATCGGTGGTCACAAGCTGTTTGGTGGCTTGGACCTGATTTTGTCTCCAGGTAGCTGTTTCGGACTGCTGGGTAAAAACGGAACCGGTAAAAGTACACTGGTATCAATACTTTCCGGTAAAACGAATCCGGATGAAGGTGAAATACGCCTGGCGGAACAGGTTAAAATGGCTTCGTTTGAACAGGATCGCAGCGTTTTGGACCAAGCTCAAACGTTAAAAGAATCCCTGGCTCCAGCCGGTGATTCCGTTGTATACCGAGGGCGATCCGTGCATGTGATGAGTTGGGCTCAACGTTTTTTGTTTCAATCTGAAAAGCTTGATTTACCGGTTTCCCAATTGTCAGGTGGAGAACAGGCCAGGATTTTGATTTCCAGGCTGATGCAACAACCCGCCGATATTCTTTTCCTCGATGAACCTACCAATGATTTGGATATTCCTTCCCTGGAAGTGCTGGAAAACGCCATTAAAGATTTTCCGGGAGCGGTTGTGCTGGTGACCCATGACAGGTTTTTGTTGGATCGATTAACCACAGGAGTTATCGGATTTGACGGTGAAGGGAACGCCACACATTTTGCAGATCACAACCAGTGGCTGGCTAATCTGAGAGACATAGCAGCTAAAAAAAAGCGATCAAAGCAAAAGACCGGGAAAACAAAGGACAACGTCCGCAAGCTGACTTACAAAGAACAGCAGGAATTGCAGAAAATTGAGGGAATCATTCAAAAAGCGGAACAAGAAGTGGAAAAACTGCAGGAAGATGTACAAGATCCCGATATTATGAACGAACCGGAAAAACTACAGAATGCCTGTGCCAGACTCCAAGAAGCTCAAGACAAAGTCGAATCGCTCTACGAGCGTTGGGAAGAACTGGAGGAAATTCAATCCGGTGGGAAATAGGCAGTTTATATTCGAAAGGCTCAAAACTGAGGGCAATTGAAGGAACTTTCCAATTGTCAAAAGCTCCTTCATTGTGTTTTGGAAATTAGGATATGAATAACGACAACGAAGTTGTCGCATCTCAGAAAATCTAAAATCTAATTTCTGAAATGTAAAAACTACATATTGGCTGCAAATGATTCCATCATTGAACGCTGTAACAGGACTTTCCACTCGTAATCCACCCTTTCCTGAATCATCTCCACGTCGTCTTTGGTAAGATGAGAGAATCTACCTTGTCGTTTCAGGTACTCCAAAACCGGTAGATCCTTTGGTTCAATACTAATGTGATATTCCTCGCCGTTATACACCTCATAAAGTGGGAAAACCTTGGTGTCGGTAGCTAAACGCGCAATTTCGATCCCCTTCTCGGTGGATATTTTCCAGCCGGGAGGGCAGGGCGAAAATGCGTGGATAAAGGCAGTTCCTTTAATTTCTCCGGCCTTTTTAACCTTTGACATTAAGTCTTCCGGCCAGGCGACATTCGCCGTCGCACAATACGGAATTTTGTGTCCGCTGAGAATCTGAATAATGTTCTTTTTCGGACCTACTTTCGGATCTGTTGAAGGAGTTGTGGTAGTCCATGCTCCTTCCGGTGTTGCCGAAGATCTTTGGATACCTGTGTTCATGTATGCTTCGTTATCGTAGCAGACATATACTATATCCTCATTTCGTTCCACAGCCCCCGAGAGAGACTGTAAACCGATGTCAAATGTTCCGCCATCACCGGCAAACGCCAATACTTTTGTGTCCTGCATCCCTTTCATATCAAGAGCCGCACGGATTCCTGAGGCTGAAGAACCGGAAGTTTCAAAAGCAGTATGCATAAGAGGAACATTTAAGCTGCTATAGGGCCAGTTCCCTGCAATAATTGCCCAACAACAGGCCGGAATGGTTACTACAGTGTTGGAACCCAGAACTTTCAGGCAGTGCCTCATGATAATCGTGGCGCCGCATCCCTGGCAGGAAAGGCAACCGGACGTCATCAATTCTTCTGTTGGATAATCTTCTATCATGGTTTCATCCCCTTCCAAACGGATAATTCAGCGGATGGTTCGCTGGAATCTGCTTCTTCAGCAATTTCGTGGATATGAGCCGGTGTGATACTTCTACCGCCTATTCCCATTACAAAGCTGTAAACTTGCGGCATGTCAGGCAGGTTTGCAATGGCTCCCTTGATTTCGTCCGCAAAAATGCCACCTTTTCCCCAACTGCAATTTCTGTCTATGACCACTGCTTTCTTCTTTCCTTTCAGCACTTTTTGAAGCTCTTCTGTCGGAAAGGGTCTGAAAGCCCTCATTTTAAGCAGACCTATATTTCTACCCTGGTCTCGCAGTTCCTGAACCACCAATCGTGCCGGACTGGTTGCACTGCTGCTGCAGACAATGACCATGTCGGCATCATCACAATTGACAGCTTCCACCGCACCATAAGGTCTGCCAAATGTCTGTCCAAATGATTCTCCCACTTCATTGATAACATCAACTGCCTTATTGTGCGCTTGGTGAAGCTTATAGCGGACTTCCATATAATTATCCGGCATGACAAGCCCGTTAAACGCTTTTGGATTGTTTGGATCCAGGAAGAATTCGGGTTCGTATTCCGGTAACCAATCGTCTACGAGTTCCTGATCCGGAATATCCACCGGTTCGTATGTGTGACTGAGAAAAAAGGCATCATAGCAGATCATAACCGGCAAATTAACTTGTTCGGCGATTTTGTACCCTTGAATAATCGAATCAAGGACTTCCTGATTATCTTCCACATAAATCTGTATCCAGCCGGTATCTCTCTGGGCCAGGGAATCTCCCTGGTCGGCCCAGATGTTCCAGCCGGGTGCCAGTGCCCGATTCACATTCACCATGACTATCGGTAACCTTGCCCCTGCAGCCCAATGCAGCATCTCATGCATAAGCGCAAGTCCGTTGGACGATGAGGCAGTGAAAGACCTGATTCCGGTACTCTGAGATGAGATGACGGATGACATGGCGGAGTGTTCCGATTCGACCTTGAGAAATTTCGCATTCAAACTACCATCTCCGCACATTTCGGATAGTTCTTCCACTATATGTGTTTGTGGGGTGATAGGATAGGCAGCAATCATTTTTACTCGTGAAAGACGAACCCCCCAGCTGGCTGCGTGGTTTCCCATTAAGACTTTTTTCATTTTTCCTCCTCCATAACCATGGCAGATCGTGGGCATTCATGAACACAGATTCCGCAACCCTTGCAATAATCCATGGCGATATCATAGCCCCATTCTTCTTTGGCTTTACGAGCGATTGCCACATCCGGGCAATAAACGAAACAATTATCGCACATGGTACAGACACCGCAATGGAAACACCGTCCGGACTCCTGCAATGCTGCCTCTTCCGGATAGGATTGATCGATTTCATTAAATCCCTTCATCCTGTCCTTCATGTCCAGCTTTTGCATTTTGTGCCGAGCGGTGGGTTCGAAATAGTTGGTGTTGAGCTCCTTGAATTCCACTACATGATCAGTTTCTGTAGTTTCCGAGTGAGCTTTTCCCAGCTTTAGATATTTAGCTACCGATACAGCTCCGCTTTTTCCGATTATTGATTTCTGATCAAATTCAATACCTCTTAACTGGGCATCAATAGCACAGGCAGAAGCCTTGCCGGAACCGATGGCCACCGCAACGTTGTGTTCTTCCAATGCTGCATCACCGCCGGCAAAGACGTTTTTCACACTGGTTTGTCCGGTATGATCAACCTTGATTCTTCTCCACTCGGTTTCAATATCCGCCGGGAGAAAATCTAATTCGGCAGATTCACCAATAGCTGTTACGATGGTATCTGCCTCTACGTCAAATTCTGTCCCGGGGACCGGTTCGGGGCGCCGTCGACCGGAATCGTCCGGTTCTCCCAAAATGGTCTGACGCATCTGAATACCTTTGACTTTTCCATTCTCAATCAATACTTTTACCGGTTGCCTGAGATAATGTACTTTCAGCCCCTCCCTTTCCGCTTCAAAGATTTCCTCTTCAAAAGCAGGCATTTCATGGCGAGATCGGTGATAGAACAAAGTCACCTTCGTCCCCATGCGTAAAGCACAGCGTGCGGAATCGATGGCGGAGTTTCCTCCGCCGATCACTACCAGATGCTTACCAAGATCCATCTCTATACCGCGAGTGAGGTTGTACAGAAGGTCCAGACCTCCATAAACGCCTTCGGCATCCTCATTATCGATTCCCAGCTTATTGTTTTTATGGACACCGACGCTGACAAAGATCGCATCAAACGAATCAAGATCATCCCAAGAGATATCTTTACCAACCCTGGTGCTGCATTGGATTTTGACTCCCAGGTCCGTGATGGTTTTGATTTCAGACTCCAATACGGCATTGGGTAGTCGATATTCAGGAACACCATAACGAATTAAACCACCTGGTTTCTCATCCGCTTCATATACTGTCACCAAATGTCCCATGCGAGCCAGGTGATAAGCGGCTGTCATTCCGGCAGGCCCCGAACCTACAATGGCTACTGATTTCCCGGAGTCAGGTTTGACCTTTTCCAGAATCTCATTTTCCGGGGCGTGTTCTCCGATAAACCTTTCCAGGTTATTGATTGCAATGGAATGGTCGAAATGTTGCCTGTTGCAGACTGTTTCACATGGATGATAACAGACACGGCCACATACCTTGGGAAAAGGGTTTTCCTCTTTGATTAACCGCCAAGCTTCCACATATTTCTTCTCACCCACCAGGGTGATAAATCCTTCTATATCGTTACCAGCAGGACAGCCCTGGTTGCAGGGGGGGACCATATTCAGGTATCGGGGGCGTAGATAACGCCAGGACCCCGTTTTGTTCCATAGCATGCTGGCTTCTGAAACTACATATTCAGGCACTTCGGCAATGGTTTTGTACTTGATAGGCTTATTTTCAGACATAATGTTACTACGGTTTGTGATTTACAAATCTGTTAGAGGGAAACATAGTGTAATCTTTATAAATGGTCTGAATATCTGTCTTTAGTTCGTAATGATGGCTTCAGAAGCATCCTTGGCAGCCTGTGCGTTTTCGTTCGGTTTCACGGGAGCTTCAACCAGAATGGCTTCACAGATTGAATTGATTCCAACCAGTCCTGTAGCCTGAGCAAAAGCACCACAGATGGCAGTGTTTACAATGGGTGCGCTTTTGCTGCCCAATCGATGGTTGACGGCAATCTGGTTGGCATTGACGCAGGCTAACTTAAAGTCTTTCAAAGAGGGAAATTCCTCCGGCTTTTTCGCCGTGTTGATCACGATCCACCCTCCTTTTTTAAGTCCTGATGTAACGTCTGTTGCCTCTACCAGCGTGGAATCCAGGATAATGACATGATCCGGTGAGTCAATTTCGCTACGAATTAATATTTTGTCATCGGCCATTCGCAAAAAAGCTTCAACCGGTGCGCCTCGTCTTTCTACACCAAACTTGGGAAAGGATTGAACCCATTTGCCTTCAGAAAACATAGCAACCGCCATGATTTTTGAAGCAATCACAGAACCCTGTCCTCCCCTTCCATGTAAACGTATTTCTATCATCTTGCCCTTTTTGGTTTGTATCTGGGTTGATTCGCAGAGAGGTGCGCTTTACGATTAACGGTTACCAGGTAATAGCACAAATACGGCTTTGGGTGTTCCGGGACCGATTCCTCTTAATACATGGGGAACATGTGAATAGAAATGAAGACTGTCTCCGGGTTTGAGCAGAATTCTTCTTTCATCCGTAATAAACTCGATTTCTCCTTCAAGGCAAAAACAGAATTCCTCACCTTCGTGGGATAGGGGGACAAGGTTTTCTTCAATAGTCGAATCAAATTCCACCAGGAACGGCTCCAGCCGTTTATCCTTTAAGCGATAAGATAAAGCCTGGTAGTTATAAGTCATACGTGCCTGATCCGATTCCCTGCTCTTGGCGACCGACAGTCTTTCATTGCTTCGGGTCAACTCAACCTTTTCTACGATTTCTTGCTCGGTAAAAAAGTGATCAACGCTGACACCCAAAACTCTGGCAACGTTTAATAAAGTAGCCAGTGTCGGAGGAACAACATCTGATTCAATTTGAGATAACAAGGCAGGTTTTAAATTGACATCTTCGGCCAGCTTTTCCAGCGGTATTTGTTTTTCTTCTCTTATACTACTGATCTTTTTGCCAATACCTAGCCTTTTAAGCTCTTCGGTCGTACTATATGCCATAACGCTCCTTTTATTGATAGTAAGGTTGAATGACTGCTCTTCGGGTTTAAATGAACAGTTAATCGTATTGTATGGTCGATACTCTACAGGCTTGTTCTCAGTGCTCTCGCTGCCGACTTAAAACGCGGCTTTTCCGTTTGAAACCAAGTTACATATTTCGAAAAAACCTTGACTCACAATTTGGTTTCATTGCCTTCTGGTCGTTGTTGTCAGCAGGATTACGGAAAAATTGCCGGACGTTTTCTTGCCTGAATCATTAAAGTGAGCCAATTTTAACATTTTGTTGCGTGGTTTTCAATATATATATCTTTTGCAGTAATCGACGAACTGTAGAGTTACGCCAGTTCATTGTCTGCAGGTTTTACTTTCGAGCGCTTTTTACTTGAATTTGGTGTGTTTTTTCCAATGATTGGATTGATTTTTTACGCAATCATTAAAAAATATCAAAAATGGTACGAAACACGGAGCTTTGCGAGGGTATAATATTGAAATGTTTTTGTTCACAATGCTTTACAGATGCGAAATTCGAAAAAAGAGCCTATTCTTCTCCGAATTCTCCTTCCAACAACCTCAAAACACCGGTATTAAGCTCTTCAGTGGTATCTTCGAGTCCGACTACATAAAGCGCTTTAGCGACTGCTTTGCGGATGGTGTCATACGGAGCGTAATGATAGATACTGGTTGGAATTTCCAAATCAGGGTTGGTCAGGTAGTCGAAACAAACACCTACATTGGTGCTGTTCCATGCTCTACAAGCGAAGGGGCGAACGTCGTAAATTGAACAGGTTTCATGTTTCAAAAAACTGCATTTTACCATGATTCTCTCTTCTCTTGATTCGCATTGTTCCATTAACGCTTTGTAGCGCCTGAGATTTCTGATTGTTGTGTCAATCTCTTGTTGGGTTTCTTTTTCCAATAAATGTTCCAGAATAATGTACAATTCCGGAGTGGTAACTTTTACATTTAAACCGCAACAATGGGAACAACCTTTTTTGCACGCTATCTGACATGCTTCGCTTTCTGAGGGACGAAGGCCGGCCAGCAGTTCCTCTTTTACCTTATCTCCCTTCTTATATAAACTTCTAACGGATTTGAGAAAAGCAGGACTAAAAACCTTGTTTTCTTTTATCAGATTGATAACAACAAATTGATAAACCTTGGGAAGAAGCGTTTTACCTAAATAATCCATTGACCGGTGTGATGCAGTTTTTGTAACAACAGGTGAGTTTAAGGAATGCCGTCAAGTTAAATCCGGAAAGAGTGTTTTACGTTCAGGCAGGCTAATGAGAATAACTGGCTGAGTTTCTTGTGAATGGCGGAATCTGTCAATTAAAAACTGGTATTACTATCGGTTGAAATGCAGGGATAACGATTAACAATGATAGCTCTATTGTTATTTCCCGTATATTTTCGTTACAGTATTGTGTTATTTGATCAATCAAGGTAAACGTAGTAACAATCCGATTAATAACAGGGGGTGAGTGGATTAAGTTCCATCCATTGATAAAAAGATAGAACAACAACTTTAGGAGAAACTGCAATGAAATATGTAGTAGGTTATGACGAATCAAACGTCGCTAAAGACGCAATGAAACTTACCTTTGACAGGGCGAAAGATCATAACGCTACTGTTGACGTCATCCGAACCGTACAACAAAGTCATCAATTGAAATATGAGGAGATCAGACGTTACGAACAAGCGCTGGAAAATGATGCCAAGATAGCTTGTGGTAATAACAATGTTTCATATAAAACACATCTTCTTGTAACGCAGCAGACATCTGGAGAAGCGATTGTTGAATTTGCCAAGGATCACGGCGCAAACGAAATTATTATTGGTATTCGCAGACGTTCCAAAGTAGAAAAACTGGTTTTTGGTTCAACAGCGCAATACATAATTTTAAATGCACCCTGCCCGGTTCTTTCAATTCGCTGACAATTCGGGCTGCTGTCTCCCGATTGACAATTTTAGGTCAGACCTTTGAAGAGAGGGGAAGTGTATGCAAGGATCTGTTTCGGATACCTCTTTCCACCATAAACACTTTCTCCTCTTTACTTTGAAAGCCTTCTTTTAAAACCTTCACCGCGTTTTCATGTTCTATTTCCTCACTACAGGTAAACAAATCAATTGCACAATAGCCATATTCCGGCCAGGTATGAACGGCCAAATGTGATTCTGATATCACGACCACTCCGCTGACACCTTGAGGAGCAAAACGATGGAAACAATGGTTGACGACCGTTGCGTTAGCCTTTTCCGCCGCAGCAATCATGACAGATTGAATTGTACTTTCGTCGTTAAGGATCTCAGAATTACAGTGATATAATTCGATGATCCATTGAATCCCCTGAATCTGAGGAATACCGGGGTTACTTTCTTTGTTTTTATCGATGATTAGCGAGGGTTTTTCTTCCAAAATCAATTTAACTCTGTCTGTTTAGGTGCTATCGAACAATAATCCGTTCAGTTCAAAAAAATGTATTGTTAATATTTAGATTAGGAGGCTCACACAGCTTGATCAAGTAAAAGAATCACTTGATCGGCAAGTTTGAACTGAGTCAAAGCCTCTATACTTGAATGATACAAACTAAAATCCGGCATTTTCATGCCGGATTTTAATAATGTACTCATATGTTCCGAGTTAACAGGTTTGTGAGGTATTTTCGTTTGACTTTGACTAAGGTTCTTTTTAGTATTTTAGCAGATGGAATAGATATTTATTTGATATACAAAAGAAATTAACTCAAATGGAGAGAAAAGCCATGCTTCGCTCAATTTGGAGAAAGCTCATTTACATATTGCTGTTCCTTAGCATTATTACCGGCTTAAGCGTCTTTACCTCACCTGTCGTTGCCAAGGAATCTACCCTTACGGTTGGAGTTGAAAATGCTCCGAAAACCCTGGACCCCAGGTTTGCATATGATGCTACCGGTATGCAGATTTCTCATAACCTTATATTTTCCACCTTGGTGACTTTGAGTGCAGATTTGAGAATTATTCCCAGGCTGGCTGAGCGCTGGGAAAATCCGGACGACAAAACGTATGTTTTCTATCTGAGAAAAGGTGTTCATTTTCATGATGGCAAACCGGTAACTGCCGAGGATGTGAAATTTACCTTTGATCACCTAAAAGCCAAAGAAACTAAATCACTGTTTGCAGGAACATACAATATCATTGAAGGCATTCGAGTCATTGATCCTTATAGAGTTGAATTCAAACTGAACCAGGCAGTAGCATCTTTCACCACTAAAATGATTATGCCGATTGTGCCTAAGCACATTGTCTCAAACGGTGAAGAGTTCCCAAAAAGGCTAATCGGTAGTGGTCCTTTCAAGTTTGTCGCCCAATCCCCTAATGAAATCGTGTTGGCAAAAAACACCGATTATTTCAAAGGACCACCAAAAGTAGACAAAGTAATCTATAAAATCATCAAAGATGACAACACTCGATACCTTAAGATGAGAAAAGGGGAATTGGATTTGGTAATCAACTCTATGCCCTTGCATAAAGTAAATGATTTCAGAAAAAAACCCCTCAAAAAGACCTACCGGGTGATTGAAAATCCCGGTTTGAGTTATCAATATTTGAGTTTTAATGTGAGTGCTCCTGAAGTCCAAGATGTAAGAATCAGACAAGCGATAGCTCATGGAATAGATGTCAATGAAATAGTGAAATACCGTTTAAAAGGTCATGCAAATCAATCATTTGGAGTATTGTCTGTACAGAACTGGTTTACAGAAAAGGACGTTCCAAAATTTACCTACAATCCAAAAACAGCTGAGAAACTGTTGGATGAAGTGGGATATAAAGATCCGGATGGATCCGGTCCGCAACCAAGATTAGTTTTGGAAATGAAAACCAGTAACAACAAAGAAACCATTGGAATTGCTCGCATCATGCAATCACAATTGGCTAAAATCGGAATCAAACTGGATGTGAAATCCTACGAATGGGGAACCTTTTTTGGTGATATAAAAAACGGTAATTTTCAGATGACCAGTCTGCGGTGGGTGGGTATTACAGAACCTGATTTTTATTATGACCTCTTTCATTCAAGCATGATGCCTCCGAATGGACGAAACCGCGGAAGATATGTTAACCCGATAATTGACAGGTTAACTGAGCAAGGAAGATTTGAGTTGGATCCCAAAAAACGAAAAGAAATATATTCCAGGATTCAAAAAATTATTGCCAAGGACCTTCCATATTTCAGCCTGTGGCACAGAAACAACATCTCTCTCGTTCACAAGAGGGTTTCCGGTTACACCCAAGATCCAATGGGTGGTTATTCGTCTTTTTATAAGATTTCTGTGAATTAGAAATCATCATTAATCTATGCTGTCATATATAATCAGGCGTCTCCTCCTGCTGATATTTGTTTTGTATGGTGTGGTGACGCTTGTTTTTTTTCTGATCCATATGATTCCGGGTGATCCTGTTGATATTATGCTGGGTGATTACGCTTTACCCGGAGATAAACAGGAATTGAGACAAAACCTTGGTTTGGATCGACCTCTACACATTCAATACAAAGAGTATCTCACGGGTATTGTGACGGGTGATTTAGGCATATCCATTCATAGCAAGAGAAAAGTCCTGGATGAAATCGTGGAACGCATGCCGGCCAGCTTTGAATTGATGTTAGGTGCCATGACCGTCGCCCTGTTGATTGCTTTTCCTTTTGGCATTTTATCAGCGCTTAAACCATACGGATTCCTGGATGGTGCCTCCATGCTCGCTTCATTTATTGGTGTTGCCATGCCAAATTTCTGGTTAGGTCCGTTATTGATTATTCTGTTTTCCATCCAGCTGGATTGGTTACCCGTGAATGAACGTGGTGGGCTTGAACACCTGATCCTGCCTTCAATAACCCTGGGCACAGCCATGGCAGCCATGCTTTCCAGAATGATTCGTTCGTCAATGCTGGAAGTACTGGGTGAGGATTACATTCAAAATGCCAGGGCCAAAGGTTTAAAGGAAAGACAAGTCATATTAAAACATGCCTTACGAAATGCGCTGATTCCGGTCATCACTATTATTGGTCTTCAAATAGGGGTTTTGCTTTCCGGTGCAATTATTACAGAAGCGATTTTTGACTGGCCCGGCATGGGTAGTTTGCTGCTGGATGGAATATACAACAGAAACTATCCCGTTGTGCAAGGTTGCATTCTTGTCATTGCCGGTATTTACGTACTGGTCAATCTGGTAACCGATATCACCTACGCCTGGGTGGATCCTCGAGTTCGACTGTCATAGCATGTTTAGAAGTAACTGGACTTATGTTGGTATTTTTATCATTGCTTTTTTTGTAGTTTGCGCTGTTGCAGCCCCTTGGATTGCACCTGAAGACCCCTATAAAATAGAGCTGATGCTCGAATTGATGCCTCCAAACTCCGATTTCATCATGGGGCGGGATATAAACGGTACTGACATTTTCAGCCGTTTAATCTACGGTGCTCGAATCTCGCTGGTTGTGGGAGCAATAGTGGTTTCGGTTTCTGGTTTTATCGGAATCTTTTTGGGTCTGATATCCGGCTACTATGGAGGCTGGATAGATTTAACCCTTATGAGGGTGGTGGATATATTACTGGCTTTTCCCGGATTGCTCTTGGCTATTGCTCTCGTTGCAGTCTTGGGTCCCTCGATAAGCAATGTTATTATTGCTTTAACAGTGTTGGGATGGGTGCCGTTCGCAAGATTAGTCAGAGGACAGGTCATCGCAGTCAAAGAGCGAAATTACATCCTGGCTGCCCGCACTTCAGGGCAATCTGACCTTCGAGTAATGTTTTTTCATATTTTGCCGAATATCTTTTCCGTTGTTATTGTTCAGGCAACATTCAATCTGGCGGGAGTCATCATTTCCGAATCTTCACTCAGCTTTTTGGGCCTTGGAGCCCCACCGGGCACTCCAAGCTGGGGGGCAATGCTCAGTGAAGGAAAAGAGGTGATACTCGACGCTCCTCATGTCTCAATCTTTCCTGGATTGGCTATTATGCTGGTTGTTTTGGCGTTTAATTTTGTCGGTGACGGTCTTCGAGACAAATATGATCCAAAAACGGAAACCCGATGACAAACACAGTTTCAATTCACCCTTTACTGCAGGTAAAAAACCTGACTGTTAAATTCAAATCGTCAGGAGTACCAAAGACGATCCTGGAAGATGTTTCATTTGAGCTTCAAAAAAACACTACCCTTGGAATTGTAGGTGAATCAGGAAGCGGCAAGACAATTACAGCCTTGTCCATTTTGAGTTTAATCCCGACACCTCCCTTGGACTCCATAAAAGGACAAATTCTCTTTGAAAATAAAGATCTGTTGAAGTGCAATCTCTCCGAATGGCAGGGTATAAGAGGGAAAAGGATTGCTTATATTTTCCAGGAGCCGATGACTGCTCTAAATCCGGTTTTAACTATTGGTGACCAGATAACGGAAATGGTGAGGGCTCATAATTCGATTGGAAGAAAAAAGGCGACACAACTAGCGGCCACTCTACTCGAAGAGGTTGGCATCCCAAGTCCTTCAGAGCGGTTAAAGAATTATCCCCATGAATTGAGCGGCGGTATGAGGCAACGGGCTATGATTGCCATGGCACTTTCCTGTAATCCGGAGATTCTAATTGCAGATGAACCTACAACGGCTTTGGATGTCACCATCCAGGCGCAGGTGTTGGAGCTGTTTAAAAATCTGATGCAATCAAGGGGTATGTCCATTTTGTTTGTCACTCATGATCTTTCCGTCATGGCTGAAATTGCAGATTACATCCTCGTCCTGAAAAACGGGAGAGTTGTTGAATATGCCGCCATTCAAGAGATATTTGATGCTCCGCAACATCCTTACACCCAGGAATTGCTTTCCTTAACCTGATTTCAAAAACAAATGCCAATATCTTCGGCTCTTATTTAATCAAAAAAAACCACATGCAGAAGATTGTTGTTGAATTTAAAGGAATCAAAAAAAACTATCCAATTTCAGGCGGTGTTTTTAAAAGGCAACGGGGAACAGTTAATGTATTGAATGGGATCGATCTTTCCCTAGAAAAAGGGCAGATTACGGGATTGGTAGGGGAAAGCGGTTGTGGAAAATCGACATTGGCGAAATTGTTGATGAAACTTGAAAATCCCACGGCCGGTGAGATCTTGTTTGAAAACAAAGCAATACAAGCTTTTAACGGACGAAAAAAGATTGATTATTACAGGCAAGTACAAATGATTTTTCAAGATCCGTTCTCTTCCCTAAATCCAAGGATGAGGATCAGAAACATCATTGGAGAAATGGTTACAATCCAAGGAGTAAATAAACAGCAGGCACTTCAGGAAACAAAAGTGATGTTGAATAAAGTGGGACTTGATGAAAGCGCACTTGAAAGATATCCTCATGAATTTAGCGGGGGGCAGCGGCAACGCATAGCCATAGCCAGGGCTTTGATCGTCAAACCAAAACTATTGGTTGCCGATGAACCGGTATCTGCTCTTGATTTATCTCTGCAGGCCAAAACATTATCCCTTTTGCGTGACCTTAAAAATGAAATGAATCTAACTATCTTGTTGATTTCACACGATTTAAGAAAAGTGGCCAGTTTTTGCAAGAATGTAGCGGTTATGTATTTGGGAAGGATTGTTGAGAGTATTCCGGGAGAACAATTGTTGAAAGGCTCCAGACATCCATACTCGGCAGCGCTGATCGCCAGTATCCCGGTCACCAATCCGGCCAAGCGAGTAACCGATAAAACCGTCATAACCGGTGAAGTCCCCAGTCCGATCGATCTCCCTTCAGGATGCGCGTTTCATAAACGATGTCCAAAAAGGCTGCCACACTGTCATGAACAAGTACCGGAGTTGAAACCCACTGAAAATCATCATCACAAACTAGCTTGCTTCTTAATGGACCAGGTCTGATTTGCAAATCCGGAGGGAAAACATGATAAATAACAAGGTAAAGTTGGAGTTCAAGAGTAAAGTCGCAATTGTAACCTTGAGCCGACCGGACAAAAAAAATGCTTTGGATGAGGCAACATATGCAGACCTGGTAAATACTACCCGGGAAATAAGAGACAGGATGCCAAGGGTTGTTGTGATAACCGGTGAGGGCAGTGAAGCCTTTAGCGCCGGTTTTGATGTTAATCCGGCAAATCCTTTGGTTAAAAACCTTTTAAACGCAATGGAGAATCAAGACCCGGATTCCGGCAGGCGGGTGGTTGATTACATAAGAAAGTCTTTGGATCCTTTTTTTGCTTTACCGATGCCCATCATTGCAGCCATAAACGGGGTTGCATTTGGAGGAGGAGCTGAATTAGCCGTACGATGCGATCTGAGAGTAATGGATGCCAATGCTGAGATCTGCTTTTCGGAGGTCAAGCTGGGACTAATGCCTGACATGGTGAGACGATTCACGATAATTGATGGGCATTCAGTCACGTTATTTGAGGGACAGAGGCGAGTCTGTTTTTATCACGGTATTTGAGGGTTAAGTCACGAT
>JANQLH010000312.1 GCA_028280735.1 SAR324 cluster bacterium | reverse complement strand
GCCATGAATCAAGATTTCACACCTCTTGACCGTTATACCCATGCCATGTCCAGATCCACAAAAACCAACGCGCATTTGGTTCATGAGATCCTATTCCCCTTTGCCGGCTACTTGAAACAGAGTGGGGGGGCATTCCTGAATTTTTCCCTGCAGCTAGGCAGCACTCTGTCGTTTATCGGTATCGGAGTCAGCCTGGTGGGATTCGGAGCATGGAGCCGGTTGCGAAGACAACGATTTCCCAAAGTAGTTGAGTTATGCGTCATTGCCGTTACGGGGATTTATGGAGTGATTGCCGTCGGTATGCTGGATTTGGAAGACTGACCGTCAGCGATAGGTAAGATTAAAAAAGCAGGCAAGGATTCAATCGGAACTTTACAGTCCGGAAAAAACTCAAACGCCCGTTAACTCAGGTCGTTTTATTGGGAACTATGAATCCTGATTCCTGCGGTTCTCAATATCACGCAAGCACGACAGGCCAGTTCCGCGGTTTAGTTTTTGTTTCTTCCCGTTACATTCCCGTCAGGTAAAATTTGTCCGTCTTGGAGGCAGGCATGTTGTGTTGTGACCTTCTCTAAAAAATCAACATGGTGGGAAATGATGACCATTGTTTGCGGCAGGGTCAGAAGGATATCCAACAATCTTTGTTCAGCGTTTTGATCCAAGCCGTTAGTCGGCTCATCGAGCAAAAGCACTTCGGGTTCCATGGCCAGGACGGTAGCCAGGGAAATGAGCCGTTTTTCACCACCCGAGAGGTGGTGGGTAATGCGGGATTCAAATCCCTGCATTCCCAATTGCTCCAGAGTTCGTGTCACAATTTCGTTAGCCTCTTCCTTGCTTTTACCAAGATTCAGGGGGCCAAAGGCGATATCTTCGCGGACGGTCGGGCAAAACAATTGATCGTCTGAATCCTGAAACAGAATACCGGCTTTGCTCCGAACCTCCAGAAAATCCCTCTCCTTGATGCGCGGTTTGCCGAATGCAAAGATCTTCCCCTGAAGCGGTTTAATCAATCCTACCATCAAGTGAAACAACGTTGTCTTCCCTGCACCGTTGGGACCGGTTAATGCCGTTTTATCTCCCGGATTCAATCGGAAATCTGCTCCATTCAGCACCGGATGATCCGATTGATAGCCATAGTAAATACCTTCCAGACTAATTAGCGGTTCTGTCATCGCCACCCCCAAACACCAAGGGCAGCCAAGGTCAAAAGGAACAGCGCTGCAAAGATGCCATCGTGTTGACGGAGTTTTAGTTCTCCCAAAAGATAGAATCTTCCGGTAAATCCCCGGCATTTCATGGCTGCATGTATCCGCTCCGACCGCTCAAGACTGCGCACCAACAGCATGGCAAACAGGTACCCGAACGTTTTCCAGGTGTGCAGATTACTTCTCGGAACAAAGGCTCTCGCCTTCATGGCTATCCGCATGCGAAGGTATTCCCTTTGGATGACATTCAGGTAGCGTACGGTGAACAGCATAATGAGCACAAGTTTTTCCGGTATCCGCAATCGATAAAGCGCATACCCGAATTCAGGGGGTTCCAGGGTTCCCACTAAAGCCAACAGTGCCAGAATCACCCCCATTGCCTTAAGGCTGATTTCGACGGCGCGAAAAAAACCATCCCAGGTAGCAGTTAATGGACCTATGGTAAACCAGGCTTCACCCGGGGTGGTAAAGGGAAGCAAAACCAATAAAAAAACGATGAACAGATCTACTCCCAGCGTTCGTTTTATCGTTTTGACGATAGGTAAACGAGCCATCAAAATCAATCCCAGACCGATAAAAACACCGGCTGCTAACACAGGCATTTTATCGGAGAGCACCAGAAAAAAAGCGAATACAACTGATGCCAGAATACGTACTCGCGCATCAAGACGCTGTAACCAAGGTGCTTCCGGAAGCGGAGACAGGTGCTGAACGGGATGAGGGCCAAAAGCGTGACTCATTGAACCTGCCTCTGACGACGTGTCGAAATCCATAATCCCAGACCGGTCAGACCGAGAATATAGCCCAATCCTCCCAGGATATCGCGAAAGCGAACAGCGTTTTCATATTGAAGTAATTGTTTACGCAACGGCTTCACCTCCCTGGCCACGGCTTTGGATATCATCTCCTCCAGTTGAGCGGAATGAACCCCTATGTGGTCGTTTTTTTGTGCAGGAGCAGGTTCCGAGGCGGCGGAAATCGATTCATCATTCGCAAGTGCTGATTGACTGCCTAATTCTTCCGCTTTCACACTCTTCTTGGCAACATGACCTGCCCCGGCGTTAACTTCAAAGTGAAGATCGATTTTCTTCTTGACATCATAGACAAAGATTCCTTCCCCATCTGTCATGAGTTTTTCCAGTACATGTCCATCATTATCGGTTACGGTAACCGGAATATTGACTGCCGGATCTCCGTTACTATAACCGACTTCTCCTTCGATCTGGTTTCCCTCCACATAGACGTCAAAAATCATGTTGTGGGCATTTGCCTGGCCGGCCCATAAGAAGCAAACCAATAACAGACCCAACAATGCTTTGTTTGATGCCAGGGGAGGACTCGAAGCGACCTGTTTTTTTTCACCTACACTGGCAGCCAAGCGAAACATATCCGGCTTCACTTTGGATATCAGTACCGCAGCAGCACCTACCAGGACACCTTCCAGAATCATTAGCGGCAAATGAGTATAAAAAACCAGTTTTGCCGCGGGGACAAATTCTTCCCCGCTGAATGCCAAAGAAACTGCTACGAGGCCTGTCGTTAGACCGACAGCCAAACTTCCGGCTAAAAAGCCCAGGATAAAGAACATGCTGTTGTTATTCGCACGAGACAAAGGTTTATTCACAAGGAGGTAGACTATTACTGCGGGGAAGGCAATATTGGCGACATTAACCCCTAGTACCACCAATCCCCCGAAACCAAAAAAAACAGCCTGCAGCAACAGACCAACCAATAAAGCCGGAAAAGCCGTCCAACCCAGCACCAACCCCACAAGGCCGTTCAAGATCAAATGAACACTTGAGGGACCGACCGGGACATGGATTAACGAAGCGAGAAAAAAAGCGGCGCTCAGTAATCCGACCCGGGGAATTTCATCGAGATCCATTTTTTTTAATCCCAAGGCAGTACCGCCCAGAGCGATTGCTCCTCCTGCTGCCAATACCGGTAACGTCAAGGCTCCATCAACAATATGCATGTCATCCTCCTTTACTTTAAATCAGAAGCGCGAATCCAAATAACGGCATCCTGACTGAGTTCTTTGCCGTTATGCGTTTTATCCGGTCCGACGCCAAGAGCCGCAAATCCCCAATCTCCCGCTCTAGGAATACCAAAAGTGAAAACCCCGTTAACATCGGTGATAGCGACGATGGAAGTGGACGGAGGATCTACCCGGCTTGCTCCGAATCGGTTTTTATTCAGATCCGGACTGCCGTTGATCCATTCAATCTCCAGTTCAGCCTCGGCTACCGGTTTTCCATTTGAAAGCACAACACCGCTGAAAGTACTGCCCACAAAGACATTGGTCGGCTTGTTTAACGGTACAATCTCCGTTTTTAATCCCAGTGGTTCATTCCAACCGGATGGAAACCCTCCCCTGTTCACAAAAGATTTTGTTATCTGTTGGATATAGATATCTTCGCTTTTTTCATAATAAGGAGCCGGTACGACAACGAATATATAATCTCCGTTTCGTTTGGCTTTCACTTGAGTCTCGTAAGCAGCTGCTTTATTGGAAGGTCCTTGCCACATAATCGATTGAAGGCTTGAAAGCAGGTTTACTTTTTTCCCTTTGTGGACATAATAAAACTCAAGCGGTTTTTCCATTTTCATGACATGGCTATTCTCCAGCGGATGACCAAAAACCAAGCGCATCTCCATTGTGGTGGGCTTTTCAAGGACTACTGCATCAGTATAAACTAACTGAAAATGAGCGGACGCCTGATTGGGAAGCACAAAAAAGGCCATCAAAACCAACAGTAAAACAGTTCTTCTTATTATCATAGTACCTCTTTCATTAGAAAGTTGATTTATTGATCCGGATTGATTCCAGACTAATCCGGATGATTTAATCGCAAATCAACCGCCAAATACCAAGAGAGGGGATTCAGAATTTCGGGTTCACGCACGGGTGCCAAAATCGATGTCGTCTTAAAAACGAAAAAGCATAGAATTGCACGCAGGTAGCAAAAATCCGTTGTTTGAAGAAGCAAAATAAAGCTGAATCTATAATTAAAGTGGAATTCGAATTACTGATATTCGAAATAACTTCTACCTTCCCTCCGAAGGATCTGCAAAGTCGACTATCAGGCAGGTTTCCTGGCTTGTGTCCCATTATGTTCCAACCTTCCCGAAAATCAGATTTCAGTGGTATTTTGGAATGGTCTTGACACTCACAGTTACGGGGCAGCATCGGATTCTCACCGATTTCCCTTTTAACTCTCAACACGAGCACCTGATACCAAGCACCCTAATCGAATAAACAGATTAACGTCAAGTAGCAATAGAAATGAAGGACGCCAATGGCAGACATTGACGTAAAGCTGGAAGGTAACGGATGTGGAAGGAACTCAGCCAAAAAATAGAAATCAATATTTTGCGAGATCTCATCAAAAACAGGTCCGCATCTTGATCGCTGTTTGACAGCTTAAACTTACCAGGGGGCAATACTAAAGGATCAATAGATCATCAACAATTGCCGGGATGAAAGGAGGGTGACAATTCTTTTCGTCGAAAACTCCCGGGGATACGACGGAGTGCACAATAACAGCCAAAGGTATCAGCCCGTAAAAACCGATAATCAAACGGAAATTGATACAATTTTCATTATGGGACGACCTATTACTAAGCGGCAGTTGAGCAATTCACTCAAGCTTGACCTCAAATCCGTAGTTCATTATTATTATAGATAGTTGCAGTTTAAACAAAAAAGCCCCATCCATTGCTCATCACCTACAGGAGGCTCTAGAAATCTCTATGCTGAATCGACTTCTTAAAACAGCGATAACCGTTTTGATTTTTACCCAACCCCTTATCGCGCAAGAAAACAAACCTGTCATTATTGCCTCAACGACTCAAATTGCGGATTTTGCCCGTCAGATTGTAGGCGATCGCGCTATCGTCAAAAGCATATTAGCTCCCGGCGCGGACCCACATACGTACCAGGTTACCCCGGATGATGTTCAGCTTGTTCTGGGGGCCGACCTCTGTTTGGAGAACGGCATGAACCTGGAAGGAAAAAGCTGGATGGCAACCCTGGCCAACGATGCAAAAAAGCCGCTGGTCACTACGACCAAAGGTATCAAACCACTGGTTATAGAAGAACAAGGAACCACCCTTTCCGATCCCCATGCCTGGTTCTCGCCAAGGAATGTGGCAATTTATGTCCGGAACATATTAGATGCCTTAAATCGTCTTTGTCCCGAACACCGGAGTGAATACGAAGCCCGGGCCCAACTTTATCTACAGCAGTTGCGTGTCCTGGATGCCTGGGTCAGGCAACAGGTGAGCCAAATTCCCCCTCAACGTCGCATTCTCGTAACCACACATGATGCCTTTAACTATTTCTGCACAGAATATAAGTTTAATGCCAATAACAGTTTTCTCTCCATAGCCCCCGTAGGTTGGTCAACCGGGGCCGAGGTAGGAGCAGGAATGACCCCGGAGCGGCGACGCATGGTTATTCGCTCTATCAAAGAATCCGGGGCTCCGGCCATATTTGTGGAAACCACTATTAACCCAAAACAAATCAGGGAGATAGCCAAGGAAACCGGGGTAAAAATTGGCGGTGAACTATATTCCGACTCCATGGGAGCGGAAGATACCGCAGGTGAAACCTACATCGGCATGATGAGGGAAAACGTATTGTTAATTGTCAACGCCTTAAAATAGGAAGCCATGAGACTGATCCTGGTCGTTGGCATTTGGATAGTGATCATCGGTGGATTGTGGCTCTATGTTTGGCAAAGAGACTCGTCAATAGGCAATGCCGCTATTGAAGCACCGAATTTTGAGTCCGCTGAACAGCAATATACCCTGGAAATTACTCCGACTTTTAGTGCGGAAGAGGATCCCTTTGCTCTGGAAACATCTGTGGGTGAACCGGGGCAACTACAAATAAGTCTTAATGGAAATCCTTTAGAGCTTTCCGGTATTCAGCTTGAACAAGGGAAACCTCAAACCATTAAGGATCTAAAAGGGATAATAAAAGGGCATAACGAAATATACCTCAACACCAGCCCGCCGATTTCCCAGCATCTGCTGATTCATGGCATTCGTATCCGCCTGTTTGAGAACGGGATTCCCGTTCTGGATGACACCATTTGGAACAGCCAGGGATCATTGGTATCCGGAACCGTTAATTTTGAAGCCGGTCCACCCAGGGAGGATGACCATGAACACTGATTATCCATTTGCAGTTGAAGTGGAGCATCTCACCATCAGCTATCACTCTAAGCCGGCTTTGCTTGACATCAGTGTGAGAATTGAAAGAGATCAACTTGTCGGTATCATTGGTCCCAACGGGGCAGGAAAATCAACCTTCATCAAAGCGGTGCTCGGATTTATAAAACCGGATCTCGGCTCGGTGAAGATTGATGGAAAAAATGTGCAGCTTGCCAAAGGTCGTGTCGCTTATGTGCCGCAGAGAGGGGCGGTTGATTGGGATTTTCCGGTTACGGTAAGGGAAGTTGCCCTGATGGGAAGATATCAAAAGATCCCCTGGTACAGCTCGCCGACAAGAGAAGACTATGAGGCTGCCGAAGAGGCACTTCAAATGGTACGTATGCAGGAATTTGCCGGTAGGCAAATCGGAGAGCTTTCCGGTGGTCAGCAACAAAGGGTGTTTTTAGCCAGGGCTCTTGCCCAAGGCAGTGATATTCTACTTCTGGACGAACCGTTTGCAGGTGTCGATGCGGCAACGGAACGGGCCATTCTTGATGTTCTGGAGCGGGCAAAAAACGCAGGGAAAACCCTGATAGTTGTTCATCACGACCTTTCAACGGCTGCCGAATACTTCGACAAGCTTATCTTAATCAAACAGCGGATGTATGCATACGGGATTCCGGAACAGGTGTTGAATGAAGAACTGCTCAGCAAGATTTACGAAGGCAGGCTTCGAATTTTTGGAAATATTTTACAACCAAGGGAACGATGATGTACGAGCTGTTTATTGCACCTCTCACCGAAACATATTTCCAAAAAGCCCTGATCGGAGGTTCTATTGTAGCTGTTGTAGCCGGGGTGGTTGGTTGCCTGGTTGTCCTCCGAAGAATGGCTTTTTTAGGGGACGCATTAGCCCATGCCATGATCGCAGGAGTGGCCGGAGGTTACCTGGTAATGAAAATGCTGTTCGACCTGGAAGCCCATGCCCCCGGAATGCTGCTGGGATCGTTGCTGGCAGCAATCCTCACGGTTGCTTTGATCAGCTTCGTATCCAGAATTTCCCGAATCAAGGAAGATACGGCCATTGGTATCATGTACACTGGCATCTTTGCCCTCGGTGTGGTTGTGGTCTCTGTTTTCCGGCACTATATCCATATTGACCTCATGCATTTCATCATGGGAGATATCCTGGGCGTGGCAGACAGTGATCTCTGGGCAAGCGCATTTGTTGCTGCTTTAGTGCTGACCATCTTGATCATGTTTTACCGCCACTTCCAACTCTCTACCTTTGACCCGGTAATGGCGGCATCGATTGGATTGCCTGTGCTCTTGCTTGATTACCTTTTAACCACCTGCGTTTCCCTGGTTGTGGTTTCTGCAGTCAGTATGGTTGGAGTCATCCTGGTTGTGGGACTCTTGATTACGCCTGCTGCGACAGCATACCTCCTCAGCAATCGTTTGGAAAAAATGATGGTCCTGTCCGGCCTTTTTGGAGTAACCAGCGTCATCGGTGGTTTATACCTTTGTGTCTGGCTGGATTCCTCGGGTGGGGGTGCGATCATGCTTTTTTGTACCCTGCAATTCCTCCTTGTTCTCATCGTCGCCCCGAAATACGGTCTGCTGGCCCGCTGGATGAGAATGAGAAAGCTGGTACCCCAACAGGTAATTGAAGATATTCTTACAACCATCCTCAGGCATAAAAACACCACACCATTTTCTGTTCTCAGAAAATATGTTGAAAATGGAAAATGGCTCAACAAAGCGTTGCAGCAAATGATCCATAATGGATTAATCAACAAATCCGATCAAGGCTACAGGCTCACAAACAAAGGGGACAATGAGGCGGGAAGAGTACTGCGAGCCCACCGACTATGGGAAACCTACCTGGATGCCATCGGAACCCCACAAGAGGAACTCCACGCTACCGCACACCATCTGGAACATATCCACGAAGATGACACCGTGGAATATCTTGATGAACGCCTGGGGAAACCCGAACGAGATCCCCACGGGCAAAGCATTCCTGATAAAAAAACGGATTAAGTATTAAAAGTAACGTGAATAATCAATGATTTTGATTTTATTGTAGGGTGGGTTAAGGAGTGAAACGACGAACCCACCAACGGCATTTTTCAAATCTAACCCGAATACTCCAATTGATGGGTAACGAGTTACCCATCCAACATCATCAGCAACCTCCCTGCATGGCTCCAGCTTACCCGATTAACCAATCACAATTATCAATTGATGATTGAAATAAACCCTGAGCCGGCTCCAAAGGAGCGACATGCCGTAGCCAGCGGTGTTAACCGCTGGAAACTCGATACCCGGCATCAACCTAGTCCCGTAGGGGGGGCACCTAATATCCTAGCTATATTCACATTCTGACTTTCAACCTTGACAATAAAAATTCATTTCGATACTTTGATCGCATAAGATTAATCGAACTCGATCAATCTTATGCGATCATTCCTGAAATCATCTATTTTAGTCTTATTATCAATGGGGTAGAGTTCCATGTCATTAAAAGATGAATCCCTGAAGCTGGGGAATCAAATCTGTTTCAGGTTATATAAAGCTTCCCGTGCAATGACACGGGTGTATCAACCAATTCTGGAATCGTTGAGGCTTACCTACCCCCAGTATGTAACCATGTTGGTTCTATGGGAGGATAAACGAATTGATTTCAAGAAGTTAGGAAAGCGTCTGGATATGAAGACCGGAACGTTGACTCCTATCCTCAAAAAACTGGAGGAGTTGGGATATGCAACCCGTGAAAAGAACAGGGATGATCATCGGAAAATCTGGGTACGTCTCACTGCCGAGGGAGAGAAGTTAAAGAGCAAGGCTTTAATGGTGCCGGAAATGTTACTGAAAAATATGGACATGAATTTCGAGCAGTATCTCAAATATGCTGCTGTTTTGGATGAAATTGGAGAGATTCTTTCCGTTACTGAAAACCAACAAAAAATAGGAAAACCATGAGAATTGTAAAGATTGTGCTATTGGTGATTGTTGTTCTGATTGGCGGTGTTGGTATCATGATGTATTTCCAGAATCAAAAAACACCGGAAAATCTTGGTGTCACTTCCGGGAAACTGGCACCGATGCCCTCTTCTCCCAACGCCGTATCCAGTCAGACCGATATCGAGGAAAAACGAGTGCAACCGTTGCCTTTTAAAGTCGATCTGCCAAGGTCCAAAGAATCAGTCTTGAAAGCACTGGAAAGCTATGGAGGCATCCAAGTGATTACCAACACGCCCAACTACGTTCATGCCATCCACACCACAAAAACCATGCGTTATCGTGATGACTTGGAGTTTTATTTTGATGAGGGTGAACAGGTCGTTCATTTTCGTTCAGCATCCAGGGTGGGCTATTCAGACAGGGGACTGAATCGGGCACGTTACAACACTATCGCTGAATACTATCAGCGATAAGGAATAGAAAAGGGTAAAATGTTGTCTTTTACAGCCGGTTTCTACCTCGACCACATTGACCGGAACCAGACATTCTTCCCCGGCGACCTTCCGATCTGCCTTTTTGATCGTTGCCGTCCGACAAAATTCGACCTGTTAGTACGATAATCAATCGCTGTGGATCAAACAAACGATACTTCCAAATTATAGCAAGCTGTACCCCATCTTGAGCTTAATGAGAATGATTCCTTATATCCTTTGTACTTGATTTATAAAACTGGGACTCATAGAAAAAAGAATTAGGTGGATAAGATACTTTAATTCATAAAAACCATGAAACTGCCGGAGGATTTTAGTGCTGGTAAACAGTCAGAAAACAAATCGACGACCTGGTGAAACGATCAGGCCGGCTACTTTGCTCGCTTGTGTTTTGAGCGTTTTTTTCTGGGAGCTTGCGTTTTTTGTCCTGGAAATTGAATCGAAAAGCGCGATTTTCTGGTTGCGGGCTTTGCAAACCATAACACTGCTGGCCTTCGTTTTTCTTTTTGAAAATCAGTGGGTGGTGATTGGGCTTTCAAGGTCGACTATCTTGAAAGGACTTATTCAGGGGTTATACTGGTCAATGGCATTAGGAGTAATAACTATTTTGTCCCTTTT
>JANQLH010000269.1 GCA_028280735.1 SAR324 cluster bacterium | reverse complement strand
CATTCTAAGGCGGTCGCACGCTTGCGAGATTGAGTAGAGGAGATTATTTATTACACTATTCAAGTGATTCAATTCAAGTCAGTGAAGGAAATTGGATAGAACAGGCCATTAGAATGGTGGAGGAAAATCAAAGTATTAAGGCTGTTTCTCCCGCTGAAGATAGGAGAGTTGCAAGGATTATTTCTAAAAATCAAAATGGTTTGTTGACTACACAAGTCTTTTCTGATCAATGCTACCTTGTCCCAACCGTTCTATTTAAGCAACCAATATATTCCGAGTTTAATGAAAAAGCTAATATGTATGTTGAATATGGAGGGGAGCTTTTTGAGAAAAGGGTGGGGACTTATTTTATGAATCACAACTTGTTCAGAGCAGTGCTCGGTGATTCTTTTTACTACTCAATGAATTTCTCAAATTTACAATTATTAAAACGATTTTTGGTTTGGACTGGAAAAGATTTTTCAGTTTTTTTTTCTTATATCGCAGATTTTAAAAGGTTCATTTCACGTTTGAGAGGAAAATGAATGTTTATTTTTCATTTTTAATAGATTGTGGATATAACTACTAGATACGGATTTTTTATAAGTTCAACTAATTTAACATGGTTAAAAAGATACTTATTGATTGCAAGGTAATTTCGCAAAAAGTGAGTGGCATAAGAGGGTATTTCCTACCTTATCTAAGAGCTTTGACAAGTCTGTTAAGCGACTATCATTTTGTTCTTATTAGTCCGACACCACTTTCTAAAAATATCGGAATAAACTGGGCAAATTGCTCAAATTTAGTTATACCATACAGATCGTTCCTTCCGCATCCTTATTTTAAGGATATCGTTTATGGTTTATTTGATTTCCCTAATACAATTAAAAAAATCGATGCCGATTTGTTAATAAGCTCTTATTATGATTTCTTAATTCCCAAACGATATGCGTTTAGATCAGTAATTACCGTGCATGATCTTTGCTACTGGGATTTGCATCAGTGCTATGACTGGCATACGAAGTGGTTTCCATATTTTGTATTACCTCATAATCTGAAACGAACTGGAGGCATAATAACAGGATCAGAGTTTGGTAAAAAACGTATTGTAGAGAGATTTAAAGACCTTGTTCTAAATAAACAAATAACGGTCTTGTATAGTACTTTCGTTAGAAAAAACCAAAATTCTGAGAGGCAACCTTTGATGATTCAAAGGTTAAAGCAAAAACTAAAACTGAAAAATAGCTATAAGTATCTTCTATATACAGGAGGTGTTGAAAACCGTAAAAATATTGACAGAATGTTAGCTGCCTATCGCCAAGTTGTTGATTCAAATTCAGTGCAACTCGTTTTTACAGGTGACAACAAAGAGCATTCAACTTTATTGAAATTGCTTTCAAAACACCAAGTGACTGAACATGTAGTTTTAAGTGGTGTGCTTTCATCTGAAGAAATAGATTTGTTATATTCAAAAATTTGCCATGGAGCATTAAACCTGTCCTTATACGAAGGATTTGGTAGAAATACTTATGAATCGAAGCAGCATGGACTGCCGGTATTATGTTCTGATATTGATGTAGCAAGAGAAGTAGCTAGAGAGTATCCACTATATTGTGATCCAACGAATATTAATGATATCAGGGAAAAAATATTGTTACTACTACAAAAGAAAAGAAATAAGCCTCAGGAGAGTATTGATGAAAGATTTAAAGAAAAGCCGAATACTGAAAGGATGATAAGAATGGTTGAGAGATTCTTGGAGGATCGATAAATCAATTGTTATACGGTGACTAAATCAAAACAGTGAGTTCTTAAAATCGAAATCTCTGTGTATAAACAACTATTAATATCGTTATCTTAATTTTTTTGTCTGTAAGCATATTAAAAACTTCAGATACAACAAATAAAACATCGAGGCAATATTATAGATATTAGTTGGTCGGCATTTTATTGCCTTAACAAGAAAAGAAAAAGCTATTTCAGGATTATTAGATTTGGCATAACTATGAGCCATATGTCTGAAATACAACCAAAGACCTTTATTCTTCTTACTTCTATCCAGATCGGATGCTAAAAGGTGCTTGTTAACTACTTTCCAAAGTTCTTTTTCAAATTTGTTAATTGTTTTTGATAGTCCTATTGGATTCAATCGATATTTGGCCAATGGTAAATCGATGAAACCAAAACGATATTTTTGGGCAATTCTAATCCACAAATCCCAGTCTTCGGTACCGTTAAAATTTAAATCGAATAAACCAACTTCATCGAAAACCTCTTTTCTTACCATAACTGTGAGTGTTGCAACAAAATCATGAATCATCAATTGGCTTGTAACATTTCCGGATATATCTCTTTTACTTACATGTTTAAAAGGTTTTGGGTTGAATTCACGGATTTTATCGAACTCGATATAGCCGGTGTGCACAAGCCCAAAAATGTTATTGTTAGAAATGAAGAATTCTACTTGTTTTTCTAATTTATCTGACATCCATAAATCATCGGAGTCCAGAAAAGCTACAAGTGATCCAGATGACCATTGAATAGCGAGATTTCGTGTGTCTGCAACACCCGAATTTGCTTTTTTGATTAATCGAATTCTCTTTTCTTTGTAAGATTCTGCGATTTGACTCGTTTCATCGGTGGAACCATCATCGACAATAATTAATTCCCAGTTTTGATAAGTCTGATCGATTACCGATTGAATCGATTCTGCAATAGTCGTTTCAGCGTTGTAAGCCGGCATTATTACCGAAACCAAGGGAGTGTCATTTAAAATGGTCACAGGTCTTTTTATAATTAAAGGTCTTTGAATTTAGCTTGGGATTTATGCAGTCATACCCACGGATTGCTTAGGACTTGTAACTTCGATAATTTCATGGAGTTTTGAGACAGCTTCCGGCATGGAGACCAGGATGACTTTGTCTCCGGCTTCTACGATGGTATCTCCGGTTGGGATGATTACGTTTCTATGGTCTTTTATGATTGCTCCGACCAGGGAGTTTGGAGGTAGTTTGACATCTTTCAGCGGAGTGTTGATAATTTCTGAATCCTCTGCTGTTACCATCTCCATGACTTCCATGTTGGTTTCGGATATGGTGGTGTAATTCAGGTTCTTCCCCCTTCCCCGGATGATTTTTTTTATTTGCCTGGCGGTGCTCAGTCTTGGCGATATGTGTACATCAATATCGACCTGTTCCGCACAGTTAACCATGTCCTGCCGGTTGATGAGAGCAATGACTTTGGCTGCTCCCAAGTATCTGGCAACGAGACTTGAGGTAATGTTCAGGTTGTCGTCATTTGAAACGGCAATAAATAACGACGAAATAGCAACCTCTGCTTTCAATTGCTCTTTGACAGATTCGAAATCTCCATGTTTAACGGTGATTCTTTTTTTATTGGTAAAACGTTTCTTCAGTCTGGCAGCATCGGTCTCCGATCTACAAATCATCGTCACATGATAATGGCTTTTTGCCAAGCCTGCAGCCACTCTTTCTGCAATGAGATTGCCTCCGGCAATTACAGCTTTACGGTTTGTTGAAATTCTGACGTTCAACAAGTTATTCAATGCAGTAGCTGTCTGCCGGGGGATGAGAACGTAAACATAGTCCCCTTGCTTGATCTGATCTTCACCTGTCGGGATAGACGATTTGCCATTTCTTACAATACTGGCAATAAGAAACTGAATATCACTTTCAGATTGTCGAATGTCTTTCAAGTAGATATTTTCCCACGGGAAACCTTCTTTGATTCTACACCCTACCAGTAAAACATTTTTCTGACCAAAAGCAGATACCTCAGTGGCAGAAGCCAGACTTGCCGTGTCGATGATCTCCTGGGCAGCAATCATAGTGGAATTGATGACCTGACTGACGCCGGATCGAAGGTAATTGGAAATCACTTTCCGTTTCATAAACGATTCGGTTTTGGTGACAGCGATCTTGTGTTTTACCTTGTAGTGATTCGCCAACAGGCAACAAATCAGGTTGGTTTCATCGTGGTCGGTACAGGCAATAACCAAATCGGATGATTCGATGCCGGCCTTTTCCAGCACCGATAATGAAGTACCATTACCCAGCACACCGGCGACATTTAAGCTGCGTTTTGTGTTCTTCAGTTGGACCGGGTTTTCATCCACTACGGTTACTTCATAGTCATCTTCCGAAAGCTCTGAAGCGATGTAAAATCCTGTTTCGCCGGCTCCAATTATCAGGATTTTCATAAAAATTATTCTCCGAGTAGTTTCGAGATTTGATCCTCCGTTACAACTTCAACACCTAATTCCTTGGCTTTTTTAAGCTTTGAACCCGCTTTTTCCCCTGCCAGAAGATAGTCAGTCTTTTTTGAGACAGAAGACGCCACATTGAATCCGGCTCGTTCTAATTTTAATTTCCATTGATTTCTCGGTACCGTCAAGGTCCCTGTCAGAACAATAGTTTTTCCTGCAAAAGGCTGATTTTCGTCTAGCTCGACAGGCATTGGATTGAGCCCAGTTTTCTGTAGCTTTTTCAAAGTCTCGATACTGGATTCTTTAGATAACCAACTGACCAGCGAATCAATCATGATTGGACCGAAATCAGGTAATGCTTCCAGTGTTGAGCGATCAAGAGAAGCAAAATCCTCCAGCGATTTTACCCTGGTTGCTATAACCTTGGCGGCTTTTTCTCCTATATGTCTGATACCCAAAGCAAATATGAACTGGTTAATCGGTTTTTTCTTGCTCTCTTCTATGGCACTCAGCAAATTGTCGACAGACTTAACCCCAAATCCTTCCATTTCCAACAAGGTCTCTTTGTGATTCGCAATGGTAAAAATATCAACAATACCTTTGATAAACCCTTTTTTGATGAATGTCTCAATATTAGCATTTCCAAGATACTGAATATCCATACCTTTTTTAGAGACAAAGTGCTCCAAAGTTCCTTGTAAAATCGCCGGACAGGATTCGCTTTCACAACGCAGATCAACTTCGTCCTCGGGTTTTAAAAGAGTACTTTCACATTCAGGACAGTTTGTTGGAGCAGAAATTGGCTGAACCTGGTCTGGACGTTTAGTGTAGTCGACTCCAACAATTTTGGGGATGATGTCTCCGCCTTTCTCAACAAAGACAGTATCTCCCAAGCGAATATCCAGTTTGGAGATTTGATCGTAATTATGCAGGGTTGCTCGTTTGACTTCAGTGCCAAGCAATTGAACAGGTTCCAGATTGGCGACAGGAGTTAAAATGCCGGTTCTGCCGATGGAATTTTCAATTCCAACAATCTTGGATGTAGCTTTTTCCGCTTTAAACTTCCATGCAGTCGCCCATCTCGGGCTTTTTGCAGTAAACCCGAGTAACTCTCTTTCCCGCAAGCTTTCAAGTTTAATGACCACTCCGTCAATTTCGAAAGGAAGCTTATCTTTATTGTTTTGCCATTGATTGCAAAATCCAAATACCTCTTCTGAAGAGTGGCACACTTTGCGGCGAGAGTTCACCGGCAGACCAAGTTGAGCAAGATAATCCAAATTTTTTGAATGACTTTCAGAGGGTTGTCCGGAAACCACATCATAAATCAATATATCGAGTCCCCGTTGAGCAACCTCTTTTTGATTTTTCATGCGAATCGTGCCGGCGGCAGCGTTTCTTGGATTTTTAAAGGTTTGCGTTCCCGACTTGGATTTTTGCTGGTTAATTTGTTCGAAGCGTTCCTTTGTGAGAAATATTTCTCCTCTCAATTCCAAGGTAACCTTTTTCGGGAGTATTAAGGGAAGGTTTCGAATGGTTTTGACGTTTTGGGTGACATCATCACCAACTTCGCCATTACCCCTGGTGATGGCTTGAGAGTATTCCCCGTCGGTATAAACAATAGAGATGGCAAAACCATCTATTTTCACCTCACAAACGGCTTTGAATGCCTCTTGATCCAATCCTGTCTGAATCCGCTTGACCCAGTCTAACAAATCTTGTTCGTTATAAAGGTTCGAAAGGCTAAGCATCGCATGATTATGTCTCACATTCTCAAAAAATTCAGTCGGCTGTCCACCGACTCTTACAGTGGGAGAGTTTGGTGATGCATAATCCGGATACTTTTTTTCCAGATCTGAAAGCTGGTTGATCAAGATGTCGTACTCGTTATCATCAATACTGCTTTGTCCCAAGGTATAATATTCTTCATTGTAGTTGTTTATCGTGTGAGTCAGTTCTTCAATTTTTTGTTTCGCTTCATGCGGGGTCATAATGCAATTCTCGACAAGGGCAGTATTATCAAATTCATGAAATGTGAATGGTATTCATCGGGCTTGAATAGCTTTTATCCGGCCATTGTAACGATTAAGGGATAGAATGAAAATAGTAAATTTTGCATTTAATAACAGTCAGATAAAATTGTCCGGATAATTGAAGAAAGTGATGAATCAATGTTTAAGGCTCCGGATAAAAAATTGAAATATAACACAAAATGATGTTCAATTAATGCTTCAATGTCTACTTGACAAGAAGTAACGGCTTAGAAACACTAATATTATTATAAAGAAAAGCGGTTTACGAATCATATGAAAAGACAACGATTTGGCTTGTATTCATACTTGATCAAGGATTTCGTGCCGATATGCTTAATTGATTTAAGGCTACCCCATGTTCAGATCTTTTTTTACTTTTCTTTCGCAATTGCTGTTTGACCCTTTCCGTACCTTTTTCCATACCTACAGGGTTTTATCCCGATTTCGGAAAGAAGCCAACAAAATGGCTTTTTCGCCAACAGAGCAAGGGCAAATAAACGAACGAATTCAAGCTAAAGCGTTGGAAGTTTTGTTGGAACGCATTGATCAATACGGGGTGGATATCATTCAAAGGAATACCGATTGGAAAATGCGTAAGGTCCTGAATGAAGCTTTTTTGAATAAAGCGTGCAGTGGAAATGACAAGGAAGTTCAAAGCACAACACATGATTTATTGGTCAAATATCTTGAAAACCTTGATGTTGATTCAATTAACGCAAAGACCAGGAAATCGGTTAACCTCTTTCTCAATGATGAACTAAACAAGTTTGCCTGCAGACCTGCCAACGAAGAGCTGAAAAACAGAAAGGAGGAGCTTTTCCTTGACTATATGGCTTCCCTTGATACCGAGGTAATCAGCTCAGAAAACAAACGTAAGATTCTGGATCTGATGAATCAAAAGGGTATTAAATGGGTTTATGAAGCTAATAATAAGCAGGTCAGTAAGAAAGTCGAGCAGTTGCATCAGGATTTTGTCGCCGGATTGGACCAATCAAACATTAGTCCGGAGACCCGACAATCAATTGTAAGTTTTGTAAATAGTGCTGTTGAAGAGATTTCCTGTAAAAAAGGCAACGAAAATGTCATTGCCAAGTCCGAAGAACTGGCCATTGGAAAGTTAAACTCTTTGGATGAATCAAGTATTTTACCGGAAACACTGGCTGCTATTCAAAAGCATGTGAATGAAGTGTTATTGAGCCATTCTGCTGATTCCAACAACAAGCTGATTCAAAAGAAGGTCGTTGAATTGTTAGGTGAGCTAATTGAAAAATTCAATTCTGCTATTCTTACTGATCAGACCATTGAGGATTTAAAATCCAGCCTGAACGACCGTGCCATCGAATTTGCCAAGATCAAGGATAATCGGGGAATGATCGAAAAAGCGGAAGAATTATTGAATCTGTACCTTGATCAGTGCAAAGTCATTGACACTGTCAACCAGGAAGCGATGTCGTCGATTAAACAAAGTTTGAATCAGGTAATTCTGGATCTGGTCGAATCGTCGGAAAGAATAGGTGAAGAGGCTAAACGTCTGTTCCATGAGATACTTGAGCATACCAATACCGATAATATCGATCCGATTATCAAAATGAAAACCGAAGCAGCCCTGTACAAAGTGATCGTGAAGGAACTGGCAGTTTACGGGAATGACGAAATGGTTAAAAAAGCAGTGGAGTTCATGCATGACATCTCACAAAGACTACCCCATGAATCCACGACCAGCGACATGATTATGAATCATAAAATCAGGCAAATCCAATATCTAAAATAGTCTAAGTTGATGTTCCCTCCCTTTAGCAGAATGTTTAACCATGCCTGATCCCATCCAGAAGGCTATCTCTTTGAAAGTTGATAGCCACCCTCGTTTAAGCGAATTTAATCGGTTGGTATACCCGGTTGTATCAAGGCGGGCAGGTGGCATTTCTTTGGGTATCAATCTCAATCCGGGTAAAACCTGCACCTATAACTGTGTTTACTGCCAGGTTGATCGAACAACCGAAGTTAAAGGATTAGAAGTAAATCTCAAACAAATTACCGAAGAACTGGAATACTGGATTAAAGAGATCAAAGACCCCGGTGGCAGCTTTGCCGATCAGGTATTAAAAGATGTTTCAATAGCCGGTGATGGTGAACCTACCTTGTGCAAACTGCTTCCCAACCTATTGATCGAATTAGCTGCGATCAAAAAACGATTAAGGCTGGATGGCTGTAAACTGGTCCTTTTTACCAATGGAACGAATTTGGCTCGACCTGAACTGCAGGTAGTTCTACCTGAGTTTTATAAAAATGACGGGCAAATCTGGTTTAAGCTCGATTTTTGGGACCAGAGCAGCTTTCATCGAATCAATCGAAGTAAAATTGCTTATTCAAAAATTTTGGAAAATCTGAACACAGTCGGCAAGAAACACCCTGTTATTTTTCAAAGTTGTTTTTTTTCGTGGAATAATGAAGCTTACATCCCAACTCTTTACGACCCGTATGTTGATTTTGTAAAACAGCTTCAAAAATCAGGTGTCAGGATTGAAATGATTCAGGTTTACACTCTTGCAAGGCGACCGGCAGAGCCGTCTGCAAAACCCTGGCCGGACGAGGTCATGGATAACATTCATGAATCTCTTTCAAGCAAGTTGGATCTGAAACTCAGCATTATCTACAGCCAATCAGGTAAACCTCAATGAATGTCACTCAATTGATTTTACATCGTTTTGATCCGGAACGGATTCATGATCAATCAGTTCATTTCGGATCTTTCATAGGAAAATTCAAAAGTCTTAGATGGTTACTGGAAAAAACGTTTGGTTTTGAAAATGACAAGTTACAGGTATCGCTTGGCAACCTGGACTTCCCTAATCCTATCGGTTTAGCGGCAGGATTTGATAAAAACGGAGAAATCGTTCCGGTTTTACAGGCAATCGGATTTGGATTTATCGAAGTGGGAACTGTGACACCAATGGCACAACCTGGAAATCCCAAACCAAGATTGTTTAGGTTAAAAACTGAAAAAGCCGTTATTAATCGAATGGGCTTTAATAACAATGGAGTTGACTCCTTAGTCCGTTCACTCGCCAAAGTGTCAAAAAGGGTACCGGTCGGGATTAACCTGGGTAAGAATAAATCCACAGAAATCTCGAAAGCAGCCATGGATTATGTTATTGGAATTGAGAAGGCCTGGGAGGTTGCGGATTATTTCACGGTAAATGTTAGCTCTCCCAATACAGCAGACCTCAGGGAGCTTCAGGGAGAAGAATTTCTCAAACCGCTGATTGATGCTGTTGTTGAAAAAAGGGAGCAGTTAAAGATAAAAACCGGTCAGTACAAACAAATCTGGTTAAAAATTGCTCCGGATTTGGAAAACAGTGAGTTGGAGGTTATCTGCAAAGCCATTTTGGAATCAAACATCGATGCGCTGGTAATATCCAACACAACCACAGGAAGACGGCAACTGTCCGAAAAGTGGAAATCGGAACCCGGGGGGTTGAGTGGTAAACCTCTTTTTGAGCTATCAAACAATGTCCTGGAGCAAGCCGGAAAATTGCTGAAGGGGAATATTCCATTAATAGGCGTTGGAGGAATAAGCTCTGCGGAAGATGTAAAAACAAAAATGTCACTTGGAGCAAGCCTGGTTCAAATATACACGTCCCTTATTTTTGAAGGTCCCGGATTTGTCAAAGCTCTTAAAAAGGACTTACTGAACACGCAACATAACTAGTGTCTTAACGAAAAAATCACTAAACCTTTATCCAGCCTTGTGCCAGATACCGGTATTCAGCCCGAAGATCAACCTGCTGTCAGCCGCCAGCTTTCAGCGTTCAGTTTAAGGCGTTACAAATACAGGCAAAAACTGGTTGAGAGCTGATCGCTGAATGCTGAAAGCACTGAACTTCGAAGCGCCAAGCTGTTTTAAAGCTTTAATTGGTGGGAGTTTAAATTGATTTTCGTTCAGACACTAACTAAAGCTTTTAATAGGTTGATGAAATAGTTGAGTTATCGTTCAAGAAATCCTATACTTGGCTCTCTGCTAACGCCAATCACTCCTTTTGATTCTCGATCCTTGGTCTGGCAATAATATGGATGCTATCACAACCACAAATAGAGTAGAAACGACGTTAAAAATCCTCCACTTTTCGATTGGGAAGACAGATTTTGCCATTAGGCTTTCAGATGTCAACGAAGTTATAAAATTAACTGAGTTCAGAAAAATTCCAAGAGTGCCCTTTTACGTCGAAGGGGTCCTGCATTTAAGGGGAGAGCTGATTATCATTATCAGTCTTAGAAAACTATTAAACATCACCGGCGACCAGAATCCCAAATCAAAAGTAATCATTTTTTCACTTGGAGACAGAAAAATCGGATTTATTGTTGATGATGTATATCGTATTATACAAAAAAGGGAAGATGAGATTTTACCAGCCCCTCCGGTGATATTAAAAGGACCTGCTCCCGATTGTATTGTTGGAGTGATCGAAGAGAAAGAAAAAAACTATTTGTTGCTGGATTTAAAAAAATCTCTTTCAACCTTGGAAGAAGAGCGTTTGAATCAAGTGCTGCAGAGAGAACTCTCATTTTTGATCGATCAGATTAATGAATAACCTTTCATTTTTTGTCAGCTTAAATTGTGCAATAACCACCAAACCAACCCTATAACATAGCAATGAAAATGAAAAAAACCGGGTACTTCATGTTGCTGATGATTGTTTCGTTGCTGATTGGTTGTGATCGCAAACAACCTGACAGCATCAATGAACTGGATTTTAAACGTTTTCTTGAAGGGAAGTTTTTTGATGTTTCAAAAACTGTGGATCAATTGTCGAACTTCGAATATAGATTGATCAACGGTCAACAAGAGCACCTTGAAAACAATAAAGGTAACATTATATTGTTGAATTTTTGGGCAACCTGGTGTTTTCCCTGTAAACAGGAAATGCCTGACCTGGAAGAGTTAAAACATAAAATGAAGGGGGAAAATTTCAGGATTCTTGCTGTTAATTCAGGTGATAAAAAGCTTAAAATTCAACGTTTTTTAAAAAAGTATCCATACTCATTTGATATCGTTATCGATGAAAATCGTGATATCAGCAACACTCTGAATATCGTGGGATTACCAACGACATTCATTTTGGATCGGGATTTAAAGATTGTCGGAAAAATCATGGGGCCGATTAACTGGAAGGATGATGCTTTCGTCGAGTATTTGACCAGATTCAGCAGAACTTGAAGGAGAAAGTTTATGTTTAACATGGGAATGACCGAGATGATAATCATCGGAGCTATCGCTTTAATTGTTGTCGGTCCTAAAAAGATGCCGGATTTGGCAAGAGCTATCGGAAGAGGAATTACCGAATTCAGGAAAGCAACCAATGAATTCAAAAATTCTGTGGTAAATGAAATGGATAATGCCGCAGGTCCTGAAGTAAAAGATCTGACAAAAATGGCGAACCAACTGAAAATGAAAAACACACCTAAAAACATCGAAGACTATCTCGAAAAAGCCGCTGATGTGCTTGAGGATGCCGGCAAGGAGATGGAGCCTGGGGAGGGCACGGAACAAGTCTCTACCCAACGGAAGAGCAATAAAAAAGAAAAAATTGAATCGTCTTGAGATAACGTTAATTCAAACAAAGGGAGAACATGGAGGATCTGAAAAAACTAATTCGCAATATACCGGACTTTCCAAAACCTGGAATTCAGTTTTATGATATAACAACACTGTTTCAGGATAGTTGGGGCTTGAAACGCTGTCTGGATATCCTGGAGGAGCAGTATAAAAACAAATCAATTGATAAAATCGCCGGTATAGAGTCGCGAGGATTTATCGTCGGAGCGGCTTTGGCAGATCGCTTGAATTGTGGCTTTGTCCTGATTAGAAAAAAAGGAAAACTACCCGGTGAAACTGTCTCGGAAAGCTACGAATTGGAATACGGTACTGACGAGTTGGAAATCCATGTTGATGCCATAGAAGAAAATGAACGTGTTTTAATTTTGGATGATCTGCTGGCAACAGGCGGAACCTTCGAAGCTGCGACCAATTTGGTGAAAAAGGTGAACGGCAGCATTGTCGGTTTAGGGTGTGTTATTGAACTGAAGGGGCTGAACGGTCGATCCAAACTGGGGGATTACCCATTCTTCTCGATGATTTCCTACGACGAAGCATAATCAAAATCCTGGAAAATGCTTGTTAGCGTTTTCCAGCCCTTCCTTGGAACCAATATCTATCCAGTAAACGTCGCCTATTTCCCACGTTTTTATTTTTATCCCTTTGGTAATCAGCTTTAGGTATTCATCTATTATGGAAAACTCTGCGGGGTGACCAAAATATCGAAAGATTTTTGAGTTGATTACATGGAGACCGCAGAAACCTACAGCTTCAATTTTGCCTTTGGGATGGACAACCAACTTGTCGGCTTTGTCCTGTCTAATGCCCACGAGATTTTTTGCTTCGTCTATCAAAAGCATAGAATGTGAGATTTCATTGTTCACTGCAAGAGTTACCGTTGCGCGTTGATTTGTATGGAATGAAAAGAAATTGTTCAGATCTGCCGTGCAAAGAATATCTGAATTACAGAGGTAGAAATCTTCTTCATCCCAATAATCCGCCGTTTTGAACAATCCTCCTCCTGTGCCTAGGATTGTTTCCTCATATGAGACAGTCAGTTTGAAACCTGGTTGGTATTGCTTCAGATGATGGATGATTTGGTCTGCAAGATAATGAACATTTATAATAGCTTCATTAATCCGGTAATGTTGCAGTTGTTGGATTATCCAGTCTAATGCGGGTTTATTTTGGATTTTAACCAGGGGTTTGGGAATGGTTTGAGTTAAAGGGAGCAAACGCTTTCCGAATCCAGCGGCGAAGATCATCGCTTTCATGAATTAATCCCGAGTATGATTTCAGGTTGCAAACACAGTGTTATTCATTACCTTCAGGATTCTCTTCCGATTCATCATCTTCGGTTGTGTCAGGTAGATTGAATTCTTTGGATACATCAATACGGAACCTACCTTCCTGGGCAGATTTAAATTTTCCTTTGGATTTTTCAGACACTTCTTCCAAATCAGCTTCGTCTCGGATTACTTTTGGCGTAAGAAAGACCAGCAAATTGTTCTTTCGTGTTGTTGAGCTGTAAGTTTTAAATAACCAACCAACAATAGGAATGTCTCCCAGGCAGGGGGTTTTGATTTCCTGCTCTGTAACTTCATCGCTGACGAGTCCGCCAAGAACAATGGTTTGGCCATCCTCTACAACAACTTTGGTTTTCAGGGATCGGTTGAGTGTAGTTATCGCTCCTTGGTCTGATAATGCGTCTGCAGTTCCTGCGATTAAATAGCTTGATGTTTTGTCTATCTTAAGTTCGATCGTATCGTTGTTATTGATTTGAGGCGTGATTTTTAAAGAAACACCAACTTCCTTGTAGTCAATAGTCGTGGTGGTGTTTCCGTTGGTATCGGTTTTGGTGCTTCCAATAGTAGGAATGATCGAACCAACCTTGATTTCAGCTTCTTCGTTGTTGAGCGTTAGGATTTGCGGATTGGAAAGAATGTCAATCTCTGAGTCTTTTTCGGACGCCTTTATAAACGCATTTAGAGAAGCGTATTGTGTACCGCCATATGTAATGTTCCCTCCAATAATCCCTAACACCGCACCTGCTGAGTCAGTAGTCTGTGCTGCAGCAGAGTGAGTTTTTGGTACACCGGTTGAACCAACTCCTCCAATGGTAACCAGTGAGTCTTTGGAATTGATCGGTTGAATGTCGCTTGCTTGCCATTCCACACCTAAATCAAGACTTTTATCCAGAGTCACTTCCATAATTATGGCTTGAATAAAAACCTGGGCTCTTTCGATATCAAGCTTGTTGATGACGTTTTCGAGGGCGGGGAATACGGATTTATCGGCAAAAATCACTAGAGAGTTTGAAGGTATATCGGGAATAATAGTCACTTTATCGGTAGCAGCAACGCCTTTTTGACCTTTTTTCGTTTTGAAAGTTCCGGAGATTTTCTGCAAAACTTCTGAGACCGATTTTGCATTAGTACTCTTCAAGGGGTAGACACGAATGTTCCCTTCATCCTTCTGGATTTTTTCATCCAATTGGACGATCAACTCTTTAATTTTTTCCAGAAATGCCGGTGGTCCAATTAAAATCAGGTTATTGATTCTTTGATCGGCAAGAATTCGTATTCTGGCTTCTTGCCCTTTTTTAACCGGAACTGTAAATATCTTTTGAAGTAACCCCGCAGTTTCATTGGCATCAGCATGCTTAAGAGGCACCAGTTCAAGGTTTAGCATTCGAAAACCCTTTTCTTCACGATCTATGAGATTTACTATCTCTGCGAACCGTTCCGTATTTTCCTTGGTATCCCTGAGAATGAGTACATTCGCATCTTCGATGGCAATTAAAATCGCGTCTCTGGAAATTAATGGTGCCAGATTGGATCTAATTTTTCTGATCTCTCCGTGTTGGATCGGAATCACCCTGGTTATATAAGACCCCTGGTTAATCTCTGATTCTTCTTTGTAGATTGGTGCTGTGGAACTTTTTGCCTCCTTTCTTGTTACAATTCTGATTGCTTTACCTTCTTCTATTGTGGACAGCCCGTTAATGGCTAAAACCGCTTCAAATATTCGATAAGCTTCCTCAGGAGTAAATTGTTGATTGGATAACAGGGTTATTTTTTTTCCTTTTAATATATTGTTATTAAAGACAAAAGTTCTCCCTGTTGCCTGGCTCATCAATTTAATAACGCTTAAAACCTCAACGTCGTTAAAATTTAGTTTGGTTTTTACCTGAGCAGTTGCAGTGTGGAAAGAAAATAATGTTAAAACAACAAGTTGTAGAAATAGCAGTCTATTTTTCACAGTAATTTGATTCTTGTTTTAAGCGAGGTTTGCTGATGCATTTAAGTTTCTTGTGCCCAATATTCAATAAACTTGCCTAAGTGATTCAACATTCTTGAATTTTCATCAAAATCGCACCAGCGTCAGTTAGCATAAGTGACGATTGTTGAAACATATTTTGCTTTTTGGCAATGATAATCCTGGTAATTAATTAAGATTTTTCAGGGAGGTGTAATAAAATCATAATGTTACTTTAATTCGCGATAGTGTCTTAGGTCTCAAAATACCGCTTTGATTTTCTTGATTGAATGAATGCTGCTAGTCGATATTGAAAAAAGAAATGGTCGAATCATGAAGGAAAAGAGGCGAAATCTCTTTGGTCATATTCAAAGACAGGTTTTTCATTAAATACGGTCTTTCGAAATTGGATTTAGGTTGCCTTGCAAGAACTTCAATCAATTCTTTTACAAATTCCGGATCCTCCTCTTCATGCGCAAACAAAGCGTAGGTTACGCCAACGGTCTTTACATTTAATCTGTGTATTGAAAAGTTTTCCAGAAACCAATTGTAAGTCAAAAGCTGTTTTGTGAGGGATAAATCAAGGCTTGATATCTGGTATTGACTGCTGACTTCGTCCAATAGCGTTTGATGAGAACCGATCATTTCGAAAAACAGGATGCCTTCAAATCCTTCTTTGACTAAACCGGGTATTGAGTTCCTTTCAACGACTTTTAGCTTGTTCATCCGTGGATCGGACTCACTTTTTGGGTCTACCGGATCATCACTTGCTCCAAAAAAACTGAAAATGGTGCTTTTCTCTTCTGAATTCTCGGGAGTCTTACCACTACTTACTTGTGGAGGCCAGTTAACCGACCGGGCAAAATCAACCAGTTCCGGTTTCATATCGGCGGAGCTGTCCGGCAGTACCGCCTTAAGAGTGTTAAAAAAAGCTGGAATTATCAAGGAGTCTTCAGGAATGATCCAGACGCGATTATCATCCATTCCGATTTTGTCGTTTCCCGGGTATTCGATGGGAGTCAAGTACATTTCCCAAAGCACGGTCACAATTTTGATTTGCATTTCAGAAATCGGCAATTCAGAAATTGAACGCAATGGAGCGATGATGAGTTTGCATTTTCGATTGTTTAAGTTTTTAAATCGATTGAAATATCCATTCACATGCCTTGGAACGAATTGACTTCTAACATTCTGGGGTTTGTCTCTTAACACTAATGCGCGTAGCCAGTATTCGGAAAGTTGGTTGGTAAACTGCCAGGAGGCGCTTTTGGAATCTCCTGTTTGAATTTCGAACAATTCCTTACCGTTTATGTCGAATGTGAACAAAGACAAGAGACAATATACACTTAAAACAAGCTTAATTCTTATATTTGACATTGGCTGCAATAGAAAGTGCTTCGTTGGTTTTGACGCTTTTTTAGAACTGGAGATGAGCATATCGAACAGGGATTACCCTCCTTGCCATAGACTTGCAGGAAATTTTGAAAGGTTCCTTGTTTGTCGTCAATTCTTCGATAATCTGAAATGGAAGTTCCATTATAATGTAAAGCTTCTTCCAGAATAAATCTTGTCGATTCAATAAGCCTGGAAAGCTGGTCGTTAGTGAGCTCTTTTCCTGTTTTAAAGGGGCTGATTTTTGCGTGAAAAAGAATCTCGGCAGCATATATATTGCCAAGACCTGCTATTATTCCTTGATCCAGTAGTAACGTCTTGATTGCCATGCTTCTATTTTTAAACTTTTTGCGCAATGCAGAAGGTGTAAGCTTTCTGTCCCACGGCTCCCAGCCCAATTGATTTATCTTCTTATTGTTTTCTAAAGAAAATATCATCTCCAAAGTACCAAAGCACCTTACGTCGTTAAATATCATTGTTAATTGGTTATCCAACTCAAAGATAACCCTGTCATGTTTCTGTACTGAAACCGGACTCTTCTGGACAATGAATTTTCCAGTCATTCTCAGGTGAGCTAATATCCATCCTCCTTGTTGAAGCTCAAAAAGGATATATTTTCCTTTTCTGTCCACACGAACAATCAACTGACCCTTTACCGCCTTTACAAAATCGGATTTGGGATTCTGAATAATGGTGTCTCTAAGTATATTGACAGAATTGATCGTTCTTCCTTGAACCTGTTGATTCAATTCTGAAACAACTGTTTGAACCTCCGGTAATTCAGGCATTGGATAGCATCTATGAGTTGAGTTTCTAATATCAATTAATTATTTCCAGCGGAGCGGAGAAGCTTTTGGAAATAGGAAGCGAGCAAATCTTCTGATTGCATATTTGATATATTAATCTGCCTTTGATTGAGTAAACTCCCGGTTTTTGGTTTTCTTTCACCTTGTACACTCTTTCCAGCCAAAAATCATTCTTGTGTACTTTTAAGCGTTCATCGAAGGCTTCATCTTCAACCCAGACGGTTTCGGATTCTGAAAGCGGTTTATGCGAGACCAGGGGACTTGCTTCAATTATTAGCTGTGTCGGTTCGGGGGAATATTCTCCCTGGGATGAAATTGAATAGATGTGGAAGCTTTCCGCGACTCTTCCCCAAAGCTTCAACGTGACAAGGCTATTAACCTTGACATGATCCGGCATAAACTCGACAAAAGCTTCAAGTGACTTACCGGGAGAATAGGCATTTTTATCTCTTTGACCGAACAAGCTTGAGGTTTGAGCGTTCGCATCAGGCATTAAAACAGCGATGAGCATGATCAATACAAACGTAAACCGGAAAGATTTACCTCTAATCAGGAAAGAATAGGAATTATCTTTTCTTTTGGATCGTCGCAGCATGAGGAAATGGGGGAGACTGGTAATAAGTATCTGTCATGAGGGATTGAATCCGATCAGCAGCTGTTTTATATTACCGGAATTCAACTTAACGTTTGGGATGCTTTTTTCTATGCAGGAGACTAACACAACCTTTAATGATTGCCAAGCAGAGTGTCCGGGAAATCATCCTCCTTTTTGGAGTTGTTTATTATCCTATTTCAATTAAAAAAAGCCACCATAATACTCATTCTGATCCGGGATTGACGATTAATTAAAAATTTTTTATCCATTTTTGTGTTGATAGCGATTTTGTAACTTTCGGCAATCAAACGATTTGATCCGAAGCGTATTGTATCAGCCGTAAAAAATAGAAAATAGTTATAGCCGTTTGCATTTTTATTCTGTTATAATGTTCATAGTTCCACTCAGGTAAAGGCTCAGCTGAAAATCCCTGATTTTTGAGATAGTTGGGTGATTCAGATTGCAATTTTTGCATTGATTTCAGCTGAGTAAAATTATAACCTTAACTATATATTTTTTATTGTTTTTTAAATAACACCAGTTTTGTTGCCTTTTTACATTGCCTCATGAGTGCCTATTCGGGAACGAATTTTGCTAGGCTTTATATCTTTGAGGTGGAAAAGATTATTGGAGCGAAAAATGACAAGGATTAAGGAAGACATCATTCGTGATGTTATGACCAAAATAACTCTTGACCGGAAATGTGCGAAGAATCTTGTTGAATCGATATTAACGATCATTAAGAATTCTCTTGAAGCCAGTGAAGAAGTTATGATATCCGGATTCGGTTATTTTAAAGTTCGCCACAAGAGAGCTCGAATCGGTCGCAACCCTAAAACCAAAGTTCCATACGAGATATCGGAAAGAACAGTGGTAACATTCTATCCTTCCAAAGTATTTCGAAAGGAATTAAATCCTGAGGGCGGCAAATAATCTGTATTTCTACCGTTTTCTTTCGGTGTAACATATACGGAACCTTCAAAGGTGAGCCTTTGACATACAAGCAGCTAAATTTATGTCGTCTCATGTAATAAAAATGCTTATATGCATATTTGCAATCGGATTCCTCTTTTCTCAAACACTTACAGCTTTTGGGCAAGCCCCTGACCAAGCTGCCCCCGACGCATTCAACCAGAGACCCCAGCCCCCAATGGAAAACGTTTTTTTCAATGTTCTCTGGGGGTCATTGACAGGTGGTATGTTAATGATGGGATGGGCTACCCTGGATGATGATAAGCCTGCCGATGAGAGATATACCACAACCAACATGACCAGGCAGTTTTTATCAGGTGCGACTTACGGCGGCTTGATAGGACTTGTTGCGGGTGTCTATATTTCGTTTCAGGGAATCACGTTTGATGAAAATCTAACAAAAATTGCAATTATGCAACCTCCCGTTAAAGACCATTTCCCTTCTGCAAGATATAGTAACCAACTACCTGGCGTACCTTCCCAGGATTTAAACATAGTGGATTTACAAATCGATTTTTAAAAATCATCGGCTCTCGGTAATTTGGTTTCATAACTTGCAAACACAATCACCTCACACTTAATTGGCAGCCAAGCATCAGATATTCCTGGCCATAGGTAGCAATATCGTTCCCAGAAAACATTCTATTCTCAAAGCCCTGGTTGCTATTAAGCAGTCCTTTCCTGATCATTTTGACGTTTCCAGTGTCTATTTGACCGATCCTTTCCTACAAATCGCTCAACCGGCTTATTATAATTGTTGCGTAGGGTTTTCTGCTGACTGTTCCCCTCAAGATTTGTTAGCCTTTTGCGGAACATTGGAAACATCCTTGGGTCGAAAACGAAATGGTCAAAAATGGCAGTCTCGCCCGATAGATATCGATATCGTTTTGTTTGGCAGTTTAATCATCAATCAGCCGGATTTAACGGTTCCTCATTATGACTTGGATAATCGTGATTTTTTTATAAAACCTCTGCTGGAGTTAAAAAGCGATTTGGTTCATCCAACGTCGAATAAAGGTTTGCAACAACTGCTGGATCAAATACCATTGGAAAAGAAGACTCATCCCCAAAGACTTTTTAAACCAACCATCTAATTTCAAGTTACGGAGCTAACATGTCTAGATTGAAGGTTGAAATTATTCCCTATTTTGATGATAACTTTAGCTATCTATTTTACTACAATGAAGATGGTCCCAAAGCCCTGGTGGATTGTGGCGATGCCGGACCTGTCCTTGATTTTCTTGAACGAAAAAACTGGACGCTGGACTATGTGTTGGCTACTCATTCTCACTACGACCATGCGGCAGATATCCCGGCACTATCTAAGGAGTTCCCCGGGCTAAAGGTTATCAAACCAAAAGGAGAAGATAGAATTTCAACACCGGCAATAGAAGTGTCGGATGGAGATACTATAAAATTCGACGAGGGAGAAATTAAGGTTGTTGCTGTTCCCGCGCATACGAATTTTTGTGTTTCTTATTATATTTCTGATTCTGTTTTTGTAGGTGATTCTTTGTTTTCAGGTGGTTGTGGCAGGCTGTTTGAAGGTCAGGCAGAAGATTTGGTGACTGCAATGGACAGATTGAGGTCCTTACCAGGGCAAACCCAAATCTATTTCGGGCATGAATATACTCTTTCCAATCTTAAATTCGCAAAATCAATAGAACCCTCAAACCAGGACCTATTGGATTATATAGATCGTGCCGGGTCCATGCTCAGCAATGGGGAGCATACAACACCCTCTACAGTTGCACTGGAAAAACTGATCAATCCTTTTTTCAGAATTGATGAAGCAAGTGTAATTCAAACTATTGATCCCAATGGGGAGCTTTCGCGAACCAACCGAATGGCAGCCCTGAGAAAACAAAAAGACAATTTTTAGTTATTTGTATAGGCAATAAGCGGTTGATTTTAAATGGATTAGACAGGCGCGGGTCGACTGATTTAGCTGCTCATCGCAGGTTGGCATTGCCTAATTATAGCTGGAATTATTGGCTCAATTGTGTGATAATACACCCGTCTGCACAAGTTGATATCTTCTTATTATGATCAGCTTCATTTTATCGCACATACAAGTTAGTAATTCCTTAAATCTTTAGGAGGATAAGTATGGATGTGTCTATTTCTGCAAAACACATGGATTTGACAGATTCCTTAAAGGCTTATGTTGAAGAACGTTTATCACGCGTTAACAAATACACAGATTTTAATTTGAACGCCGATATATTTTTAGGCGTTGAAAAGCATCGAAATCATATTCACGCTACTATCAAAGGTAACGGATTTTACCTAAACTCAGAGGCGGAAGATCCGGCAAACATGTACAAAGCAATTGACTTGTGTGTTGATAAACTTGAAAAACAACTTCGAAGAGGAAAATACACTTACTCAGACAAAAAGAAAGGTAAAGAGTTGGAACGAGAAGCTATAATCTCCAGTCATCGAACTTTGGACAAAGAGATTAATCCTAACTGATCTTGCATCCTTCAGGATGGCTGTTTTAAGGAGGCAGCCATCCTTCCTCCCCTATTGCTTCCAAATAAAACTAATCTGTGAATATAGAATTTCGAGCACAAAATCAGATCAGGATGATTATTTCTGTATTTGAAAAAGTGTATACTGCTTTCAACCAGGGACAGCCTGTTGATAATTGGCTTTCCAAATACTTCAGAGCAAACAAACAATTAGGTTCAAAAGACAGGAAACGCATAGCCAACAGTATATTCGGATATTTTAGATGGTATGGCTGGATTGGTATGCATGTTGAGGATAATATCTCTCGTGCCCTTTTGCTGGGGTATGCACTTGATGACAATAAACAGGATCAATCGATACATTTCTGGGCACAGCAGCATCAATTGGATATTTCACCTCTGCAAAACTCGTCCCTGGAAGCTAAGAAGGATTGGATATCAAAAACCATTCGCCCGGTTGACTATTCGGATCTAAACCCCGAATTCGTCCCCGAACTTTCCTATGATTTCCTGCGAGCCCAACAATCCAGGGCAGGTCTTTGGATTCGATTGACTAAGGCAACCAGTGACAGTTTTTTGGAAGATCTACGACGAAGAAACATCTCATATTCCCCCCATCCCAAACAAAGACTTTGTGTTGAAATCAAGTCGCCGGTTAATCTGCATGAATTCTCACATTTTAAGAGAGGATTACTGGAGGTTCAGGATATAGCTTCACAGGGCGTGGGAATGATCTGTGAACCAAAGCCAAACGAAACCTGGTGGGATGTATGCGCAGGTTCCGGCGGCAAGGCTCTCCATTTGGCAGCTCTGGCAGACAACAATATCAAGGTGTTTGCAAGTGAAGTCCGGGAATCTCGATTTCATGAATTAAATAAAAGAGTTGATAGGAGTCATTTCAAAAAAAGTATTACAACAGTTTATTGGGATGGGAAAAAAATACCTGTCTTTGAAGCGGAACCGATGCATGCCATTGTTGACGCACCATGCTCCTGTTCCGGAACTTGGCGACGATCACCGGATCTACGATGGAATATTACCAAAGATAAAATAGCTGAATATAGTTGCATGCAACTCAAAATATTGAAACGGGTGGCAGGGGTAATACCGTCAGGTGGCAAAATTGTTTATGCGACGTGTTCTATATTTGAAGATGAAAATGAATTGGTAATAAAAAAGTTTTTAGATGAATTTCCTGACTATTCTTTACAGCCGATAATCTGTCCCTTCACCAATAGAGAATACACAAAAGGGATTCATTTTAGAGCGCCGACTATCGATGGCAATGCGATGTTCGCGGCAATCATGATCAAACAAGATAACTGATGGTTAATTCCTGGGCATGACGATGTGTAATTATAATAAAGTGTTGCTTAAGTTATTGGTTTTGCTGCATATTGTGCCGCTGGTTTTTATTAATCGCGAAGCTCTAGCCGGCTCAAATAACACGACTCTCAGGTTTCTTTTTACATCAGATCTTCACGGTTGGTTATCTAGTGCCTGGATCTATCCGGAAAGGCGTCATTCAGGATTATTGCATTTAAAAAAAACCATTTTGGATCTAAAAAAACAGCACAACGACCTGTTTTTGATTGATGCCGGTGATTTGTTGCAAGGATCGCCTTTGGTGCATTATTATCATCATGTCGAAACCCGCGGAGTTTCCCAAAATCCTTTCTTCAAAGAGTTTAACGAGCTTAATTATGATGCTGTAGTTGTCGGTAATCATGATTTTTCACTCAATCCAAGCTTTGAACTTGACTATGTTCCAAATTCAAGATTCAACTGGCTGGCTGCAAATGCTTACAGGGATGACAATTGTGTGTTTAAGCCTTATCTAGTCTACATAAGAAACGGGATAAAAGTAGTTATCCTTGGATTCACGACTCCAGGTGCACACATGTGGATGGGGCCCAGTGAATTGCAAGGTATCCAGATTGAAGCGCTTGAAAAATCTGTTCCTGAATGGATTGGCAGGGTAAAAGCGGTTGAAAATCCCGATTTTCTAGTCGGAGTCTTTCATGTGGGACTTAATTTTTATTATGATGACGAAAATTCAAAAATTAAGGAGAATCCCCCCGGCAAACAGTCTCAGAAAGGTGTTGGAAGAAAACAGGTCGTTTGATTTAGTGATTTCTGGTCACGATCACAGGCTCCATCCATACAAAACAGGGCAGAATCCAAGATTGGTTGCGGGGACACCAGTAATCAGACCCGGTCATTCCGGCCAGGCGGCTCTATATGTAGTGGTGGATTTGGAAAGAACAAAAAAGAAGTGGAAGGTAAAATCGCTTCACACTAACGTCAAGAAATCCAGGAATAGCAATTATATAGCTTCAAACCAGGAAAAATTCACATCTCGTGAATACATTAAATACATAAACGAACCATTACCTTGGAAATTGAATCCTTCGTCCAAGGAAAAGTTGAAAGGCTGTATGAACCATCTGCTCTCGGTATCGTGTGATGAGGCAACATTGGATGGTACTTTTTTTCCAAGCATTAGGGTTTACAGGATTAGACACCTTTTTGGGAGAAACCTGAAACGAAGTGATCTCTTCAAGTGGGTAAAATATGACAATAAAACAGTTACGGTTAGACTGAGTCAAAGGGATATCAAACTGTTAACCCATCCTAGGCCGGAGTTTGGTGCTTACAAAGTACCTTACAACCGAAAATTAATCCCCTGGATTAAAAATCATATTAATATGGAAAGTAGCCGCTTTCTGCCCGCCAAAAACGAGTTTGAGAAACAATACTTGTTTAAGATCACAGATTATCATTTTTGGGGTGGAGGCGGACTTCGCTCAAAACTTTTTCTTTCGGATAATGATAACCTTGCTTCTTCCCATGAATTCCAAAGAGATAAGCTGTTTAATTACCTAAAATCTGCCACATCACTTCCGGATATTTGTGACTTTTTGGAATACAAAGCTCTCTGATTGGTCTGAATAAAACTTGAACAGTTTACCCATTAAATGGCTTGAATCGTTTCTCGAAGCAACATGTTTTCGGAGATTTTTGAATCTAAAATCAGTTTCAAGGGCTCCTTGTTTCCTAATTGGAGTATTCTCGATCAATTCATTGTATTTTTTCCCAATATCAAGCCTCCAACTAAACAATATCGACCTTCAAATAAAAAACGTTGATCAGACTTATGATTCACAAATCATTTCTGAATCAATTAGCCGTTGATTTTCGAAAAGATAATATGTAAGCTGAAAAAGCTTGCCGATCTTGATAAATATGCTTAGTTATTGGGGTTAAACTACCTCTGCTTCCCAAAAAAGGAATATTGGCAACTGATTTTAGAAGGGAAGCTCTATAGTCTTGAAATGATATAAGCAGATTACAGTATAATACTTTGAAAATTCAGCAATATTTTATTTGTCCGGAGTAAGATCAATGAGTAAGAAAGAACTTGTGAAAAGTGTCATAGATGATTTAATTGGCCAGGGGAAGGATTTTCATGAGATCACACAAGGAATCCTGTCACATGTTAAAGAATTGGAAAATGTCAGTAAAACAACGATAAAACGGGCAAAGAACGAATATAAGAAAGAGAAGATCGTCGTAAAAAGCAACTACAAAGAGACTTTAATAAAAAGGAAGATCTATAAATATTTGGACAGGTATCCCAAAACCACATTAAGTGATTTAAGGGAGGCTCTTCCTGATATTCCACCTAAAAAAGTAAGTGAATATCATCTTTACTGGAACAGAAAACGAGAAAAAACCAAAGCTGACAGAGCTCAAAATCGGATTATGGTTAATCCGCGGAAACTTAAAGAAATGGTATTCAGCTATTTAAATGCCAACGAAGATGCAACCTGCGATGATCTGTTCATGGAGTTTCCTGATGCTAATAAAAGCTCGTTAACCAGTTATTTTGGACATTGGAAGAAAAAAAGGGCCAACCATGACAAGGGAAAAGAAGGCAGCCTTTATCAGGTCATATTTAGCTTTTTAAACAGCCATCCCGATGCTTCAATAAATGAACTCCAAAAATCCTTTTCAGATGTCCCGCAAAGGTCTCTCGAAGTATATCATAATCTATGGCAGAAGAAAAAATCCGAAGATCAGGAGACAAAAACTGAAAGTGATACTGCAAAACCTGGTAGAAAAAAGAAGGCGGCAGCGGTAGCAGATAAACCATTCGATCAAAAATCGAAGCAAACCAAAGAAGCAAAATCGAAACAATTAGCTAAGGTTCCTAAGTCCGGCAAATTAGTGCAAAATGACAGATCAGAAAAGGTAAACGATGCTGATATTCCGTTCATGGAAAACAAAAAGATTTCTGAACTCAAAAAAACCATTGAAGCTCAAAAACTAACTTTAACAGCTTTGGAAGTTGAAAACTCAATGCTCAAAGACACTTTCCAATCCAAACTTCTTGAAGGATTTGAAACGATAAGTCCGGATGAGATGAAAGATATTAAGGAGTTTATCAAAACCTATGTAAAAGGATTGGAAATAACCTGATTTCCATGTAACTACAGGCCTCCCCGCTACCTACCAACAACGCTTCAGAAGTGTCTGAATTACCTGATGAAGATACTAATACAGCACAGATATTGTGCTCCGGCGTTTATCTTCCCGAATAGTTTTTGCTGAGGTGATTTAACATTTCAGCAAACAACATGGTTTTATCCTCAAATCAGATTTGCGAAATTTGCCTGGTTTCAGTGGTTGTGTACATGTTTTGCATTTTGGTAAAAAAAACTGAAATTGAAGCGTTATAATTCTCATACCTCTAAAATCACGAGACTTTAAGGAACCCCAGGTGACAGCTAAACAGAAAAAAGCAACACAAAGCGACTCGGATTCTTTTGTGCAACAGATATCCAATCTCAAAAACGAGCTCATCCTAGAAAAAGAGCTGGTTAAAAAATTGAAACAGACACAGGAAGATTGGGGTGATTTAATTGAAAAAGTGCAACCGACGATTCAGGCTCTTTCTGAGAAAATCAAGGAGTTAAAAATCAATTTACACTTGAAAAATCAGGAGCTTAATAATGTATTGCAAAGCCTTTCTCATGGATTGATTGTGACGGATCTGAAAGGCAGTATTCAAACCTTTAACAGGGCAGCTGTCTCTATAACGGGTATTACCAAGGAAAATGCAATAGGCAATCACATCAATGAACTGTTTAATTTTGCAGTAATTCCTGAAGAATCAGAAAACAAAAGGATTGAGACAATAGAAAATCAATACCAACAACAATTTGTTTTTCTTCTGAACCAGAAGGAGGAGAAGAGTTTAAAAAGCACAACTACGTTAATGAGATCCGATGACGACGAGCTTCAAGGCATAATTGTTAATCTGGTGGACATTACACAATTGAAGCGACTGGAAGAAGAAGCTGAAAGAAAGAATCGATTGACGGCAATGGGAGAGATTGCCATGCAGGTGGCACATGAATTAAGAAATCCCCTGGGCAGCATTGAATTGTTTGTATCGATGATGAAGATGGACCTGGCTGCCGAATCTGAGGAAATGTCACTGGCATTGCATATCAATTCTGCTGCTCGCAGCATGAATCATATCATTTCAAATCTTCTCGAATACACAAAACCAAGGCCAATCGTTTTAGATGACATCGGGCTTCATGATATGCTTGATGAGTTTGTTGAATTTTCGGAATTTTCTGCTCAGCAATTAAATATAAATATAATCTCAAAACTCGGCGCAAAAACTGATATTGTCCTCGGTAATAAGGAATTATTGAAACAAGTGTTTCACAATCTGTTTGTTAACGCTTGCCAGGCTATGCCTGAAGGAGGGGAACTGACCGTTACGACGAATAGTTACGTGGAGAAAGATCCGTTGGTCTTGCAAAGGTTGAACAATCAAATCGAGAAAACCAGTATCCCGGTTATAAAAGTAGAGTTTAAAGACAGTGGAAAAGGAATGACAGAAGAGATCAAAAAGAAAATATTTGACCCGTTTTATACAACTCGGGAGCAAGGTACCGGACTTGGACTATCAATAGTCCATAATACCATGGCTTCACATGGTGGTACAATTACAGTGCAATCGAAAGTTGATAAGGGAACGGAAATGACATTGGTATTTCCCCAGCGATATAGTCAATCTTGATCGGAGTCCTTTAGGCTGCTCGACCAAATGACATTTGGCTTAAACCTCCTACCTGCTTAAAACTATCAATTCAGCTTATCTTTTGACTAAATAACTCACCTTTTGATTCGTTTTTTTTCAAACTTTTCTTTCCAGGTATCATAATCCATATCAAGCTTGGCCGCTTTGTTCTTCCTATACCTGAGTAAAAGCTTGCGAGTCAGAAAATACGATAAAATAGAGAAAGGAACAGCGTAGCAGACGCTTCCTATCATCATTGGTAATCCCAGGTCAATAATCAGAAATTGCGTGCTTTCCCAAACTACTCCAAAGAATCCGAGATCGGGGTTATTAACAATCGCATCGAATTGGGTATAAAACACATCAAAACTGAGCTCAATCCCTTTAATTCCCAATATTGAGTATATGACCAGTCCGGTGGCCAAAAACGTATAATAGAGAAAAAACATTGTGAATGGATTGCTAAGCCAAACAATAGCAGTCCCAACGATTAAATCGAATCGAATTTGAAACAAGTACTTTGCAATCAACCAGATAATAAAAACTAACCACATCTGAATACCAACGGTCGGTGTCATTCCTACAAACACTCCTACTGCTACCCCCAGTGCCACCTCCTCAACGGGAGATACACTTATAACCAAAGGTCTGATGACTTGATCATAAATCTTGTTTAACAGGTAGCTAAAAACTTTACGCATGCTAGTGGACTATTCTCTAATGCGGATTGGCACAACCTTGCTCTGGCGTTCCAACCGGCTTTTTTTACAGACGATTATTTAAAAGAGTATGTCCTTCTTTAATCTTTCAAAGACGGACAGCATCCTCTACCGATACAAAATAAACCTTAATCTGTAAAATACGAGCTTAGTCGAGATTGAGGCAGGGGAGTAAAAGTGGGTTTTTAGGGGAAATCCTCGGTTTGTCGGATTTCACCGCTGTTGTCAGAAAGGCATCAAGAGCCGGACTTCCTTGGCAAATGCCAATGAAAACAGGAAAACGAATATGGTTATTCCCAGTACGCAGAAAAATAGTGGGGCTTCTCCGCTACGGACACTTAAAAAAACAGTACTCATCGAAAACTGATCCGATTTGGTTGCCATTCCCGGCTGAACTTCAGAAGGTCTGTTCTTGGCAATCAACTGTAATAATCCGGCTAATATGACTGCCAGGATAAACCAGACAATCATTGATTCATGTATGAATTCCATATTCTCTTTGTTTGTCAAGTGTTTTTGAATTCAGGAATGCAAAATTATCTTCAGTGAGAAACGATTAAGACTCTTAATCAACAATGCATAAAAAATGCAAGTTATTTTCCACTATCTAAGCCTACTTCAACATTTTTACCAGTCTTTTTGCAATTCATTGTATACCAGATTACGACAATAAAAAACCGTGTTTTCGCTCAATTTAAGCAAAGCCTTCCAGGGTAGCTTTTCGCTTTATTTGGTTGAATCAAATTGGTATTTTTCTGGTTAAAGGATTGTTTTTGGATAGTTGTTTGCATTTTCGCAAAGGCATTAACAGGGCTCGACTCCGAGTACAGTTTATAAGTTAAACAAGAAAAAACTGGGTATATCATTATAAAGGAAGCTGAATGAAAAGATTATTTATTGGAATGATTAGTCTATTTCTGCTCACCTGGAGCAGCTTTGGTTTCGCCTATGATGAAGGTGATCTTAATGACCTGATCAATGAAAAAAAATGTGGCGGAACGTTTACTTCCTGTGATCTCAGGGAAGTCAGACTGGTCGATATGGATTTCTCCGGTGCGGATTTGGAAGGAGCGGATCTAAGAAATGCTTATATAGAAAATACCAGGTTTACCGGTGCTAATATGGAAGGAGTGGATTTAAGAGGCGCAACCCTCAAATATGTTGATATGACAGGAGCTATTGTAGCGGATTCCGAGTTTGAAGACGCGAGATTGTTTTTTGTCGATTTGTCTGTTGCTGATATCAGTGATTCTGATATTGAAGATGCACTCTTTATTGGTGTCTATTTGAGACGAGCCAAGTGCAATGATGTTGATTTTACGGAAATCGATACAAAACTGATTGATTTTACCGGTGCGACGGGCATAGAGAAAGGTCCCTGCGGTCAGGCTTCCTGGGGAGAATGTGTCAAATAGGTTTATTCTTGAAGCAGCAACTCTGTGATGCTTTTCGCCAAAGAATCGTGAGAGGCGCCAAAAGTTGCCTTGACAAATCCCTCATAAATAGAGTCGCGGTTGTTATATATTTTTGTATCATCAATATTCAAAAACACGTTGCTTAGAATTGCCTGATTGTATTTTTCCAATAGATCCGGATTCTGTTTGATAGTATCAAAATCAATTTTGTTTACGTAGATAAGTACTAACGAGTTTTGAGAGCGTTGGGGCTTTGCATTATTACGGCAAATCAACTCTTTGTATTCACAAAGATCAAGGACTTCCTCAATTGTTAATGATGGCGGTAGGCAAATAAACTTATCCGATACATGCTTGTGCCAGGTCTGGGATATCCTGTTTTTTAATCCTTCATCTCCCTGAATTTCGATCTTTTCCATTCCCAATTCATCAGCTTTTACCTGTGCTAAAGAGCAGGCTTTTTTATGCCTTTCCGATAAATGGAGGTATGCCGCATATATGTTTTTTTCGGTATGGTCTTTCGTACCTTTGGTTGTATCTACGCAAAAACTGCCTTTTACAAACTGTGAGAATCCGTATCTTTTCCTAAAAAATGTATCGGTAAGTCCATCAATGATTTTCTTTTCGTTTGAGATGATCTCAGCGAGGAACTTATTCACCCTTTCCATCATAGCTTTTTCTTTTTCCACCAATGGGATGTACTGGGTTTTTAACAATATTCTGGTTGAAGGCAAGGCCTTGGACATGGCTATTTTTTCCAGACCGGCTTCCTGTGTTTTTAAGTATTCCAGATCTTCAATTTCGCCCCCTCTTTCCATTCTGATGGCCTTGATACCCTGGCTGAAATTTACAAGTTCCTTCGCAATATCATTAATTTTTTCCCTTTTTTTTCCTTCGATTAAAAACTCTTTGTAGTTGGCAATGGCGGTAAGTTTCTCAGGGGTAATATTTTCTTTAAATGCCGTTAAGGCTTTTATCAATACAGCTCTTAAATCGCCCAGGTGATTTTTGATTTCCGTTGGAATGTTTTCTGTTTGTTCTTCCAAAGCCTCAACTTCATCAATAGCTTCGGAATCCCTTCGTAAAATATTAAATATTTTCAAAGAGAATTCGGTTCTTGCGGATTTTAGTTGTTCCAAAACCAGCTCCTCCTGTTTTTTAAAAAGCTGATTCTGGATTTTGTTCATTTTTTGATAAGCACTCTGCAGCATGCCTACCAAGCGGGTTAGCCTGAAAGACTCATCCCTGTAAAATTCCAAATACTCAACCAGTTTATCATCGGGCGTTTTTGGATCTTTAAACAGGTCATTGGCTGGTATTTTATCCAAATCGTATAATGCATTCTGCAAATCCTCTATGAGCTGATCGACCTCTTTTTTAACCGATTTTTCCTTTTCGGGGTCGGCAATGACGGACTCTAATTCATTAATTTGTTTTTGGATGGTTTCAGGATCTGCTTGGTAGAACTTTTTTGCTTTTTCTTTTTGATCTTCGACCATCTTTTGATGGCGATGCATCCATAAAGCTTTCTGAAAAAGGGATGAGTAGCTGAGTACCTTGTTAAAGTAGCTTAAGGCTGAATTATGAAGATTGACATAGCTTTTAAAGACAGGGGCTGCCTCATTGAATTTTTCCTTGTGTTGAGAGATTATTTCCGCCTTTCTCTTTTCAAGTTTTTCAGGCAGTGCTGCCAGGTAATCATCCAGGTCGGCATCATCAATGGTGGTTCCCATTAATTTTTCCAGATTTTGTTTGTATATCTGCAGTTTTTTTTGTACTTGTGCCTCCTCTGCTTTTAGTGTAGCGATGTTTTGCTCTTTGCTTTTCAGGTGTTCCAGGTACATTTTTCTGATTTTCTCATAAAGCTCCTGGTAAGCTTTTTCCTTATTTTCAGGTTGCTCAAGAAAACTCAACTCCTCCTGGAGTTGTCTCAGTTTTTCATCAACTAAAAAACCGAGTTCAGCCAGCGTATGCTTGTATTGGTGATGAAAGGTTTTATTGAGTTCCCTTGCCTTTTGAAAAGTCTTTTGAGTGAAATCCCGCATAAACTTTACAAATTCAAGTTCGTCATTATCATCCTTGTTTTTCAGCACACCGGGATCAATAACATTGGTTAAGGATAAAGCCGGATAGGCCGCATATCGATAATTCTCTGCCTGGGACTTGTCCCTGCTGTACACAACCAATGCTGGTTCAAACTTGGGATCATCTGTAAAAGGTTTTACATTCTGTCCATAGAATATTAATTTTTCGATCTTTAAAGTAGCTTTTTGAACCAGATCCCTTTTCTTAAAAAACGAGTAGTTTTCACTGATAAAATGCCGTGTTTTTTCATCCAAACGCGATTGATTCTCTTCAGACGCAATTTCAATCCCGTTCTCCATGGATTCGAAATCAGGAACCGTTTCACATTCCAATCCTTCTTTGAGGTCCTTGTACAGACTGATTTTGAAAAAATTATCCATATAATCAGTCAGCTTTTCCAGTTCATCCAACAATCGATCCCACATGTTCGCATCAACTTTTGTGAAATCATGCAAGCTGATAAATGCCCGCATGTTTTTAGACAAACGGCTGAAGTTGTGCTCCGTGAAATCCGGTGATTGGGAAACATCAAGGATGTTTTTAAACAGATCTTGTAACCCCTTAATTTCGATATCAAAAAGGGTTGAAGAGACTTCGGGATTCTTTATATCTTTTGGTGAATACCCCAAGCATTTGGGTTCAAAGGGTACCAGCCCCAGCAAATTCATGGTGGAGAGGGTTATGTGAGCGGTTAAATCACCTGCACACACGTTTCGGGCACTAAGCAAGCCCAGTTCCCCTCTGGCATTGAGAATTTGTTTGGCTTTTTCAAATTCCGTGTATCGGGAAGCAAAAAACGTTTGAATCTGGTCAAAGTTTGCAGCACCGCGATTAAAAGAAATTGCCTTGTGAATAAATGTTGAGTCTTCGCCCCTTGTCAGTTTTAATTTGTTAAATCTGGCTACATGGTATTCATCAGGTGCAATTCCCCTTAAGAAAACGATCTGCTGCGTGTCAAGATTTACCTCTATTTTTGTAATCTGTGATGGTTTCAGATCTACCGGTTTTTTACCGATCTTGAATGTAAAAAAATCCACATCTTTGAACAAAATGGGCTTGAGACCTATATCGTGGGTGATGAACTGGGCGGAAGAGATGTATTCTCCTTTGTAGGACAGACCCAACATCAATTTCGATTGGGAAGACGCAATCCTGAACCCTTGGATGTCGGAGGGCTTGAAAAAGAGTTTGTTTTTCGAGGCAATCACTTCACCGCTTGAGGTCCTATATTTGTTGAAGTAGTTAATAACCGATTTTAACTTTCCGATAGAGCTTTCTATGAGTTGCGGTCTGCCGCCTTTGGTGATGTTTAAGTTGATGTCGGTAAAAAAAGGTCTGTCAAGGATGACAGGTTCGCGGATTTCCTTATCTACGGATTTTAGTTCACTGGACCTTGTTAGCTTTTTCCAGGCTTTTGGAGATCTATCATCGAAAATTTCAATGGATCGCTTGATTCCATCCACAACACCCGTGTTTAAAAACTCCGATAAATACTCAACTAACTCAAGATAAGAAAAATGGGTAACTACCTGTGGTTTAAATTTGTAGTCGGACTTAATCTCAAAAAGGATGTCTAAATAGTTGAATATATTTTTGGTTTGTATGTTGCCTAATAAGTAACCAAACACATCACCCGGGCTGTTGTTGATTAACTTGTCCAGATCATCGTTGAATTCTTTGCGAATCTTTTGGTTTAAAGGCATGTTCTTGGTTGCCACCAAAGAATCCAACCCCCTGGGAACGTATTGATCAGATGCACTTGCATTAAAGCATATCAAATCCATTTTGCTTGTCATCTCTGACAGGTTCATGGGCTTTCTCTTTAATTCGGTGCGTGCAGATCGCAACAATTCTGATAAAGCCGCATCATCTAATACAGTGGATTGATCAAAAAAATGCTTCATAACAGCTTGGTCTGGTTATAGTTTACAACGGTATGCCACCAAATTGCTCAACCCGGAGTTCTAAACTTCGGTACTTGGGTTGTCCGTATAGCGTTTATGATAAAGATCTACAAATGTAAGGAAAATAGAGATAATCAGCGGACCGTAAAAAATTCCCGGAATCCCGAATACTGCCAACCCGCCAATGATACTCAGAAAAATCAATGTGGGGCTGATTTCAGCCCTGTTTCCTACAAATTTGGATTTAAACCAGTTTTCAACAAAGAGTGAAACAGCTGAACAATAAAGGAACAATACCAGGGCGGTGATTGCGTTGCCGGTGATCAATAAATACAAAGATACCGGAACATAAACAATTGAGATTCCGACCAGTGGAATGAATGCCAGCACAATCATTAAAGTGGTCCACAATGTTAGCGATTCGATTCCTGCTATCCAGAAACCAATCCCAGCCAGCAATCCTTGAATTAAAGCTCCAATTCCATTGCCAACTAAAGTTACGAAATTTATCTGGTTGAATCGTTCAATAACCAACTCTTCTTCATCATCTGGCAGTGGAGACAATGCAAAAATGAACTTTTTAATTCGTTCTCCATCAACCAAAAGCGTATAAATCACAATGATCATAATGATGAAATGCATGAAGAAAGAAAAGATATTGGTGATCCAGGAATTTAAAATATTGAACGCCGTTGAACTTGCTTCCTTGGAGGCGTCCAGGACAATGCCCTTGAAGGTCGATATATTTAAGTCCAGGTTAATCGTACCGAATAGTTCCTTCATGATTTCAGGGAAATATTTAAAGCCAAAGAGCATTTTTTCCATATCATCATCGGTTAGCTGGGCTTTGATCGATTGATAAAGGTTACCAGCTTCATCGGTGAGTTGAACAATGATAAATATCGAAGGCAAAAATATTGCAGTTACGATAATCAGGCAGACGATACCGGCAGCCCATTTTGGTCTTTTAATTTTATTGTTAATTGATTTATGCAGCGGTTTAAAGCTGCCTGCCAAAATTCCGGCAAAGATGATCGATGATAAAAACGGCCATAGCATCAAGCCTATCAGGTAGAATAGAACTATGTAGCCTACAAAAAAAACAATGATGGAGTGCTTGGAATCTTTCATCGATTCTTTCCGGGTTGAATTGTCTTTATTCTCTGGATCTGAAAAAAATGTTGAAACCGATTGGACAAAGGATTATGGTCAAACTGTTTATATAAATACAGTATTTTACCGTTTGGAAGAAATTCTCCCATATGTCATTGAAATATACAATAGTATATCAAGAAGAGCAAAATGATCCAATTGATTCTCATCTCAGAAGAATGATTATACAATGTGGAAAATCAATCTCGAAAATCCGGTTGATACCGGTGTTCAAAGATAACATTTTTATTGAATGCTTTGAAAGTATGCAGGAATCACTGGCACTAAAGAACAATATGTTTGACTATTATCCAGCCTGGTACTACTATTTGCGTAAGGTCAAATTTTCCCAATGTTTCTATCTTTACTAAAAACGGGTCAAAATTATGAAAACATGGAAAAAACTTGTGATACTGGTAACCTTGACAATATTGGTCTCCCCGGTCGTTATGGGAAGTGTAAAATATGGAAGGGCCACTATTCAAAAGGGTAATGTGGTTATTGTTCGTGAAGGGAGAATGTATCTCTATACGAAAACCAACAATCCGGTCACTTTATACGAAAATGATACCATTCGCACTTTAAAAAACACCTCACTCACACTCTATAATCCGGATCAGCACAAAGTTATTCTGGGTTCCAACGCCATTATGCAGGTGAGAAAATGGAGCAAAAAGAAGCAACAAGGATTTCTCCGCGTGTTGTTCGGGAAATTCCGAGCCAGAACCGCTTCGGTGAGGAAGCAGAGCAATCTCTATCTCAACACAACCACGGCAACAATAGGGATTAAAGGATCATTAGGAGAGGGGGCTACCAATTCTGATTTTGCCATGCTGAAAAACAAAAGCGGTCAGATGTTTATGACAAACAATGCGGGTCAAAGCCTCGACGTTCCTGTCGGCCAATTCGGTTATAATATCGACGACTTTGATCAGGGTTTTAGTCTGGAGGAGGATGAAGACTATGAACCCGGACGATCAGAAGATGAAATGGAAACGACTGACTCGGATCAGCTGGATACCGATGACCCCAAGGAAGTGGATGTGCCTCCTGTCATTGAGGATGCCATTGAAGATAACATCGTTGAAGTGGCTGCGCTTGGTGATGCTCCGGATGAAGAAGATGATTCCAACTTTAGTGACATTCCTGATCCGACGGAGGTTTTGGACGAAGTTCAGGAAGATGCTGCCAATACTGGGGATACAATTAATGCAACCATCACAATCGAAGATTAGTTGGATTGAATAACACTAAAAAATCAAAAGGAGACCGTTTTGAAAACTTTTCTAGCTGCCTTGGTAATACTGGCTCTTCTGGGAGGTACCATGAGCACTCCAACATTAGCCCGGGAAGAAGAAAACAAGGAAGCCCCCGAAATACTGACGACAGACCTGACCCGGCGTCAAAAAGTAGATGCTCCACAATTGGATGTTAGTTTCGTGATATTCGATGATGAGGTAATCGCAGAAGTATCCGTCAACGGGGAAAAACAGAAATTTATTAAAGCGAATACCCTGACTATCAATAAACGCTTTACTTTTAAAAGAGGTATGAACGAAATTGTCGTTACGGCCATTGATGAAAAGGGTAATCAACGAACTAAAAAATACCAAGTGGCGTTTGGTGTGGATCTGGAAGAACCTCCGGAACCATCGGATAGCAGTGGATTTGCTTGGAAGATCCTGGGAAACGTTCGCTATAATCATGACACGAACCCCAACAATGACCTTGGATTGCCCGTTGATACGGGGGATGTATCGGTAGAAGGTCAAATCGCAGATGATGAGCAGGCAGACAACCAAACCGCAGCCAGCTTAATGGCAGTAGTGACCTGGGGCCGTTTTGCCGGGTTTGCGGGCTACTTGCAGAGTAATTATACAAAAGAGATTTATGAACCGTTGAACTCTGAAATTATTCTGGCAGGGTTGTCCTACGCCCAGTGAACGTGCTAGCCGAAACGCCTACTATGGCCTGCCGTTGTTGTTGGGGCTGATCGGGATGGCCTT
>JANQLH010000268.1 GCA_028280735.1 SAR324 cluster bacterium | reverse complement strand
ACCGGCTACTGAGCTTGAAATACTGGAGGAGGAGAAAAGTTTTATTAACCAGCTACAGCTTGACGGGGCCAGGGTCTACGCGGATCATCCCACCAACAGTATCAAAACAAGCGGGTGGTTGCCTGAAGATCGTCTAAAGCTTATCGAAAAGATTAACCAAGGCATAGAGGAATGGGGAGTAGAGAAACTCAAGCGTGTTCTGGATCGATCGACCTTACCGGGCATGGGGGCTATGTAAGATTGTTTATTGGACAGCGATTTGTTTCACTGGTTTATCACCAGTTCTGCATCAACGTGATGCTTTCCCTCGGCGTTTATTCCCACGGGTAGCATTCTCCCGATCATTCCCACCAGCTCCTTGTCCTTTTCACGAAAAATGAAATAGATGGGATCTACAAAGAGTCCGATTAAGAAGCTGTCGGCATCCATTTTAAAAACTACCTGGCCTGATCCGCTTTTAGCATGGTCGGTGTCACGGCTAAGGACGAATCCAAATGAAGATGCCTGATCAATCACCCCATAACGAATGGTCTGTTTTTCTCCACGAGTTAATTCTTCCCAGTGATCCAGGATGTAGATAATTACCAAGGGTCCGGTGGTAAAATTTCTGACCAGGCTTTCCTTGGCCTCTTTTCGTTTGCCGTCAGCAATGTGCAGAAAATGCACCGATTCACCGGTGATTGCAACACTACCCCGGTCATTGATCGTTGCTCTTTCATAGCGATATCCTTTAAAAGAATCCCCATCCCAGGTAACTTCATCCCAGGCTACCAGTTCACCATCCAATGTTTTATAAAACGATTTCCAGGGCAATCCTTCGGCCGTCAAGGTCATCTCCCAATGATATAAAGCTGTTTTGCGATTTGATGGGATGTCATACAGCACTCCGGTCAGGTTTTTTGAATATATCGGTAAAGGCAAAATCACAACAATGGTCAGCAAAGTAACCAGTTTATAAGTCAACAGGTTCCGACAGCAAATCATTTTGGTGTCTCCGGCAGAATGGCGATTAAAGATCATATGTCCGGTTTAATCAACTTGTATGGCTTTGAACACGATACGGCTCAAAGGTTTAATAGTACACAGTAACATAATCCATGAAAACAGAAAGGATTTGAAATCTATCATCCAATTGTTTTTAAAAAATAAGAATCTGCAATATACCCAGTCTTATGCTAATTGATAGGTGGCTGTCGATTGTTTTGGAATTAAAAAGTATTGAATCTACCCCGAAATATCATATAACGAGTAATTTGTGATTTAATGGTTCAAAACTACAAAATCTTGTGAAACTGTGAATTCCTGTCATGCCGGGCTTGAACCCATAAGCGCTTAAATAAGCAAAATAGGAGAGTGGATTCATTAACATTTAATTGTTATGGAGAAATCTAATTACAAATGGTTAACATCCCAATCTGGAATACCTGAAGGTCCGGGTTTATCCTTATTGACATTCTTCCAAACGGTATCAAGCTCCGTAGGAGCGACAAAAAGTAGCCAGAGGATTTAACTGCTGGTAGGCTAAGGACGCACTTCCCGGCGCTCCGGAGGAACGACACAAGGTTTTAATTTGCTAGGTTTTTGTATCGTCCCTACAGGACTCTGGCTGATGAGCGTAATTCTCTTCCAGTGGTTTTCACCACTGGCTACTATCTGCCGCTCCTCCGGAGCTATTAAGCGCTCAGATTTACAGAATTGGCTGCGAATGATTTATAATTAGAAAGAGAAAAGTAGCTGCATGAATAGCCGTGTCAGGGGTGTGGTGTTATAGCCGGTGTGCTTCAGCTGCCGGAAAACTATCCTTCCGTTTTGCATCGTCTCTTCAGGGCGAATTTCCCTGCTTACCTCCCAACCGGTGGCTAAAGTACACCGGCTTTAACACCATTCCCCTCCGGGTAATTCTTTTAAGCTTTTATGGGTATGGGTTAAATTGCTATTCGTTCTGGTACTGGCTCATGTGGTAAAACTGTTTCATTATGTGTCAAAAAAATAATAAAAGTAAGTATTAACAATTCGAAGAGTTTAAGGAAGAATACGAAGTACCTGCCGTGTTAAAAAAACCAATAATTTTTTATAAATCTGAAAATGTTGCAGAATGTCATTGTCTTGAATCTGTTAATTGGATTCATGTTCGCAGTTGTTAATGTAAACTTTCCGGGTAAAACCACAGTCGTCACACCAACGCTTGCATTGGGATTCCTGCTGTTGTCGGCATATTGCACCGGGAACATTCTTCAAAAACTAAAACTACCAAAAATATCAGGATACATTCTAGCGGGCTTGGCATTCGGTCCGTATTTCCTGGCTTTGTTGCCTAAGGAAACAGCGAGCAACCTTTCCTTCATCAACAGCCTTGCACTGGCTTTTATTGCTTTTTGTGCGGGAGGAGAGTTAAAAATCTCGCATTTAAAGTACCAAGTAAAATCAATCATTTATCTCGTCATCTGCCAGACTGTGATTGTGTTTATCGGGGTTTCAATTGCGGTTTACCTTTTGTTGGCTTACTTTCCCATAATCACGGGAATAGACAGTGCAAAGCGTCTGGTTATCTCCCTGGTTTTCGGAATCATTTCTGTCGCTCGATCCCCGTCATCGACTATTGCGATTATCACTGAAACCAGGGCCTGCGGACCCTATACGAATACTGTTCTTAGTGTCACTATTGTTAAGGATGTAGCCGTCATTATTCTGTTCGGGATCGTACTTTCCGCTAGTAAAGCCTTGATCACAGCCTCAGCCTCGATTGAATACTCGTTCTTTTTTGTACTATTGTCTGAAATCATAGTGGCGATAATTCTTGGAATCGCACTGGGTTATGCATTCATTTATCTAATTGAAGTGGTGAAAGTAGAGTTTCCAATTGTCATCATCGGAAGCGGCTTTCTTGTCATTAAATTCAGTCATCTGTTCACTTCCTATTTGCTTGAGACCTTTAATATTGCCATCAACTTTGAACCATTATTAATCTGTATGACTGCCGGTTTTGTCGTACAAAATTTCTCAAAATTTGGTGATAAGTTTCTGAATAAAATGGATAAGGTCTCAATTCCGATTTATGTGGCTTTTTTTGCCCTGACAGGGATTGCAATTGACATCGAAGTATTGAAGACTGCCTGGTCCTTTGGTTTGATATTAGTCGCTATCCGTCTGTTTATGTTGTACACGGCTTCATTCATCAGTGGCGTTATTGCAGGAGATGAACCGTTGATCTATAAAAACTATTGGTTGGGATTTATTACCCAGGCAGGCGTCAGTCTTGGTTTGCTTACGGAAGTTGTTCGACGCTTTCCCTCCATCGGATTGCCGATTCAAAGTTTGCTCATTGCGGCCATCACCATAAATCAACTAATAGGGCCAATCGCCTTTAAGTGGGCATTGACAAAGGTGGGGGAAACGAACAAATAGCTTATCAACAGGGGCACTGTCTAAACCCCAAACGGTCAACCATGGACCGTATCAACGAAGACCGATCTTTGACTCGCCGACCAGATGGGAGGAAAAATTCTCCAGCAGTTTGGATTTTAAATTCCAGCAATGCCAGTAAAGGTCGACTGTAACCATGCATCCTGGTACTAACTCGACCAAATCTCCGGATTTAAGATAGGTATTGCTTTGCTGTTCCGGCAGCATACCGCACCCCAGTCCTTCCAAAATAAATTTTAGAAACTGTTCCGAAGAAGGCAGGTAGTGAGCTGATAGTTCAGCAGGGGTTGTACCAAATGCCTTTTTAAAATATTGCAGATGCAACTCATCCTTGCGATCAAAAACGAACAAAGGAGCCAGACTGATGCCTTCAAGACTTGCTCCGTCAGGAAACCACTGTTTCATATAGTCAGGTGTTGCCAGCATACGATACTCCATACTCCTCAGGTAATCCATGCGACACCCCTGAATCATTTTGTCTTTTGAACTTACACAACCGATGACAACGCCGCTCCTGAGTAACTGGTCTGTCAGGTCCTGATCGGCCGGTTTTAAATCCAGCAGGATTTTGTGTTTGTACAAAAAATCTTTGACTGCATCCAGAAACCAGGTTGAGAGGCTGTCAAGATTAATTCCGATGGCAAGGGTAACAAAATGTTTGTTTTCATGAGGTGTGAATGTGTCCACCAAGTCTTCTTCAAGCCGTTTTACCAGGTGATAGTGCTTTAAAATCCTGGCACCGGCATCGGTTGGTTTTGGAGGATTGGTTCTGTTGATGAGAATCTGTCCTGTCTGCTCCTCGAGTGCCCTGATTCGTTGTGATACAGCAGAAGAGGTTACATGTAGCTTACCGGCAGCTTTTTCAAAGCCACTTTCCTGTATCACCATTGCCAGCGCTTCAATCAATTTGTAATCCAACATTGAATCGTATCTTTAGTTTTTCTTAATGGAAGTTAATTTATTTAATTTTACTTTTGATAAATATCAGGATACTGATTTAAAGTATATCTAATTAGTGTCTGAACGAAAACTAGATTAAGCTATGCCAATAAAAGCTTTAAGGGCAACTTGATGTTTCAAAGTTCAGTGCTTTCAGCATTCAGCGATCAGCTGTCAGCCAGTTTTTATTTGAATTTTCAATGCTTTATGCTGAATATTGAAAGCTGACGACTGATAGCACGTTAATCGTCAAGTTGAGTTCCGGTATCAGGTACTATGCTGGATAAGGGGTTAGCAATTTTCCGTTCAGACACTAGTTACTACCAATGCAGGACTAAACTAGACCCTAAAATGGGTGCGATTACACGCATTAATTATTAAAGAGCACATAAATGTTAGGAACAGAACTACTTGCAGTGTTTTACGGACTGGGTTCAGCGGTCACCTGGGGGGCCGGGGATTTTAGCGGCGGTTTCGCTTCCAAACGCGGAAACATTTTATCGGTGATCGTCATCTCGCAACTGGTTGGACTGGGCTTCTTGTTGTTGTTAAGTCTTATTATCCCTGAAGACACACCCACTTATCACAGTCTTGCCTGGGGAGCTGCAGGAGGTATATTTGGAGCGACGGGACTGGTCGCATTGTATACGGCCCTGGCCGGCGGAAGGATGAGTATAGTTGCTCCACTTTCTGCTGTAATGACTGCGTTGCTTCCTATTGGCTTCTCATTTTTTCTGGAAGGTTTGCCAAGATCGATGCAGCTTATTGGAATGGTGATTGCGTTGGTATCGGTCTGGATACTTTCCGCCCAGAAAAACGGATCTCCGCTGGTAAAAAGGGAACTGCTGCTATCGTTGGCAGCCGGTGTCGGTTTTGGATTGTTTTTTGTTTGCATCGATCAGGCAAGTGAATCGGCGATTATTCGTCCGTTGATAGCGGCAAGGGTTGCCTCTGTAACCTTGTTCGGATGTATTGTGCTCAAACGGGGATCCAATGCAAGTGTTAAAAAAAGCCAGGTGCCTTTTGTAGTTCTTGCCGGAGTGCTCGATGCCAGCGGAAACGCTTTGTTTGCCATGGCTGCCAGCTTAGGGCGGCTGGACATCTCCTCGGTTCTGGCTTCTCTCTATCCGGCGTCTACTGTGCTGCTCGCCGGATTGTTTCTCAAGGAAAGATTGCAGCCGCAGCAGTGGATAGGAGTGCTCACAGCGGGATTGGCCCTGGTATTGATCGCTTTTTAGATTTTGCCTTGCTCTCCGGAGGCTGGAGATAAACAAACGCTGCTGTTATCCACTTGTGGGCGCAACTTCCAGGTTGGCAACCAGGTAATCGATAAGACGCCGTACCCGGATTGGAAGGAATTGTTTACTGGAATACATAATGTAAATGGACTCATCGGACGAAAGATCGTAATCGGACAATACTTCCTTTAGGGTACCGGATTCAATGTCTTGTTTCGCATGCCAGGAAGCTAAAGGAGCTATTCCCAGTCCGGAAAGCGCAGCAAGCCGAATCACTTCTCCATCGTTGCTGGTAAAGTTTCCTCGAACCTTAACCTTTGATTCGTGTTTATTTCTCCTGAACTTCCATTCTTGATGCTGACTCCTGACCAGACAATTATGAGACCCCAAGTCCTGGGGAGACTTAGGAATGCCGTTCCGGTCAAGATAATCGGGTGTCGCACAAACAAAAGCACGATGTCCGGATATTTTGCGAACAATGTAGTTGCCGTCCTTTAAATCAACAACGCGAATCGAAAGATCAAAACCTTCTTTTACCAAATCCACCGGATCTTCCGTACTGACCATTTGGATGCGGACTTCGGGGAACTCTTTTAAAAAGCTGCTGACCAGGGGAGCGACCTGCATGCGACCCAAAATTGAAGAAGTGTTGATCCTGATTGTGCCGGAAACATTCTCCTGGTGTTCCCTGATCCTGTCCTCTAATTCGCTGATTTCCCAAAGAATGCTTGTACATTTCCGATAGAAATCGTACCCGACTTCCGTTACCCGGACCTGCCTCGTTGTCCGCTCCAGCAATCGGCATCCCAGGCGGTTTTCCAGTTTTTGTATTCTTTTACTGACCACAGCCGGTGACAATCCCATATCCTTGCCTGCTACCGTAAAGCTTTCCTGCTCTGCTATTTTTACAAACAAAACCAGGTCTTGAATATTATCAAGCATCGGTTTCCCTTTTTTTCAACGTTTTGGAATAAATGTTTTCCTTTTTGTTTCTATTATCAAATTGAAGGAGAAAATGTCATTGTATAACCTGTTACCAGGTTTAAATATCCAGCTCGCTTAAAGCGGACTCAACCAAGGGAGCCGGTAATATTCCAAAAACCAAAAAAGGCTCACTCACTCATGCAGGAAACTGAAAAGGTGCTGATAGGGTTGGGATTAGTTTTTTTATCTTCAATTGGAAGCGTGCTTTGGAATCTCTTTGCAAAAACCAGTTGCAATAAACAGGTATTTCTGTCGTTGTCGATTAGTGGGTCGGCAGTGACCATGCTGGTTGCCAATGCATTTGGTATCAGCTTGAAACTCATATCAACCGATTTACCGGAAGGATTCTATCTTGTGGTTTTATTGGACGCCATGCTGCTTGCAGCCGCTTTCACATTTTTGGCAGTTGCTTACAAGCAGGGAGAAATGAGTGTGGTTTTCCCGCTTTGGCGAATGTTTCCCTTGTTTGTTTACCTATTTAGCCTGTTATTTCTGAACGAAGTCATCAGCCTGTTCAGCGTTGCAGGGATTTGTCTGTCGGTGTTTGGTGTCTATTTGACCGCAATGAAGCGACTTGACCTTGTTTCGGCACTAAGTCCGTTCAATTCAATCAAAAACCGAGTATTCGTCTTCGCAGTGACAGCCTCCTTGTGTACTTCTTCAAGTTTTATCTTACAAAAGTACATGATTCCGAAAACATCACCCTTTATTTATAATCTGCATTTGCAGGCCTTAGGCGGATTGTTCATGCTTTTATTAAACAGAATCGTGTTTGGAATTGAAACCGAAACCATTAAAAAAGAATGGGAAAAAAACTATAAGAATATCATATGTGTCGCTCTGATCGGACCGACTACCTTGATTTTATCCCTGTATGCGCTTTATTTGATTCCGGCATCATTTGTAGCGTCTTTTTCACAAATCAGCATTGTGATAGGAGCGATCCTGGGAATTACCCTTCTCAAAGAACGAGATTTAATTGGGAAGAAACTGATCAGTTCAATTCTTATATGCTTGGGTATAATCATGATTGTGGCGGGTTACTGATTGTGTTTCTATCGGTACAGGTCCTGCTTGATTGGCTAACTTGAAAGCTGTCATTTCACCTTGGCCCGAAAACATGCAAGGTATCAACTGTACAATATCTCTGCTTGTGTTCAATCCCCCTCTTAAAACTATCCGGTGATACTACCGGCTAATCAACCCTGCTGATGAAACCAAATTCTTTCCGTTTTGCTTTCTTTTTTCAGACCATCAACTTTTTTATTGATGTTTGTAGACAGTCGACGGAATATATATGTAGGTAGTGTCTGAACGGAATCGCTAAATCCTTATCCGGCTTTGTACCAGATACCGAAATCCAAGGTGAAGATGAACGTGCTGTCAGCCGTCAGCTTTAAACTTAGGGCATTACGAAGATACGCAAAAGCCGGCTGAAGGTTGAAAGCATTGACTTTCGAAGTGTCAAACTGCTTTTAATACCTTATTGGTAAGGGTTAAACTGCTTTTTGTTCAGACCCTGGATAAGGGTAACGAAGTTTTGACAACAAGGCGGTGCTCCCTTTAAGTTCAATAGTTACGAAGAAATCTTTATAACTGGCAGACAGAATGTTAAGTGATCTTGCTGAAGTTGCGGGGAAAGAGGCAACACTAAAACCAAAACAGGACTATGACAGAAGAGATTAAAGTACAGTTCGTTAAAAAAACGAAAATAATCGCAACGATTTCAAACAATAATTGCGAGCCGGATTTTCTGGCAAGTCTTTATTGGGCTGGAATGAATGCCGTTCGTTTAAATACGGCTCACCAGACTCCCGAAGATGCTCTTGAGGTAGTTAAAAAAGTTCGGGAGGTTTCAGACAGAATATCTATCCTGGTCGATACCAAAGGACCTGAAATCCGAACCACCGAGTATGATGACGAGTTGACTGTAAAAACCGGTGACAGTCTGATGGTAAAAGGTGCCTGTAACGAAAAAATGTCATCGGAAAGCATTTGCGTTTCCTATGATGGTATCTGCAAAGATGTGTCCGTAGGTAACATGCTACTGATTGATGATGGCGAAGTTGAGCTGGAAGTGGTTGAAAACACTGGAGAATATTTGGTTTGTAAAGTCAACAACGATGGAGTCATCAAAGGACGGAAAAGTGTTAACGTGCCTTCCGTAAAAATCAATCTTCCTTCATTAACCCAGAAGGATATTGACTTCATTCGCTTTTCAGCAAGAAACGATATCGATTTTATTGCCCATTCCTTTGTTCGTAATAAAGAGGATGTCCTGGCCGTCCAAAAGATTCTGGACGAAGAGAACAGCCCTATTAAAATCATCGCTAAAATAGAGAATCACGAGGGTGTCGAAAATATCGATGAGATATTGGATCATTGTTATGGCGTGATGGTCGCACGGGGTGATTTAGC
>JANQLH010000266.1 GCA_028280735.1 SAR324 cluster bacterium | reverse complement strand
GCTTTATCAGGTCGCGAGAAGCAGATCCAAGAATCAGAAATCGACCTGGTCTCCTATCTTTGTCTATTTCAGAGCGAAGCAATGAAAAAAAATCTGGCATTCTTTGGATCTCATCCAAACAAATCAGTTTGTCCCGATATCGATCAAAAAAAAGCTCTGGTTCTGTGAGTTTATTACGGTCAATACGATCCTGAAGATCGAGATAAACAGATGGGAAGGATTTCAAGAGCATCTTCGCCGTTGTCGATTTACCGCATTGGCGCGGTCCTAATATAGCTACTGCTGGTGAACGAGCAAGTGCTCCTTTTATTTTTTCTTCTGCAAACCTCGAAATATATCCATGCATATCAAAAACTCCTTTTCCATATTTACATGGATAATATTGATTCAACGGCTGAATGTCAATACAGCTTTAATAAATCGGGGACCATAATACATATTTTTTTCTGATGATAAACGATTGACATCCAATTCTGGTTGACCTTTTGGAAATGGTTTATCCATATCGATAATTGTACAATTGGCATCAAGCTTCGGAGGAGCGGTATAAAGTAGCCGGCAGTGTTAAACGCTTGTACAATACTTGGGCGCTTAACCAAGTTCCAGAGGAACGACACAAGATTTGAAATCGAAAGGGCTCTGTGTCGTCCATACAGGAATGCGGCTGACAGGCTGATGTCTCCACTAGTGGTTTTCACCTCTGGCTATTATCTGCCGCTCCTAAGGCGCTTTCGGACGAGCTGAATTAATGCTTTTGGGTCAGATAATGATAATGATTTATAGAATTGGCTGCGAATCATTAATAATCAAATATTCTATTAAGAACAAAAATTTTGATTTCTATTTGACAAATCAGATACAGAGTAGCAATTTATTTGGTATCAATTATCCTCTTTGTCACAAACCAGAGAACGACGTTTGACAAAAACAGGTGATAGTATTAAAAATATTGCTACTATATAACGCATCCGTCAAATAAATCCGCTATGAAGCTTAACGAATTCTTTATGAAGCATGCGGTGTTTACTGTGGAGGAACTGGATCTATTGCTGTCAAAAAGGGGATCTGGCAATCCGAACACTCGCAAATCTCTTCTGACCTATTATAAAAACCAGGGACGAATAGTATCTGTTCGCCGTGGAGTATATGCAGTTGTCCCCTATGGAAATGAGCCAGCATCCAACTTTGCGGACCCATATCTTATCGCAGCAAAACTAACTGCAGACGCAGTCCTGGCATACCACACCGCTCTGGAATTTTATGGGAAGGCACATTCGGTCTATTCAAGGCGCTATTATTTGTCCGGGAATAAATCGCAACCTTTGATGTTCCAGTCCAATGAGTTCATAAGAGCCGCTGTGCCATTTCCGTTGAAAAAGAAAAGAATGGAGATGGTCGGTGTCGAAACAAACAGCCGTTCAGGGGTCAAAGTCAGGGTTACTAATCTGGAAAGAACTTTTGTTGATATTATGGACAAACCCGATTTGACAGGCAGTTGGGAAGAGATATGGAGATCCCTCGAATCAATCGAGTTTTTTGACCTTGATCAGGTCGTCGAGTATGTTCTTCTATTGAATAACGCCACTACTGCTGCAAAGGTTGGGTTCTACCTGGAGGAACACAGAGAATCCCTGATGGTTGAGGAAGCTTATCTTAAATCTATTCGGGACATGCGTCCTCGACAGCCGCATTATCTGAATCGAAATGACCGAAAGAACTGCAAATGGAACAAAAACTGGAACCTTCTCATTCCGACAGAGATTCTGACCAAGCAGTGGGAGGAAGTCCTGTGAAGTATGATCCGTCTGAAATATTATCACTGTCAGGTTCTACCGGATTTTTGCCGGAGACGCTTGAAAAAGTACTTCACCTGCTCAATCTATTGAAGGCGCTGGATTCTCATCCAGTGCTCAAAAGAAAATGGGTGTTAAAAGGTGGCACGGCCCTTAATTTATTTCAGTTTGAGATTCCACGATTATCGGTGGATATCGACTTGAACTATATTGGGAATGTTGACCGTGACGAAATGTTAAAAGAGCGGCCCAGGATTGAGCAGGCTGTTCAAGCTGTATTCTCTCGTGAAGGATTCATGATAAAGCGGAGCCCCGATGAGCATGCGGGTGGAAAGTGGCGGCTGGGATATCAAAGCTTCACAGGTCAACCGGGAAATCTTGAGGTTGATTTTAACTACATGTTCAGGTTGCCACTATGGGACATTCAATGCATTGACTCTTATCTTTTAGGAGACTTTCAGGCTCGAAAAATTCCAGTTCTTGATTTCCATGAGCTGGCAGCCGGTAAACTTGCGGCATTATTTGCACGCAGGCAAACTAGAGATCTCTTCGACTGCTATTAGTTATTTCAAAAGGGAGGTCTGGACAATACAAGACTAAGAATCGCTTTCGTTACATATGGAGGTATGAACCGTAAGGATTGGAGGGAGTTATCTGTTGAAGACATTGAGTTCGAAAGGACGGAACTGACCAGGATGCTTTATCCAATGCTTGACACCCAACTGATTCAATCCCAAAATAAATTGTCAAATTTTGGAGAGCTTCTCGTAAAAGAATGCCGTGAGCAGATTTCAGCCCTACTGCCCTTCACAAAAGCAGAACATACATTTCTGGATTTGCTACTCGACAAGGGCAAAATTAAAGCATCTTTACTAACAGAAGATGTAGAGCTTCAGAAACGTATTCAACAGCAACCTCTTCTCATCTGGAAGGCTCAGAATGTAAAGAAACATAAAGGGCTACTTTAATGCTGTAAATGAGGGACGCTGAATATTTTAGAATTTGGGTCTTAGATTTACGGATGGTGTTGCAGATATTAGCTTTCAGCTGTCAACGATCAGCCGTTAGCTTACAAGGGGTCGCTTTGCGACGATTCTGTGTGACACTGGATTCCGGATCACTACATTTTAGATTGTAGATTTTAGATCTTAGATTTACGGGTGGTGTTGCTTCGCAACAGTTTTGTGCAATACTGGATTCCGGATCGGGGTCCGGAATGACAACGCTACATTTTAGATTTTAGATTTAGGATTTGAAAGGACGGATATCAGTTATCGGCTATCGGTTATCAGAGGCATGGTGTGCTTTGCATCCGATTTATATAATGCAGGGAAATCGGGGCTAAAACAGGGATTTTTCCGGGGCGCGTCTTTCCGGAACGTATTCATGGGGGATCTTTTTTTCATTCCAGTCTTTTGAAACATAGAGATTACAATAACAACTGCCAAATTCGGCAACGTCTGCTTTCCTATAGACACAGGGACAGATGATGTCCTTGTCGTTTTCCAGGTCGTCAGAAGAGAGTCTGCAGGGGCACGACATGTATCCGTACCGATCCTTGTTTAAGATAAGGGCTTTTAAAATCTCGAAGACTTTCTCCTGGTCGGCATTAAAGTAATATCCTAAAGGCTCCTGGATCGATTTAAGTGTTTCGTATAGGGTTTTTACGTCCATCATACTTCCAATGCCTCCTTGATTTCCTCTTCCTTGAAACCGACAACCACCTGATCGCCTATTTGAATAGTAGGAAGCGAGCCCTTGGGATTTATCTGTCTAAGTTCCTTCATGGTCGCCTTTCGTTCTTTTTTTTCCAGTAGATCAATATCGACGTAATCGAACAGGATATTATTCCTTTCCAGAAAATCCTTAAGGGATTTGCAGTGGCTGCATGTGCTAAGCTTGTAAAGTTTAACCGGTCTATTGTTCATGCTGTCATTCTTGTTTTGTGTTTCCGTAATTTCAGTGGAAACACGTGGAGGATTAATTTTACCTGGTGAGACCTGTTTTGATCAACAACCATCCCCTAAAACGTTAAGCAGTCGAAGAGGCAATACCAGAAGCGGGCTGATGAACATCAGGCCTCCCAACACCATAATTCCCAGACTAAAGGTATAGGCCTCTCCCATAAAACCGAGTAACGTTGGGACAATCCCGCCCCCAATAACGAGGGCTATAGGAGCGGCTAAACCGGTGATTACACTGCGCAAGTGAGGTTGGACCGTACGTGACAGGGCTGAAAAACCGGCAGCGGGATAGCAGTTGATTAGGGCTGCCTGGATGAACATCATAATCATCAAGAGTACCCCTGTAGTCGCCCCAATCAGAAACGTCGCCAGACCGGCCATTCCCATAAACAGGAAAATATGCTTCTTTTCACCAATGCGGTCCATGATTAAACCGGAGAGGAAGACCCCCAACAGTCCTGTCAATCGGGACAGGCCCACCAGGCTGTTGGCCTGCTCCGAAGACATCCCGACCTCCTGGATTAAATAAAGCGGATACATCGTGTACAATCCGACAACCCCTCCAAAAAACAGTGAAAATAGAACCACCATGATCCAGAATGAACGAAGACTTAATACTTCTACCAACAATTGTCGAACCGGGGGATCTCCAGGGAAGTTCCCGCAGTCAACAAACCGATAAAAAAAGAAGGAGGGGGTAAGAACAATGACGGCCACGACAGCAATGATGTGTTGCCAGGCAAGATAATCCAGTAGCAGCACCGCCAGAAATGGTACAATGGCGGATCCCAGTGGTGGCGCTATTTCATGGAGGCCCAGCGCTTTTCCCCAGTCTTGCCGGTCAACCATAGCCGTAATAGTAGCGATGGCCGAAGGCATGTGCAGGCCTACGCCCATGCCGACGATTAGCATGACCACACGCACGGACAGCATACTTCTGTCAACCAGCAACCACAGCAAGGGCAGACCCACTAACAGCTTTGAAACAAACAGGGAGCCATGATGATTAATTCGATAAGAAAGGTGACCGGACAACAATTGTGAGATGAAAGAGCCAACAGAGATCATCAAGAACAAGGAACCGGCTTCAACATTGGATATGCCAAGCTCGCCTTTAATCGTGGGCATCAAGGGAGCAAAAATGAACTGGCCAAGAAAAGAGAGAAAGAACAGCCCGGTGATAGCCGATATTGTCCAAACATTATCTCCAAAAGGCTCCGGGGCCGGACATTCTTTTTCAATACCAATGTATGTGGACATAAAAGAATTCTTTCTTTTGGGACATTCGTCTGGGTAATAGAATTGTTGAATGGTCAATCCTGATATTTCATCAAAAACGCGATCATTCAAACAGCTATTTTCATAAGCCATTCCCAACTTAATGGGATAGGGTCATTTCATCAAGCACCTTTTTGCATTTTAGATTTCTGACTTTAGATCTTAGATTTACAGGTTGGGTTGCAGACATTAGCTTTCAGCGTTCAGCATGTAGCTATTAGCTTGCAAAGTGTTGCTTTGCAACAACTCTGTACAATACTGGATTCCGGATCGCGGTCCGGAATGACGCACAAGTATTTTAGATCTACGATTTATGATCTTAGATTTACGAGTTGTAAAAGCTTTGCTTTCGTTCTTGAGTTTAAAAATGTTCACACGATTTAAGCCAGTTGCCAGCTGCTAACCGCCAAAAGCTATAGAGAAGATCTTAGATTTACGAGAAGCCAATTTTAGCTCCGGCACGCAAATAATTTGGAGCGATTCTTTTGTCAAAAGACGTTTAGTTGTCGGTTGTTAAGACGATATAAACGATCACACAGACTTTGCAAGGCAGTTTCATCATGACTGACGATGATGATAGATGTTCCTTGATCTGCGCGTGCCCTTAATAATCGATAGATTCCAGCGGCTGTCGTTACATCCAAAGCAGAGGTCGGTTCGTCAGCAATAATCAAAGCCGGATTTGCAGACAACGCCCTCAAAATACTGATACGCTGACACTGGCCAATGGACAGTTCGGCAGGTTTCTCAGTTCCTTTTAAATGATGGAGTCCGACGGTTTCCAATAGATCTTTGGCAAGATTTTGATATTCAGGGCGACTCAGTCGATTCTCTCGATGGGGGGCACGCATCGGTTCGGTAATCGTTTTCCAGATCGGCCAACGTCTGTCGATACTGATGTAGGGATTTTGAAAGACCGACATCGAAAAGCCGTTTCTGGGGTAGACTCTTTTCGTTAATAGCTTTCCTTGCCGCCATACCGGTTTCCGGTCGTATGAAACCTGCCCGCTGTCCGGTGGTTCAATACCGGCAATAATCTTTAACAATGTTGATTTCCCAACACCTGATGGACCGCATATTCCCACTATTTCACCGGGAAACAGCTGAAGAGAAATATTCTCAAAAATGGTCTTCCTTGTTCCACGATGGCGGAAATATCTTGTCACCTCGTTCAATTCAGCCACGGGCGTTTTGGGGTTGTTCTGATTGTTACTCTTCCTGATGCTTGTATCTCTTTTCCATTGTAATGCTCCCTGGCTATTATTCAAGTGACAGGCAACCCCATTCACGAACTCAGGTGACTTTTTTTGGCAAAGCTCCCAGGCATGCAGACAGCGATTATGAAAAACACAACCTGAAACAGGCTTTCTCAGGTCCGGGATAGTCCCGGGCAACGCCTGGGGAAATTCGTAAGCTGGATTGGGAATTGCTTCCATTAATGCCTGTGTATAGGGATGGCGCGGTTCAGACGTGACGGCCCGGGCTCTACCAAACTCAACCATGCGACCGGCATAGCAAACCGCAATGTGTTGGGTTGATTTGGAAACCAGAATGAGGTCATGACTGATCATTAAAACCGTTGATCCCAGTGAAGCTATGAGGTCAAGCATGAAAGAAGCAAGATTGGAATCCAAAGCGCTGGTCGGTTCATCTGCAATGATTAAGTGGGGGCGATGGGCTGAGGCGGCAGCTATTTCTGCTCGTTGCAGCATACCACCACTCCACTGGTGAGGATATAGATCGGCTTGTACAGCAGCATTACGAATACCCAAAGCAGATAACCGATTTGCAATCTCCTGAGACCGAACCTTCAACCCGTGTGCTCGCCACGCTTCGGCAACGTTATTTTTGACACGATAAACAGGATTACACGATGCATAAGGATCTTGACTGACAAAACCTATGCTTTTACCACGAAGTTCCTTCAACTCTTGGGATGTAAGCTTGTTTATATCTCTCCCCTGAAACAGAATCTGACCATCGATTTTAGTTCCCGAGGGAGTGAGACCCAGAATTGCCTTGGCGATCGAACTTTTACCACTTCCCGACTCACCTACAATGGCCAGGCAATCTCCTCTATTCAGAGTAAAATTAAAATTATGAACCGCATTGAGTAGATTCGGATATTGGATCGATAGTTCCCTGACTTCCAGAACAGGCGTTTTTTCATAGCTAATATCATTCTTATTAATCATCGGAGATCTCTATAACAAACAACTATTGCTTGAGGGTCGGATCGATCAGTTCTTGAATGCCCTCGCCGACCATGTTTGCGCCAATAACAGTTAAAAATATGGCACTTGCAGGAGCAAGTAAAAGCCAGGGGGCATATTCAAAGAACAACCTGGCTTGTGAGAGCATTGCTCCCCACTCGGCTGCAGGGGGTTGAACACCCAAGCCCAGGAAGGACAATCCGGAAATGCTGACAATGATATCGCCTAATCTTAAGGTCAGAACGATAATCAGCTTGGACATCACTTCCGGAAGGATATGGCCGAAAATGATTTGAGGCCAACTCATTCCTGCTTCCCAGGAGGCGATGATGTCCGGGCGATTTCTAGCTGTCAAAACAAAGCTTCGAACCAGCCGGGCGTTAGATGCCCAATGGGAAATAACCATTGCCAATACCAGGTTTCCAAATCCCGGACCCAGAATCCCCACAATAGCAAGAGCGAAAACCAAAGAAGGAAGCGCCAGAATGATGTCAATGGTTCGAGTAATCAACTGATCAATCACTCCTCCGGATAGTGCCGCTGTCAATCCCAGGAAAACCGAGATAACCATAACTCCTGCAACAACAAGCAATGCCGCACCTAATGAACGGCGTCCCCCTTCAAGGACTCTTGCCAGAACATCACGTCCAAACTGATCAGTTCCCAGCCAATGTGTTGCTGAGGGAGGTTTTAGTTTTGACGAAAAATCTGCTGCAGCCGGATCGTGGGTAATAAACAAGGGTCCCAGGATGACCATGGCAGAAATGGCGATGAGGATTATCAATCCGATGATTTGAGTGGGTTGGCTAAACAGTTTTCTCATTTTTTCCTGCAAACGAACGCGATCTCTATTTCCATCGATGACCAATCCTTGGGTCGATCAACCATGAAGCGACATCGACCAGAAAACTCACCGCTACAAAACAGATCGTGCTAAAAAAGGCATAAGCTTGAATAATGGGCAGATCTCTGGCCGTAATCGCTTCAATCACATAACGTCCCAGTCCGGGCCAGGTAAAGATCGTTTCAACGATGACCGTTCCCCCCAGCAATGAACCAAGCGTCATCCCCATTGCGTGCAGTAAGGGAATCGAGGCATTGGGAAAGGCGTGCCGCAGTAGAATTCGATTTTCCGATGCACCTCTGGTCGCAGCCGACAGGATAAAGGGCTGCCCCTTGGTTTCCAAAAGGCTTGCCCGCAGCAATCGAGACCAGGTTGCAACAATATCAATCGCCAGAACCAGCGCTGGAATCCAGACCTGATTCATGTTCCCGTCCAATATGACTTCCCCCCATCCCAAGGCGATGATCATGAAATGGATGAATAGAAGAGCAATCACAAAAGACGGAACAGCCGCCCCGAAAAGACTTAGTATTCTTAGTATGGTATCGGGCCATCGTTTGTGCCATTTGGCAGCCAGAAGCCCTGCCGGGATCGCCAGCAACGCTGCCAAAAGAAATGAGGTGCACGCTAACATGAGCGTTGCCGGTAATCGCTTAAAAAACTCCTGGCGAACCGGTTCACCTGTTTGCCAGGAAAGACCAAAATCACCCCGCATGACATTAGACACCCATATCAGGTATCGGTTCCAAAGAGGTTTGTCCAAATGCAGCTGTTTATGCATTTCCACTATTTCGGGGTCTGTGGGTTCAACGATTCCCTGTGCCTGCAAGATCCGTCTTGCCGGATTCCCGGGTGCCAATGGCATAATGACCCAAATGAGGATCCTGGCGCCCAGCAGTGCCAGTATTGCCTGTGTTAGCCTGCCATTTATTGATTTAAAACTAAGTAGTGACATGTCCTGGTAAAAACGGATGCGTTTTAAGGAGCTGTCTCCCAGGTGATATGACGTCGATAGCTGGAGACCTGGTAGTCTTTCCATTCTGGTGACGTTACAACCATAAATTTCTTAAAGGTACTGGATAAGATATAAACCTGTTCATCAACCAAAATTTTCTGTGCTTGCTTCAGCAGATCATGTTGCTTTGACACCTCCAGGGTGGTTTGCAGTTTTTCTGCAATCACATCGATTCTCTGATCGTTGATTCCTCCGAAATTCCAGTCACCCTTTGTGGTAAAACGTCGAATGAATGGTTGAATGTAGTCGCCGGTGCCGGAGAGAGAGCCTGTCAAACCAATAGAGCTGTTCCAACCTGTCAGATTCTCTCTTTGATATCCCCTGGCGTCTTCACGGACATCAAGCTTTATGTCCATTCCTATTTTTGAAAGTTGATTCTGAATGGCAATACAGACGGTCTTCACTTCAGGACCACGGGGTGAAAGCAGGATTGATGCTGTTAAGGGTTTGCCGTTTTTGTAGCGAATACCGTTTTTGCCGGGTTTCCAGCCTTCCTGATCCAGCAGTTGTTTTGCTTTTTCGGGATCAAAGCGTTGGTTTTTTATAGTATAAGGCAAATCATAGGGATAAATTCCTTTTGCTTCGGCAAAGATTCCCTCACTGACATCTTCGGCAATTTCCCGGTAATTGATTCCCATGCTGAATGCCTTGCGGATAGTGACATTATCAAAGGGAGGTGTTCTCAAGTTTATGTAAATCAGAAGAGATTGCAGGGCTTTCTCGGATACTTTGAAAAAAGCATTCTTTTTGTGTTTTAAGGTGAAGGCAGCTTCAAAAGGTGGGTAAAAGGCCAGGTCTGCTTCACCACTCTGAACAGCTTTAATTCGAGCTTGTTCGTCCGGAACAACCTGAATTTCAATTTGTTCCAGGGCTGGTGTTCCTGCCCAATAATCATTGTTTCTCTTCAGTTTAAAATATTCGGGGTTGTAGGCGACAATCTCATAAGGCGCTGTGAAGGCACCGGCTCCCACAATTTTTGACATATCACCATTGGCAGCTTCCATCACTTCTGCATCATAAACAAAAAGACTTGCGTTTCTTGCGGCCAAAGCATTGGGAACACTTGCATTGGGTCTTGGAGTCTCTATGACCAACTGCATCGGTCCTGTGACTTTGATTTTACTGCCACCTAAAAGAAGTTGAGCACGTTTGCTCTTGTCCAACTGGCGTTGTATGGCTGCCGCTGCCGCTTTTGCGTCCAGTTTTTTTCCGTTTTGAAATCGGATTCCCTCGCGCAGGGTTAACTTCCAGCGGAGAGAGTCAAGACGGTCCAATGATTTCAACACATTTGGTACAATATCGCCATTTTCCGTTACTTTCATGAAGGTATCCGTGGCAGCCCAATCGAATAACCAATGGGACCCGCCTTTAGCCGGATCGATACTTGCGCATTTATAGGAGTTTAAGATCCTTAAGGTTTTATCCTGTGAGGAAGCAAGGATCGCAGATGATCCCAAAGTTAAGCAGAGCGCCAACAATGCCGTCACGATTAAAATGATTCTCTGTGTTTTCACAGCTATTCTCCATAGTATTTCTAACTCAAGTTTCACACCTTTGTTTACATACGACTCGCTTCACTCCATTATATTGAATTTTAATGCAAACGCACCGAAGGTTCTCGAATTAAAGCTAAAGGCTAACCGCCAGTTGCCAATAGCCAATAGCTTTTTAGTATAATTCATCTATCTCAGTGAACTGCAGAAACATATATAGAGTAAAACAAGGTTGCGAAACGTGAGTTTCTGAATTGAATGAAACATCGGCAGGAAAGCAGTGTCACATGTACCGGCTTAATCGGAATGACACGGGTTCAAACAAAAGCCTGAACATCGATCAGAGACCAATTTCCGGCGATTGCCCGTCGTGTATTCGGGTCGGTATGGAAACGGGGGAAATGAGACAAAAAGAAACGGGATTCACCCCTAACAACCATCTTAGCTGCCGAACGAGTTGAAACCGCAAATGGCGTCTTGTCCTTTTGTCCAATATTCGATCTGCTGACAAACTTCCGGAACACATTGAATAACGTGCAGGATTAGAACTGACTATCTAACGAACAAGCAAAAAAAAATCCCATACCGATTGGTCAAAGCCATCAACATGGGATTCCGTATTCAATCCGATAGATATTTTCCATTGCAACATTCTTTGTCCTCGAGAATAGGTTGCAATTTGTTCAGGCAGGTTTTCTGACTTTCAGATCTTACCAAACTCAAGCTGAGTGATACCTTATCGGCTCAGCCTAATCATCGGGCCTTCCCATTTTAAAAACAGTGGCATATTCCGATGTTGGTCCCTGATTACAGCGGCGGGTCCGTTCCTGATTTTCACAGGATTCCCTATTAAACTTATTTCTAAGCGCCTGGTTTCGATATAAAACAGTATTTTTTGGCACCAAATATGTCAAGGTGCTCATTTGACAAAATATAGTGACTCCACTCTGGCAAAGTTTAAGCTCAGTGCACATTTCGGTGGGAAGGGACGATTGACTGTAAGTGGCATTTTGATTACATTGCAGTCAAAAAGATTACATTTTTATTAAGGAGATTCAAAGTGCAATTAACAATTCGGATACCCGATGAGGATGTCTCAAAAATCGAACAAATTGCTTCAAAGATGGGACTAAAAAAGTCAGACATAACTCGAATGGCGATTAGATCATTTATTGATAGATTTGAGGATAGTAAGCCAAGCCCCTATGCCAAAGTCAAGTCACTTCTGGGGATAGCAGAAAGTGGGATACCTGACCTTGGAAAAAATCATAGAAAACACCTGATTGAAAAAATCAAAGCAGAATCGAAATGAAGGCAATTCTGGATACCGGACCCTGGGTTGCGTTACTCGATAAGAGTGAATCCATGCATTTGGATTGTGTAGAGTGGTTCAATCATGGAAAAGCATTACAAGTTATCCCTTGACAGATACCCAGCGGCTGACACATTTTTAAGAGAACATTTTCACTATTAGACACAAGGTTCTGCAAGCAGCGGAATAACAGGGAATCGTGTGGAAATCACGAACTGTCGCGCAACTGTGAGTGACGAAACCCTTTGTTGCCGAAATTGCCCACTGTATAGGAAACGGGAAGGGCGGCACCAAGGAGTCACGAGTCAGGAGACCTACCTTGAGTTTAAATCGATAACGCTTTCGCGATTGAAGCTTTGTCGGGATGTATAGTGCAACGGTTGCTAATTCCACCTGTCCGGTTCACGATGTGGCCGGATCAAGAGAACCCTGCCTCTTCCCCTCATATACAGCCTCTATTAAGTATTGTCGTTATCTTTATCGGAACCAATACTTGCGAATCAAGTCAAAGAATTTAAGGTCTGGCTTAAGATAAACTCATGATTATAGTGGAAGTCTGTTTGCCCGTTACTTCCAAACCGTTCTGCTGAAGCATGAAATAAACTGCCGTTGCCGATGCCAGGGTCGTCATGATTCGAATTTCCTGATACCGGTGTCTTAAAGACAAAACGAAAAGGATGCCTCAGGATTAAGAAACACACCTTATTGAGTGTAATACAAATGAAGACTGATGCAAAAGAACATGACAGCCTTGAAGAAATAGATCCGGATATCTGTCCAATCTGTGGAAATGAAAACAATTGCATGAGGCTACAACAAGAAGGTCACGAGTTGTGCTGGTGTGCTTTTGAAAGCTTTCCTCCGGAGATATTTGATTTGGTACCTGAAGAAAAACTAAACAAGGCCTGTATCTGCAAGCCCTGCCTGGATGAATTCATAAAGACAGGATGTTTGAAGTATTAATACTTCACTTGTACCCTGGAATGTTGACATTCCAGATTTTTAAACAGAATCAGATTCTTAATGAAGACGATTTAATCAACAACAATTGCTTGAACAAAAATTAGAATCGGTTGTTATCATTATGGGGAAGTCCTGTGAGAATCAGGCACAGTCGCGCTACGGTGTTGAGTAACCTTGAGTAAGCTCTAAGTCCGAATACCAGATGATAACTTTACGAATTTTGTCGCGCAAACAAAAGGAGTAATCAAATGCATCACAAGACGTTGGTCACTGGTTTCCCTAGAATTGGTGAAACAAGAGAATTAAAAAAAGCTCTGGAAAGCTACTGGAGCGGAAAATCCTCCCTTGAAAATCTTCAGCAAGTATCCCGTCACCTTCGAGCCGGTCACTGGCAAATCCAAAAAGAAAAGGGCATCGATCTGATAAGCTGCAATGATTTCAGCTGGTACGATACCATGCTGGATACTTGTGTTATGGTTAATGCGATCCCGAAACGTTTCCGCAGCATTGATGATCTGGTCGAACAATATTTCACCATGGCAAGAGGTTCCGATTCAATAGCAGCCATGGAGATGACTAAATGGTTCAACACCAACTACCACTACATCGTTCCGGAATTAGATGAAGACACCCCATTTAGTCTGAACGTTGAGAAAATTCTGAGGGAATACAAAGAAGCCTCAGACTTGGGGATTAACCCTAAAATCAACGTCATCGGCCCGGTAACATTCCTT
>JANQLH010000212.1 GCA_028280735.1 SAR324 cluster bacterium | reverse complement strand
CATTTCTTTACTGGATGCTAACGGAGTTGAGTACTACACCCGCCCGGTTTCAGCCGGTGAGGTTCTGGGAAGAGTTTTGCTGACATGGATTCTACCACTCGGTTTGATGATTGCACTTTGGTGGTTTCTGTCTTCACGGCTCAAGGGCGGTGCCGGTGGAGTCATGTCTTTTGGGAAAAACAAAGCGCAATTAATTTCAGAAGGGGATACAGGAGTAAACTTTGCTGATGTGGCAGGCGCTGACGAAGCAAAGGAGGAGCTGGTTGAAGTGGTGGATTTTCTTAAAAATTCGGAAAAATACGATGCCATTGGTGGTAAAGTGCCCAAGGGAGTCCTTTTGGTCGGTCCCCCGGGTACCGGAAAAACCATGCTTGCAAAGGCAGTTGCCGGTGAAGCCGGAACCCCGTTTTTCAAAATGAGTGGAGCCGATTTTGTAGAGCTTTTTGTCGGTGTCGGAGCGGCCAGGGTGAGAGACCTGTTTCAGGAAGCTCGAAAAAATGCCCCATGTATCGTGTTTATTGATGAATTGGATGCCATCGGCAAGAGTCGGGGGGCATCGATTACCGGTAATGATGAACGCGAACAAACCTTGAATCAATTACTGGTTGAAATGGACGGTTTTGACTCCAAGGGCGGAGTCATTATCCTGGCTGCAACCAATCGTCCTGAAATATTAGATCCGGCTTTAATGAGACCAGGCAGATTTGACAGACAGGTATTGGTGGATCGTCCCGATTTGGACGGGCGCAAGGCTATTTTGGGTATCCATTCCAGGAAGGTTAAAGTTGACAGTGACGTGGATTTTAGCAAAATCGCAGCGGCGACTGTCGGGTTCTCAGGTGCTGATTTGGCAAACCTGGTTAATGAAGCCGCAATCCTTGCTGTTAGAAACCAACGTACCAAGGTTGTTCAAGGCGACTTTACGGAGGCTATCGAAAAACTGGTGGCCGGTTTGGAAAAGAAAAGTCGCGTCATGAATGAGAAAGAGAAAAAGATTGTGGCTTATCATGAGACAGGGCATGCCCTGGCAGCGGCTTTTTCTCCCGGTGCTGATCCGGTGCAAAAAATTTCTATTGTTCCCAGGGGACTAGGAGCATTGGGGTATACCATGCAGCTTCCATCCGAGGACCGCTTTTTGATCACGGAAGACGAGTTGCTTGGAAGAATTGACGTATTGCTGGGAGGACGAGCAGCTGAGCAGGTCATTTTTGGAGAAATATCCAATGGTGCGTCCAATGATTTATCTCGTGCTACAGACATTGTCCGTAAAATGATCACTGAATACGGTATGAGTGACAAGTTTAAAAATGTCTATTTGGGCAGCAATCAAACGTCTTACCTGGGAGGCATGCAATCTTCCGAACGAAAAGAGTATTCGGAACATACCCAAAACTATATCGATGAGAAAATCGCAAAAACGATTGATGAACGATATGAAAAGACCCTTTCCTTGCTAAAGGAAAAAGAAGAGCTGCTTCATGTGGTAGCTAATAAACTGCTTGAAATTGAAGTGATGGAAGCAGATCTATTTAATGCTATCATTGCTGATTCAAATAAAGCCGCCTAACCTTTCCGAAATTTGAGACTTTGGCACCGGATACCGGGGTGAAAGTCTCTTTCCCATTCGTCTGCAATCATGATTAGAGCTTCCGATACTGCATTTTGCTTTAGCTGGCTGTAAAGGGTATATAAATTGTCCTGTATAAGTAACGCCTCTTCGATCGTTATGGTAACGGGTAACGAAAAAGTTGCGAATAATGATGATCGTAGGCAGGGTTGATATTAAAAAGAATAAAAAATACAGTTGGTTAACTAAAGTAAGGGGAGTGTTCGTTGTGGCATATCCGATGCAGATGTCTGGGAAAGGATGGAAATCTAGGTAAAAAAACTTAAACAATCAACTTGAGAGGAGATTATGACTAGCGAAAATATTGTGGTTCTGACTGATAACGATTTTGATGAAAAGGTATTAAATAGCACAAAGCCTGTGTTGGTGGACTTTTTTGCTGATTGGTGCGGCCCATGTAAAATGATTGCACCCTATCTGGATAACCTGGCGGATGAATACAAAGGCAAGGTGACCATTGCCAAACTCGATGTGGACCAAAATGGACAATCTGCTATGAAATATGGTGTCAGGGGAATTCCAACCATGATTCTTTTCAAAAACGGTAAACAGGAAGATGTTATCGTTGGTGCCGACCCAAACCGAATCGGAGAAATTGTGGCCAAAGCTGCATAATGGAGATTGACGGGTTTGCTGTCAATTGATTGGAAACACCGGGTCGGTCAGTTTCCAAATGCCGCCAGTATTTCCGAGTCCTGTAGTCGGCTTGAGTTTAAAAGCCGGCTGTAATTTCCAAAGACCTTCCCCGTCTCACCTGGAATGATCCATTACAAATTTTAAAGTCACAGGTTTTCGAAGCTGCATATATTGCTTAGGTAGGTATATCAGTCTTTGCTAAATGTCTGTTGATACAAAAGCTCCGGTTTTTTTTGACATTTTTTTTTTCCTGATGAGGTGTTATACTGATAGCTGACATGTTGATGCAATAGATAAAATAACAACTACCTTTCAATAATGAATAGCCGGGAATTAACGCAGCAGATGATCGTGGAGAGCTTCAGTAAAAGTCGCTCGTCAGGGCGGATTTCTGAGGAGTTTTTGTCGAGTCTGCTCCCCTTTGTCGATCTTTTTTCCTTCAACCTGGGCGAGGAAATCCTTAAAGAAGGAACCGAGTTTGGTCGGATTCATATTCTTGTTGAAGGTTGTGTGGCTATCTATTTCAAGGGCGAGTTGATTATCAAACTGGCTCGCAAAGGTGACATTTTTGGTGAAATGAATGCAATAGATGGTCAGCCCGTTGCGATTACTGCCATAGCCGATACGGAAAATTGTCGGATCTGCAGGATTGATGAGTCCTTTTTATCCAATATTGAAACCCACAACCAAAAA
>JANQLH010000211.1 GCA_028280735.1 SAR324 cluster bacterium | reverse complement strand
AAAGTTTGGTGTTCTTGTTCTGGCGGGAAGCCAGATTGCTCTCAACTGTGCTTCATTAGTATTTATGGTTCCCCTGGGATTATCCTTTGCTATTACAACCAATGTGGGAACGTATATTGGACAAAAGAAGTATCATCAAGCTCGATTCGCAGGTTTTTCCGGATATGTCGTCAACATTGTCTGTAATACCGTTTCCTGTGCCATGTTGCTCCTGTTTGCCGAGCAGATAGCCGGTTTTTACACCAAGGATATCAAGGTGATTGAGATTGCTTCCACCCTTTTGATGTTCGCAGGTATATTTCAGCTCTCCGATGGCATTCAGGTCGCGGGTATGGGTATCTTAAGAGGATATAAGGATACAAAAATCCCGATGATGGCAAACTTCATCTCCTATTGGGGAGTTGGCATGCCCATCGGATACGTCCTGGGGTTTAAATTTGGATACGGTGCCCAGGGAATGTGGATCGGTATTATTATCGGTCTCACTGTTGCTGCCGTCCTCCATGGATTGAGGTTTAAAATCGTCAGTACCCGGTTTATTAAAAAAGCTGTTTGAGAACGGCTTCATTAGCTTCCACCAAAAAGACCCTGAATTGGGTAGCCATTCCCGATAACACGAGAAGAATTGATAGTTAACCAACCCCAGGGACGACCGCTAACCTTCGAATCTTTGTTATCCCTTTTGCTTTAATCTCTATTTGTTTTGACACCCAGGCAGCACTCAACCTAAACCTTTTTTATTAAGCTCCTCTTGCCTGTCAGGAATATAACGGTCTTAAATCCGGTTCGATGATCCTTTGGCAATCCTGTTTAAAATAAGATCACAAGGGAAAGTACCCTCCTTCACCCTTCAAAACGATCTAATTTATAGATCAAACCATTCGGATCATTGCTCTTTCAACTCAAGGTAAACAGACGGAAAATAATAGTGTTGTGTGATGAAAATCAGATGAGATAAAATCGTATTAATCTCTTTCGGTCGGCCGACAGGGAACTGCTTCGATTCGGTCGTATAAACGATAACTAAAGAATCTCAGGAGTATTCAAATGAAAGCACTTTTCACTCTTTTTTTCATGTTTGCAGCATCTTTTGTATATGCTTCAGGAAGTTCGGTTACCTATAGCGCAAACGGAGGCCAATATGAGGGCTATTTTATCAGTCCGGCCCCAAATGCTCCATTGGTCTTACTGATTCATGACTGGGATGGTTTAACCGACTATGAAGTAAAGCGTTCGCAAATGTTGGCCGAAATGGGTTACGCAGTATTCGCTGTGGACTTGTTCGGCAAAGGTGTACGTCCGACAAAAACAGCTGATAAAAGAGCACATACGGGTGAATTGTACAAAGATCGGCAAAAGATGCGCAATTTGCTGAATGTGGCATTGGCAACAGCAAAATCGAAAGGCGCAGATACCAACAATGCTGTCGCAGCCGGTTATTGCTTCGGCGGTGCTGCCGTTCTGGAATTAGCGCGTTCCGGAGCTGATTTGAAAGGTTTTGTAAGCTTTCACGGTGGATTGACAACACCGGAAGGACAAAATTACAACAATGCCAAAGGAAAAGTAATTGTATTCCATGGAACCGCAGACAAAGCTATTACGATGAATGATTTTGCCAAGCTTGCAATTGAGTTGGAAGAAACCAAGGTTCGCCATGAAATGGTTACCTACAGCGGCGCGCCCCACGCCTTTACCGTGTTTGGCTCCAAACGATACAGAAAGGAGGCCGATACAAAATCCTGGAAACGCTTCAGCGAATTCCTCGATGAAACACTGAAGTAAATCCAAGGATTGCATCTGCCCTCATCTGCTCCAGCTGCGGCGATCCGCCGTGGCTCCTTCACTCATCGGGATGAAGACATCTCTTGACCTATCAATGTTGAAGCGCTGCTTCAGAAGTCGGAAGAAGATAGGAACTCATTGT
>JANQLH010000171.1 GCA_028280735.1 SAR324 cluster bacterium | reverse complement strand
AAGCATTGGAACTCTTAGAAACTGGGAGCAAGGTCGACGAAAACCTGAAGGTCCAGCTAGGACGTTGTTACGTGTAGCAGCCAAGCATCCAGAGGCGGTGCTAGACGTCAGCCGTTTTGCATAACTCCAAATCAGTCAAATAACTTTTGTTTCAACTCAGACGTTTTTCTCCGCAAGCTCCGAAAAACGCTGGTTAAACAGGCGTTAACCCTCAAAATGTTGCCTTCATATCAGTTTGACTTTTGAATCTAAAGTAATTATATTGTAATCACACTACTTGGAGCTGGAGGCCACTATGACTACACTAATAAAAATCGGAAACTCTCAAGGAGTCAGAATTCCAAAGGCAATAATTAAACAGGCAAATCTTCATGATGCCGAATTGGAATTCAAAGTTATCGATGAGGGACTTTTAATCCAACCAGTTAAAAAAGTCAGACAAGGTTGGAAGGATCAGTTTGACAAAGCATTAATGTCTAACGACTTGCAGGACTCAGATCATGAGTGGTTGGATGCGCCATTGGTGGAAGATGAGGGATGGGAATGGTAAAAGAGACCATAAATAGATTTGACATCTGGTTGGTGCAACTTGATCCCACAAAAGGTTCAGAGATCCAAAAAACAAGACCTTGCGTAATACTGTCTCCTGATGAAATGTCAGCATTGAGCACAGCCATTGTAGCACCAATGACCTCAAAAGGTTTTACCTTTCCAACAAGGATTCAATGTACATTTCAAGGGAAAAAAGGGTTGATTCTCCTCGATCAGCTGAGAGCAATTGATAAATCAAGGTTGATTAGAAAACTTGGAGTTATTTCAAAAAACGCACAAGTCAAAACAATAAATTGTCTACAAGAACTGTTTGCATACTAAAGGGTTAACAAGTGCTTCCAGTTGACGGGCCTCGTGGCCCGCAACTGAAGCTAGCGTTAGGGAGAAAAAAATAAAATATATGGATACTTACGAACAATATGAAAAAGACTGTCGAATAATTCGTAAAGAAAATGAAAAACTGTTGGCAGCATTTGAAGAATGGATGTTGAAACAAAATTCATCCAAAAAAACCATTGATAAGCATGTTTCAAACATCGATTTTTATATCAATGAATTCCTTTTATACGAAGAAGCTACTAAAGCATCTGAGGGAGCTGAACAAATCGACATGTTTCTTGGTTACTGGTTTATAAAAAAAGCAATGTGGGCAAGTAAAACGACAATAAAAGAAAACGCCACAAGCCTAAAGAAATTTTATCAATACCTTCTCAGCATTGACAAAATAGACAAAGAGTCATTTGAAGACCTCAAGGAAACAATTAAGCAATGTATGCCTGATTGGCTAAAAACTTTAGAAAAATATGATAATCCTGACATTTATGATTCAGAAAATATTTGGTTTTGAACAAGTTTAATTCCCTATGGCACTGCAATGTATTTTGTCTCTCCGTGGCAATGCGCATCGTTAATCCACCATCACTGCTACAGCCGGTTATAATGGCGTTAAGCCTCAAAAAAGTCGATTAACATCATTATTTCAAATTGACTAAGCATTCCTATGAAAGGTACAGTATATCTGTACATATCAATATAGGAGGTTTTATGGCAATTCACACCACGTATACAAACGCGAGAGCAAATTTAGCAAAGCTTTTTGATGAAGTCACATTTAATCAGGAAACGGTAATTATAAACCGAAGAGGCAAAGAAGATGTTGCACTAATTTCGGCAACAGAGCTTGAAAGCCTAATTGAAACAGCTCATTTACTCAGGTCTCCTAAAAACGCAACAAGATTGCTGAGGGCCCTCAACAGGGCTTTAGAAGACTCAGAGCCATCAGCATACATTGAGGAATTAAAAAAAGAGGTTGGAATTGGCAAAAAATAAAGCGCAAAAAGACGCCATATTCCACCCTGAATTTCGAGAAGACTTGAAATATTGGGTAAAAACAGATCGCAAAATAGCCTTGAAAGCACTTGATATTATTGAAGCTATTCTAAAAGATCCATTCAAAGGCATAGGTAAACCGGAACCTCTTAAATATTTGGCACCAAATACTTGGTCAAGACGACTTACACAAGAACACCGAATTGTGTATTTGGTGAAGGACAACAAAACTGATTTTCTGCAGGCATGTTATCACTACTAACATGAGCAAAGACTTTAAAAGCCGGGGTCGCGGTAGGACGCCCGATCACTCGTGACGCCCCCGCACAGATCCCGGCGTGCGGAGTTACAGCACCGGGCTCCTCAGAAAGTCTCGCTTCCGTAATCAGCAAAGATTAGAAACTCAACTGGATGTTGAGAGTACGCTTCTGCACAATTCTCGGCTTCTCGACATTAAAAGCGATCAGTGGACCGCTATGCTGCCTTCGATGAGGTCAAATATCCAAATTCCTGGCAAATCCTTCGTGAACTCAAAAACCTTGCACGCGACCACTGAAACCCGGCGTTGTAACTTTTGAAAGGACTTAGGAAATGTGTCGATAGATGTCTTTGCGATGGCCGATTTTAAGAACCAATATCACTAGGACATCATTTTGGATTTCAAAGATTATCTGGAAATCACCAACGCGAACACGATGAAAGGGATTATTTCCTTTCATCTTGGTTTCTTCAGCAGGGGGAAGTGAAGTTTCAAACTCAATTAGTTTAGCAACAATACGTTTTTGAGCAGCCTTGGGAAGCTTACGCAAAGATTTGGCAGCTGATTTCTTTAATTCAATAGTGTAGGTCAAAGTTCAAGTTCCTTTTTCAATTCAGAAAGCTTAACGGTTTCACCTAGTTCTTCTTTTGCTTTCCAGGCATCGTTGATATCTTGCTCATCTTCCAATTGTTGCAATAACTTTAAATCTTCAATTGAGATTAATGCAGCAAGCTCTTTGCCTCGCCTTGTGAGAACAACGGTATCTTTACCGTAGGCAACACTATTGACAATATCAGCAAGGTTTTTCCTTGCTTCTGCTGTAGTAACTTTGGTAGCCATAGTTATCTCCTTGATGTACTTTTTGTACTAATTGTACATAAGCCCAATTAAGGACACAAGAAATAATTAAAATGGACGTTATAACAAGGGTTTGCAGTGTACCGCGATGCGGCCTTCGATGAGTTCAAATGTCAAAATTCATGGCAAATTCTTTGTGAATACCAAAACCTTGCAAGGCGGATAAGGGAATAGGGACGGGCCGGATTAAATAATTGAAAATATAAGGTAATAGAGAAATAACCGAACTTGAAGGAATCAAGTATAGCATAGCCCCGGCAAGTTCAACCCAAACACCAAGCCCTCGAAAGCAGCCATTGAAACCCGGTGCTAGGAGAATAACAGCGCGCTCGGACCCCGACTTCGCCGACTTCCGACTTCCTATGCTGTCAATATTAGCCTTGCTCCATAGTAGCATATTTGTTATTGTCACTTTATGAGCTGGGAAAACAACTACTACAATGAGAATCTTGGATTGCCTCATACAAAACCTATCGATATAGGCAAGAAAATCATCATGCTTCATTCGTTCATCAAAAATCTCAGAAATCTCCAAAAAAGGAGATTAAGCTTGCTAAGACCCGAATGAAGGAGGTAATGAATCATGAAACATTCTGAATTAAAAGAAAAAGCATTAAAAAAAAGAAAAGTAGAATCAGAGTATGACTCTTTAGAACCAGAATGTAAGCTACTTCATGATTTGCTGAAAGCAAGACAAAAGGCAGGGCTCAGCCAAGCTGAAGTAGCTAAAAGAATGGGTACAAAAGCTCCTGCTATCACCAGGCTTGAAACCTCATTGAGCAGTGGTAAACACTCACCATCTATTGCAACAATCAAAAAATACGCTGATGCACTTGATTGCCATCTAGAAATCAAGATTGTTGCAAACAACTAAAATCATGGCATAACGAATAAGGTTAGATCGTGTGTGCGCTGCGAGCCACAATCTGAAGCGTTTGTTGGACAAGCCCGGTCAACAAACACATTCCACGGCCCAGCGCGATTTTGGGTGAGTACTTCTCTTTATTTTTCACAACTCATTAGAAGCGAAGGTTCATCTGTAATGGGTGAGATATCGGTTGAAACATTACCGACTCAGTAATGGAACGGCCGTTCGACGGATCTTTGGTCATGTGAAATTTGGCTGAACCGGATGAAAGCAGGGAAGGCAAATGACGGGGACCGGGATAGCAGTGTCATTCCACAACTAGTGGACCCTGCATGCTTTCGGTTTACGCCGGCAGTCATTGTGTAACATGAAGTGAGTTTTATGATTCGCGGGAATCCCACCAAGAGAGACCTTCTCACAGGCTTGAGCTGTATGGGGTGAAAGTCTCAGGTACAGTTCTCAGGGAAGGGGAGGCCGGTAACGGTTTCCTCTTACCCGACTTTGCGACATAGGTTTTGTCACCAAGCCTATGTTGAAGATTTTCATTTTACTCCTTTGGGGTATAGCTATTATTGATAATTAATCTTTTGATATTTGAGAGGTTTTTTTATGAAAGAGTATAATGTCGTCATCATATCCGGATCAGATAGTGATTTGCCGCACATTAAGAAGATTCAAGATGAATTGGGAAAATTTAAAATTGAGTCAAACATCAGAATCTGTTCCGCCCACAAACAACCTGTTGCCTGTGAAAACATAGTCAGGGAATTAAATGAATCTTCAGTACCATCTGTGATAGTTTCCATTGCCGGTGCGACAGACGCACTATCCGGTGTGTTATCATTTCACAGTGTCCATCCGGTCATCAGTTGCCCCCCTGATAAAAGCAATCATTTTTCATGTGTGGATAATCCTCCGGGCAGTTCAAACTCAACGATTCTTAGACCGGCAAATTTGGCTAAACATATCGCCCAGATATTATGCCTGATTAATAAGGATTTCAAAAAAATTATCATGGAAAAAAATCAGGAAAAAATTTCAAAGTTAACAGAAGCTGATACAGCCAATAAAGCATGATGAACGGTATTCATTATCAGTCACCATGTAGCGCTTTTCCAAAAAGAATATACATAGCAAATACATACATCTAGCAGCTTAGGCCCTCGATAACGCTAATCCCAAAGCTTCGAAAGAAACATTGGGATTAGTCATCCGCCAGTTTTGCTGCGGGTGACGCCGGCGTTAGAGGGCGACAGATATCTCATGATTGTACGTATAGGAGGTTGAGATGAAGAACTGACTATACCCGGTGTACCCCCACCGATCCTCTAGGTGAGCGTGCTACTGTTGTACTGATAACGGAGTGCGAGGCCTCAACGGGAAAAAAGGATCGAACCTAGGGTTGCCGACCCCGAAGTGTGGTATGACACAGGTTCTGAACTTGACGGTAGTGGCGGAGCCATCGGTGATAAAAACTCAAAAAGGATTTACAGTGGCCCGCCAGCCGGCCTTCGATGAAGTCAACTATCCAAATCCCGGCAAATCCTTTATAAACACCAAAACCTTGCTTACGGATACTGAAACCCGGCGCTAGGAAACAAACAGAGAATAAGAATATGAAATCATTCCAAATTAGACCAATTTCAGTTCATGATTCAGAGGATACTGCAAAACTAATGTGCATGCTTAATAGTCCTACGACAGAATCTGAAATGGAAAAAAGAATTAAAACCATTATTTCCCATCCTGACTATACTTGTTTCGTGTACCAAGAAAGTGGAGAAATACATGGGATGATAGGAATACAAAAATGTCTGCGTATTCAGAAAAATGGACACAACGGTAGGATCCTTACTCTTATAGTAAATGAATTATACAGAAACAAAGGAATCGGCCGGTCTTTGGTCGGCGAAGCTGAAAAATGGTTTCGAGAACATGGTATCACTTCGATAGTCATCAACAGCAATCAAAAGCTTACTAAAGCTCATGAGTTTTATAACAAACTGGGATATTCAAAAACCGGATTTCGCCTGGCGAAACAGTTTAATTAATTGATATTAAATATCTTTCTGGATGCGAGCAGCAGTGGACCGCCAGCCGGCCTTCAATGAAGTCAACTATCCAAATCCCGGCAAATCCTTCTTTAACATAAAAAACTTGCACGCAACTTCTGAAACCCAGCGCTGGGAAACTAAACAGATTCACAAACTTATGAAATCAGTGTCACTTCAACGGTAAGTTTTTTTGCAATTTCAGCTAATTTTTTGTCTGCGGTGAGAAGTGGGGCTTTGTTTTTTGATGCTATTGCAAGATGCAAAGCATCCAATGTTCTAAGGGAGGTATTGAATTCGGCTATCCAATCCATCGCGGTTGAGAAGTGCTTTGGTTGTATCCAGTACAAAGGATTTTGACATGAGAGATAATGATGTGGATTCAAGAATACCATCCACTGTCTTTTACAGAGATTTACCTTCAATGGAAGGAATACCCCATGGCCCCAGGTTTCCATTGCTCTTGGGAATCATATAAATGGTTTTCTGATGGTAATTGAAACAAAATAGATATCCCGTCTCCTTATATATCACCTGTTCCAGCAATCAATCGATTGGCCCTGACGCCCACGTTTTTTGTTATCTTTTGTAAAGATATCGTATATAATATAAGACAGCGGTTTTCAGTTGTCTCACTGGCTAGTTTCCCTTTTGAGTTCAGCTATATAGCTCCTGTGAATATATCATTCAAAAGATTCAACTCTCTAACAAACACAAAGTATTAACCTTGAAAGCGGAAAGATTGACATGAATTGTTCTTAATAACCAAAGAAAAGTTTCTGAAATCCGGTGTGATATTTTATAAATTAGAATTGAAATTTTAAAAGCTCCCATTTTTAATATTCAAGTTATAAAGACAGCCGACTCATTTTTTAAGATTAAAAAACATTTCAGCTTCAAAATAAGTAATCATGGAATTAGTTCTACCGGTTGAAAGCTCAGCTTTTTTGCAGGATTTGCCAATAATGATCGCGGCATTGGATAAAAGTAAACACTTAATTTTTTGGAATAAAAAATGTGAATTAATCACCGGTTATTTGCAAGATGAGATGAGCAATGAACCAAAACCATTTGAACGAATGATACCTGGTTTAAAATCTCGTGAGGCATTCTTTGACAAAGTAAAAACTCAATCCCCGGATAATCCGATTATCTGCCGGATGAAAACAAAAACCGGAGAATTTAAAACCATCTCATGGACTGTCTCACCAATTACCATTTCCGATTACAAAGACTGCAATTGGATATGCGGAAAGGATATTACAGAGCAGGAGAATAATAGACAAGCGATCGAGAATAGAAATAATAAATTCCAGCGGTTGCTCGAAAGGCACACGGATGTGTTTTTCCGGAGGATTTATCCAAATCTGAATTTCGAGTATATCAGTCCTACTTCATTGGAGGTCTTTGGTTTTAGCCCGGAGGATTTTTATACATCTCCAAATCTTATCTCCAGTCTAATCCATCCTGATTTCCAAGATTTATATTCACGAAGCCAAGAGCAATTGGTAAGTAGTCCGGCTTTCTCCGAACTGGAGTACCAAATCTGTTCTGTCGATGGTGAAACTAAATGGATACGCCAACAAAATAATATAGTTAGATCGATCAAGGGAGATCCGGTTGCTGTTGAAAGCCTCGTCACCGACATTACCGAGCAAAAGGCAGCTGTCTTGGCTTTAAAGGAAAGTGAAGAGTTTCATCAAGGCACACTCAATGACATGGTTACATTCGTAGCCATTCTGGAACCTGACGGTACAACCCTGTTTATTAACAATACGCCTTTGAAAGTTGGGGGTTTGACGCTGGAAGAAGTCCGGGGAAAGTTGTTTTATGAACTCTTTTGGTGGCAAGCATCTGAGGAAACAAAAAACCTGGTTAAAAAAGATATTGAAGAATGTGCCCAAGGAAAGGCACTGGTTCATGATATTCAAATCCAAACAAAGGAAGGCCCCCTAATGTGGATTGAATACAGCATGCACCCGATTTTCGATGATAACAATAACGTGAAATATGTTGTGCCTGAAGGTCGCAACATTAATGAGCGAAAAGAAATGGAATTAAGGCTCATCAGAATGCAAAATTATTTGAACAGCATTTTTAATTCCTTGCCTTCGGTTTTAGTTGCTGTTGATGAGAGAAGTGACATCACCCATTGGAACAATAGAACAGAAGCATTTACGGGTCTTTCCGGTGATCAGATAAAAGGGCACCCGATTGAAACCGTTCTTGTGGATTTTGAAAATCAATTAAAAAGCCTGAGACCTGCTTTAGAGGAGAAACAAACTCAATTAGTAAACAGAGTTCCCACCAAGAAAGATGACAAGGTCATGTATGCCGATCTAATGATGGTTCCTTTAGTTACAGATGTTGGTGAGGGTGCCGTTATTCGCTTGGATGACGTGACCGACCGGGTCTTAATAGAAGAAGAATTGTCGCTGCATCGGGAAAATCTTGAAGAACGTGTCAAGGAGCGAACCATCGATCTGCAGAATGTCAATGCGGAACTAAAAGAGGCCAAAGAACTGGCGGATGCCGGATCCAAAGCAAAAAGCAAGTTCCTCGCTAATATGTCCCATGAAATTCGCACTCCAATGAACTCCATTATTGGGTTCACAGAGATAATGATTTCAAAGGTGAAGGATAAACAATTACTCGATTATCTGAGGATTATTAGCTCCAGTGGAAAATCATTATTAAACATTATCAACGACATTCTTGACCTCTCAAAAATCGAAGCGGGGAGTTTCAAAATAGAAAACACTTCTGTTGACCTAGCTGAACTGGCTCAAGAGCTTATAAATAATTTTAGTCCAAAAGCAAATGAAAAAAACCTGGATTTAAAACTCAAAATCAAGGAGGGACTGCCAAAAACGTTGCTTTTGGATGAAACACGATTACGTCAGATATTATTTAACCTGGTTGGGAACGCCATTAAATTCACCGAAGCAGGATATGTCGATCTTAAGATCCACTATAGCTATCCGGAAGATGGGCAAAGCAAATCAGTTAACCTGGCGATCTCAGTTGAAGATTCCGGGATCGGAATTCCGGAAAACCAACAGGAGGCGATATTTTCTTCTTTCATACAGTCAAATCAACAAAATGTCGCCCATCCGGGAGGGACGGGTCTTGGTTTAACCATTACCAAACATTTGGCTGAGTTGATGAACGGCGAGATTCAAGTCGAGAGTACCATGGGAAATGGCAGTAGATTCACCGTGATTCTTAATAATATCGAACGGGTTACAAGTGAGCCTTCATTAGATTTATCTCAAAGCCTTCAAATTGAAGAGTTGCCCAAAGTCAGATTTAATAAAGCTGAAATACTGATCGTCGACGATATGGAGTACAACAGAGAATTAATTAAAGAATATCTGGATACCTATGACGATTTTCTGCAGGAAGCTGAAAACGGTATTGAAACGATGATGGGGGTGAACAAACCTCAGTCCGAGCTCACAATTAGAGAAGCCGAAAATGGACTTGAAGCGATAGAGAGCGTTAAGAAACACCAGCCCGACCTCATTCTGCTGGATATGAAAATGCCTAAAATGGATGGTTATGAAGCCGCCTCTATCTTGTCAAAAGACCCTAAAATGTCTCAAATTCCGATTATCGCGGTCACTGCGTCAGCTATGAAGGAAGATGTAGAAGTTATTTCCCGGCTCTGCAGTGGTTATCTAAATAAACCGTTAATCCTGCTGGAATTAATAACCGAAATAATGAAATTTCTCCCCCATACAATGTTAGATGACAAAGGACCGTCATCAAAAAGCCGCCAACAGAAACTATCCCGCTCAATCCTTTCTCAATATCCAAAAGTTTATGATTATCTGAAACTTCAAAAATCCAAAATTGGTCGATTATCCAAGCAAATGATCGTGGATGATATTGAGGAATTCAGCAGTGAAATCATACTCCTGGGAAAAGAAGAACAATGCCGATCCTTGGTTTCATGGGGAGAAGGCCTTGCTATGGCTATACAGGCTTTTGACTACAAGGCAATTAATGAAAGTTTCACAGACTTATATGAATCCGTTTAAAACTTCGTATTGGAACTTCCAGAGTTCTTTAGAGTCATACAGTTATTGATGACTTTTTTTACTCAAAAACAGCAATAAATTAACTTCCAACGTGTAGTATATGCCAATGGAAAATACTGGCGTAAAGCGTCACATAACCGTGGTTGATGATATCCCTGAAAATATACATTTGGTGGGTGCTTTGTTGCGAGAACAGGGATTCATGCTCAGCATTGCCGGCGATGGCAAACAGGCAGTTGAGGTTGTACAAAACAACAAACCGGACCTTGTCTTAATGGATGTTATGATGCCGAATATGGACGGTTATGAAGCCTGTATTCGGCTTAAACAGGATCCGCTTACAAGAGATATTCCGGTAATCTTCATGAGTGCTTTAACAGAGCCTGTTGACAAGATAAAAGGTTTCAACGCAGGAGCTGTTGATTACCTGACTAAACCTGTTCACAAAGAAGAGATGTTAGCTAGGATAAACACTCACCTCACAATCGGGGCTCTTCACAAAAAGTTAGAAGTTGCAAATGCAAAACTTGAGGAGAAAGTAAGGCTGCGTACCAAAGAGCTGGAAACGAAAAACCTTGATTTGGAAAAGAACAGGGAAATTTTAAACTCCATACTCTCCTCAATGGACGATCTGGTGTTTGCTTTGGATAGAAACGGCGTTTTTCTAAATTTCACGCAAGAATCTCATGAGGACAGACTATACAAGCCTTCAAAGGCATTTATCGGAAAATCTTACAAAGAAATTTTGCCGCAAGATATCGCTGATACATTCGATAAGGCAATCACCTTATTAAACAACAGCGGTAAACCGCAACAGGTTGACTATCCTCTCAGTTTTGAAGGAAAGGTGAGGTGGTTTTCCGCTAAGTTGACCATGCGGCTGGATAATTTGGGAAGTTATACAGGAATTACAGCGGTCATCAGAGATGTTACCGAAAAGAAAATAGCTGCCGAAGCATTAAGAGAAGCGAACAAAATCATTAACCGTAGTCCTGTTGTGGTTTTTTTGAGGCAGAACAAAACAGGTTGGCCTGTTGATCTGGTTTCACAAAGTGTTGACAGAATATTTGGTTATTCAGAAAGCGATTTTATCTCAGGAAAAGTTAATTATTCCGATATTATTCATCCGGAAGATCGTAACCGGTTTTCAAACGAAATAGCACAAATAATCCATGGTAAATCACCCGACGATTTTTCTCATAAACCATATCGCATAGTCACCAAAGAAGGTAAAACAAAGTGGTTGGACGATCGAACTCAAATCCGCCGGAACCGTGAAGGGATTATTACCCATTTTCAGGGCATCGTGCTTGATATAACCGAACAAAAGAGGACTGAAGATCAACTTCGACAAGTTCAGAAAATGGAAACAGTTGGTACAATTGCCGGGGGACTCGCACACGATTTTAACAATCTCCTTGGAGGCGTTTTAGCTGTGCTTTCTCTTCTCAGAAGCAAACTTGAGTCCAATGAAACCATTAAAGAAGCCAAGTTAAAAAAATACATAGATATCATGTACAGTGCAAGTTTGCGGGCAACCAACACTGTTAAGCAGCTTTTGGCACTCTCAAGAAGGCAGGAACTAATATTTACTCCCATCGATCTTAACAAGGTCATTCAGCAAGTGATTAATATATGTGAAGCCACAATAGATAAATCCGTCAATATCGTTCCTCACTTTTTAAATCATGAAGTCATGGTGGAAGCAGACTTGACGGCCTTAGAACAGCTGGTGCTAAACCTGTGTGTCAACAGTGCTCATGCCATGACAATCATGCGGGACGAAAACGAAACCTGGGGTGGTGACCTTACTATTAAACTAGCTGCTGAGAGCGTTAATGAGGTTTTACCTGACCGACATCCCAACAGAAAAGTTGGAGAATACTGGGTTGTCTCCATTGAAGATACAGGCGTCGGAATGGAATCTGAAACCCTCTCGAAAATATTTGATCCCTTTTTCACAACAAAAAAGATAGAACATGGTACCGGATTAGGATTAGCCATGGTCTTGAGTACAATCAGTCAACTTAATGGGTTTATTGATGTAGTCTCCAAAAAAGGAGTCGGATCAACGTTTAGCATACACTTACCGGTATTGAAGGACCATTTGGCAGCCCAAAATGAGGTGGATAAAGATATAAAGCAGCATTCGGGCGAAGGATTGATCCTCGTTGTGGATGATGAGTTTGTTTTTCGTACAGCCGTCGAAGAGCTATTGGAAGAACTTGGTTACCGGGTAATCTTAGCTGCAAATGGACTTGAAGGAGTCAATTTGTTCAAACAACACTATCAAGACATTTCCGCAGTATTACTCGACCTTTCCATGCCCCGGATGTCGGGGAAGGAAACATTTATAAAATTAAGAGAAATAGATCCCTCCGTAAAGGTTCTTCTCACATCCGGTTACTGGCAAAACGAACGCATTCAAGAACTAACTTCTCTTGGAATTAAAGGGTTTATCCAAAAGCCGTTGACATTAAAAAAACTATCAAAAGCAGTTTATTCAACCGTTTTTGATTAACACATCTGTTGTAATGAGGATTACTTGTGTCGATTAAGAGCAAAGAGGCGAGCTAAACATGCAACTGATAACGACGATGGAAACCGCTCACCATCTATTGCGGCAATCAAAAAATAAGCTGATGCGCTTGATTGTCATTTAGAAATCCAGAATGTTGTCAACAACTAAAGTCGGGGCACTACCCAAATTATGATTGATAGATTGTATATAAAGGTGATATACATCATACATGGCTAAACCGGATAAACTATTAGCACATTGTAAAGGATTTGAATGGGATCATGGAAATGATACCAAAAATTGGGACAAACATGAGGTCTCAACCAGTGAATGTGAACAAGTTTTCTTCAACAAACCTTTAATAATCAGACGAGATAAAAAACACTCGGAGTTCGAAAACAGATACTATGTACTTGGCAAAACCGACAAAAATAGATTGCTGTTTGCTGTATTCACCGTAAGCAATGAGAAAATCAGAATTATTTCTGCAAGAGATATGACAGATTTTGAAATCGAAAGGTACCAAAGATGAAGAAAAAATTACCTAAGTTTAAAAACGAAGCCGAAGAGCGTAAATTTTGGCAAAAACATGATTCATCGGAGTATGTTGATTGGTCTGATGCAGAGGAAGTCGTTTTACACAAGTTAAAACCCTCGACCAAGACCATCTCTATTAGACTACCTGAATCGATGATAGATGAATTGAAAATACTTGCAAACAAGCGTGATGTACCTTATCAATCTCTTCTAAAAATATTCCTGTCAGAGCGAATCAACTCCGAACTAAACCAGTAGTTAAACTCAAAGCTTAGCAAGCGTTTACATTGGTTCGACATACTGCCTTCGAATAAGTCAAATCTTTAGTTAATCATACAAAAAACACCGTTATTCAAGAACGAAAAACAAAAACCGGGCTGCTCCAGGCCTGAAATCCATCATCGGTCGTCACACAAACCCAGAGTGGATTGTCTCCAACCGGTTTCAACGGAATGGATAATGTCTGTTCCAACTCACAAGCAGTGGACTGCTCTGGAAGCCGACTGATTCGAATCTGACGATTCAATCCGCCCGCTTCCAGTTTGATATCATCCAATCCAATCTCCCTGAGAGGCTGACGAAGTGATCCATGATTACACTGCAGTTCCAATACACTCCGGTCAGCCCGATCCAACCAGATGTCAAATCCGCCAAAATTCCCCGTGGTCAGTGTGTTCCATTCCACTGTGTCATAATCGCATTGCCGGAGTATCCGTTCCGGATTCCAATGATTGATCCGTTTGATTCTCTTGATGACAGATCCTTTAAAACGGGCCTTGCCAATCCAGTACGTCTCCCTTCCTCGCCCTCTATATTCGGCACCGCGCCAGATGATTCTGAATCGAGATCCAAGCTCATTTTCATGATAGGGCCGGATGGTATCTACCACTTCGCTTCCGTTTCTAATCTCAACCCGTTCAATCGGAGCATGGGCAGCAATCCCGACTGTCAAATTACAAGAGTCGCTTGACGTTTTCACGATATCACCCATCATTACTTCGTGGATTTTTCTGCTTACGGTATCCGGAAACACATTTGGGTCTCTCTCGAATAAACGAGCTTCCATTAAAAACCGAACCCGCACATCCAGATGCATCCTGCATCCGGTTGTGCCATAGTGATGGCGACGTCTCAAACATTCAAAAACACTATCACGAGTCAGCTCGTTTGTCAGAAAGCAGGTTAGACCTCCATAGGCGCCAAACTTGGAGGTTCCGGGATAGCTGGCCCCAGGCCGGCCTTTATGTCCATCGCTGTTGCAAACCACCCCTGATCGGTGCCCGAGTTCAAATCCATCTGTCAGCAACCATTCAAAGGTCCCCCAGGCAGAGTGGATTTCCATGGCTGTTTCGATAACCGGGTCGTGAGCGAACCGAATATCAGCATAACGGCCGCCCACATGTGCAAAAACAATGCAGTCCTCGTTTTTCAGCGAGTCAAACAATTGCCGGGCATCAAGGGCATCGGTATGCAGATCGGAGCGATCTTTCAACAAGGCATGGGATGACCGATGAATCTGCCTTCCCTCATGCTTAAAAAAGACGTTGCGATCCCCACCTAAGCAGGTATTACCGGACCACTCATAACCGGGTAAAGTAACAAAGCGACCATCTTCCTGGAACTCAACCGTGAGTCGGTTCAACTGTTCCCAAAACGGAATGGTGACCTGGAAATCGTTAGCCTGATGGGCAGTGATATCGAGAAATGCCTTGTTCCTTGCAAAATCGAAATATTCTCTTGCAGTACCGGTTCCCAGGGACTCAGCACTTTGCCCATGTAAATCCCCCCAGTATCCGGAAAAGCTGCCGTCTTCAATCACCAATGGTCCTGCTGTTGCCAGACATTTCCCATTACTTGTCAGCGCAATTCGAAGAGTACCCGATTCCTGAACAGAAAGGTTTTCTATCGTTATTGCTTTCTCTCCCATTGGATAACAGATTTTCCCGGGCAAACCGTCGACCGGAAGATTGCTTTCAATGATGATTGTCTTTTCGGCTTTATCGCTGGGGTTACCCCAGGCGTCCTCTGCCTTGATACCCAGTTGAAACCGCTCTCCCGGCCTGCGCAAAGAAGGCAAAACTGCCTTCCAGATAACCGGAATTCCCGGAACGATTGCCACGGCAGGCTGTGGAGACAACGGCAGATAATGACCTACAGCACAGACATCAGCCAATACCCTGAATTCAAAGTCCGAATCACAGAAACTCTGCATCTGCATGCCCGGTGATCCCTGGCTGGTGTCACCGAAGATGATGGTGATGGTATCCCCTTCTTTTAGATACCCCCCGTTCAATCGTGCTGTGAGGCACTTAAACCAAGGTCTCTGGTGGCCGACATCATGGTAGCTCAGATCAATCCGACCAGCAGCATTTGTTGATGCGCTCACATAGTTCGGTGCGAACGCTTCAGACATTTGCAGTTTACCTGCATCATTGGCAAATCGAAAAACCACCCTAATACTACCCGTGTCATCCAGTCCGTATTTCCCGGCTGTATAGACGACTTGAAATGTCTGAAAACTGCGGGCTTCAACAGGATTGTTTGGTTGTATTTCAGCCTGGCCATATAGAAAGGGATCATTGTCGCAGCCAGGCTGATTTTCCGGCCAGACGACGCCAACCAGATTATCGGAAATAGGTTTATTCTTCATCTTTTGATAGATAGGTTTTATATGTCAGGTTTTGACAAGACTTTTCTTTTGGGCTTTCCAGTCAATTAAAATGGAACTCACCATGAGCCTGGTTTAATGCCCGCCTTGGGTTTACACCATGTTTTATGTACCCACGGAAATTGATAAAAATGATGTTAAAACAGCTTGGTGGGCTTTCCCCAATAGTTAAGAATCTTCATCAACATCAGCGAGATAATCGCCACAAGGGCATAGATCCCAATTGTCAGCCATGTGCTCCATCCCCATGCGATCTGCCCGGTGGCAAACATCATACAGGCAAAGGTAATTGGAGCTACCAGTAATCCAAAAATTCCCAATTCCATCAGCAGTGATGATCTGAACTCAGGATCAACGATTCTCAACAGCAACAGCCCTGTGGAAAGCTGTCCTGTATAGGTCCCGTAAACCACGATTGTTCTTTCCAAAGCCAGGTTATCCTGGCGCATACCGAAGTAAAGGATAACCAGAACAGTGACGCTTCCACCGACCAGCGATATCACCAGAATTGGAATAATAAAGATCCAAACAACGGCTAGTTGAATAGCCATCAAGGTACCGGCAATCATGAAGTCTAGTGAAAACCCGGTTACTCGATGCTGGGTACCGGGATCAACAAGATGAGCCACACCTAGTTTTTTCAACACCCGGGTTATGATGATTCCCACCAGCAATCCGAAACCAAAAAAGAAGCCCCAAACCACCTTTCTGGAATTGACCGGCAGGATCTCCGACAATCCGCTGCAGATCAGGTAAGTGATAAGATAAGCGACACCAACCAGTGCAATCTGAAAGGCCAGGTTATCGATGTTTTCGGGATAAAGGGTTTTTCGAGGTGTTTCCGGATCACTATTCTCTTGGTCCTTTGGCAGAATCCCCTTCAGAAAGGATTCAGGCAGAGACTTCTGACCATATTTGGCGACTCCTTTTTTTAAGCCATTGCGGATAAAAGGCATACCGAGGAAAAAACAGAAAAAATATCCGAATAGTGCAAAGGTCAAACCGATGGTTGTGGCATGCTGAAATCCAAAATCCTGATACACCTTACCAAGTGCGAGGGCCGGGCCAGGACCTTCATTAAAACCAAGAGGAAGAAAGAGTCCAAAAGTGGCAAACAGTTGCTGGCCAAACCGGTTCAGAAACAAGACAAGCAGCAGGCCCACAATTGCCTGTACCGGCCAGGTAATGCCTTTCATCAGTGACATCCAGACAGCACCTCTTAGAATAACCTTCTTTCTGCCCGGCTCAGCGTTCATTGGGCTCCGAGTCAATCCTACTGAAATGAAAGCAATATTCAGGCAGTGGTAGGCGATGTTCTCGAACAAGGTAAAGGACAGATCGACCAGTTTCAGGTTGAGAAAGATGCAGCCAAAAACACCGCCAATCAGACAACTTGGTAGTAAAAATACTTGGAAAAATGGGAGTTTTGCTCGCAAAATCACTCCGAGTATCAGGAAAAATCCGATTGTGGCCAAAGCCAGTACCGGATCAAACAAGAATGGATTTCCCATGAATCTCCTGTTGCTATTGAGTGCCCGGGTAGAAATTCGCTAAATCCTTATCCATCCTTGCACCAGATGCCGGATTCAGCTTGAAGATTAAGGTACTGTTTGCCGTCAGCGTTCAGCTTAAGGCAATACAAAGACAAGCAAAAACCGGCTGAGAGCTAATCGTTGATTGCTGAAAGCACTGAACTCAGAAACGCCAGGCTGCTTTTAAAGCTTCTATCGGTATGGGTTAAACTGGTTATCATTCAGACACTGTTTAGTTCGAAATCAGAAGTGAATGGCTAGCCTGACTCCAGAGAATCTGCCATAAAACTTAACCACACGGTTCTTTCCAAAGACACATCAACCCCCAGTACGGCCGGCTGCCCATCCCAATTGGGAAACAGGGGATAACGAACCCATCCCCCCTCATTCTCCTGGGTTGCCACCACATGATCTGCTACTGTAATCATCGTTTCCGCATATTCTTTCTTTCCGGTTGCCCTGTAAAGTACTGAACAGCCCCAGCCGATTTTGGCGGATGTCAGCAGGGTGTATACTTCAGGCCGACACATTTTAACCAAGGCGAAAATCCGTTCAGCTGCATCCAACCATGTTTGCTCCCCGGTTTCGAGATAGAGGTAACCCAATCCTGCCATAGCAGCACCAAAATACCAGACCACCTGGTCCGGTTTTTGAAACTCAACCATAAAATCCGTAGCCATGTGAGGCGGAAAAATGTGATACAGCCTGCCATCCCAGGTTTTGCGTAAATACAGTCTTTCATCTGGTTGGGGTTGACTGTCCAACATCTCCAGCAGGAAAATTGCACACTGTCTGGCCCCATCCAGCCTACCGGTATGAGACAACGCAACAGTTCCCAGCGCAGAACAGCCCCAATCCAGGATAGCTTCGCATGGATGGTATTCCTTTCTACCAGGCATGCCACCCAATTCCGGGTTGATACACGACTCAAGATAGTCCGCTACCGGTTCCCAGACATCTTCCCTGCCCAAGGCATGTGCTCCCCAGCACAGCCAGGCGTTTCGATAGTTGTTGGTCATCGGCTGGGAAATATCACAGTGGCCGTTGTGAAAATCGCCGCCATCATAGAAGCGCTTCATTATATAATTCAATGAAGCGATTGCCTGTTCGTTTTTTCCTGCCGTCAAAAAAGCCAAAGGTGACTTGTAAACCCCGGCAACCATATGCTCGGTTTCCTTAAAACTGGAATCATCTCCGAACCGGGTCAGCAGGAAATCAATCCCCCGTTTCGCCGACTCTCGATAAGATCTGATCTTGTCTTGCATAATTGTGTTTTGGTTAGCTTGTCAGTTTTGATGACGATGTCATTTCTGCATTGGTTATTTGGTTGATCATCGACTGATTCGGTCTCTACCACCATCGGGAAGGGCGCACCAAAAAGTTTCGGAACTTCCGACAGCCGTTCTTTACTAATGTTTTGTGTCGTCCCTATGGGACTTAAATACCTTGAGTCTGAATACCAGCGGTTAAAACCGCTGGCTGCTATGATGCCACCCCTTCGGGGTTTAATTGAATAGTCAACCATGCATAAAAACTGTTAGATGATGACGACCAACTTACCCTTGGAAGCGGTTTGTTCACCATTGATAAACTGGAGACTTTGCTATAAAAGAGCCCTTTCCAGAACTCCGTAGGAGCGGTTTATAATAGTCCCGGAGGGACGACATGGGAATTCACATGATTAAGTTTTAGTGCCAGGCATAATGTTGAGTAAAAAAGCATCCCCGAATTATTTTTTAGTGCTCCCATTCGGAAGCATTTCTTGACATTTTGACTATCAGAATGCATCAAGCCGGCGGTCAGGTTCCCTGCTCATACAACTTCTTGATGGACTGGACAGCCAGCCGGCCAAATCCGTTATCGATATGTCCCTGTAATGTATTCTTCACGACAGTTGCCAGCAGGGTTGGGGACTCCACATCCGCAGCCAGCTTCAAGGCATGTTTCATATCCTTGTTGGCCAGTTGGATATTAAAGCCCGCCTGGTCCACCTTAGCCATTACGGTCAACGTGATCATTTCGTGGTTTTTCGGGGCGTTAACCCGTTGCAGCTCACAAAGAGCCGTGGTATTCACACCGGCACGTTCCGCCAGATTATAGCCCTCCACGATCATTTGATGTTGGATCAGGGTGATCAGGTTGTTGGCCAGTTTCAATGCCGAACCGGAACCCACCGGACCACAAAAAAGGGTTCGTTCCCCGCAGGCGTCGAGTACCGGACGGCAATTCAGGATATCTTCTTTCTTACCGCCGGCTAACATCACCAGGTTACCACTGGCTGCTTCAAGCGGACTTCCTCCCACCGGGGCATCAAACATGACGACTCCGGATTCGGCAGCAATCCTGCTGATCTTCCGGCTGCAATCGGGATCAATGGTACTGCAATCGATCAGATACTGACCGGGCCTGGAACCAGACAATAAACCGTTTTCTCCAAGATACACCTCTTCCACCTGGGGTACATCCGGCAGCATAGTCAGAACAACATCAGATTGTTCCGCAACGGCACCCGGACTGTCGGCTTTCTTTCCTCCTGCCAGGACAAACATCTCCATGGCGTTTTCATCTATGTCGTAAACAATCAATTGAAAACCGGCCTGTAGTATATTGTAGGCCATACCCTTTCCCATGGTTCCCAATCCTATGAATCCAATGTTTTTCATTGTTTTCCTCTCAGCAGGTTTCTGGTTGTTACAATTTCTGTATGCTCAAGGTTGTCTGTCTCTGCTGCCTTGCCCTCCACGTCGGTTTTTGGCAAGATGAAAACGGAACAGAGCAGCCGGTAGATGCCAGTTAAAGTATGCCGTTAGATTAGACGTCACTCATTATCTATCAACGTCCTTGTCAACCTTCAATTGTTATCTCGATCCATTTTGTTATGAAATGGTTTCACTACAAACAGCCAAACGGAATGCTGACAATTGTCAAGCTGAAGAGACACAAGTCAAGCTTTCGTAAGTGCAAGAGAAATCAGGCTGGAGAATAAATGGCTTCAATTAGCATGATCAATGCGGCTGTCATCCCCATTCTTATTGAATGCCTGTGTAGCAAAGGAATCAGTCCAAAGGAGATAGAAAATCACACCGGAATCAGTCAAAGCTGCCTGGATGATCTGGATATCAAGATCCCGATCGACCAGCATCTTCGACTATGGAAATATACCTGTGCCATAACCGGAGACCCATCCCTGGCAATTCATCTTCGTGAAGAATATGGCAACAGTCGGATACATTTTGTGAACTCAATGGCCGCAAACAGCCGCAATGCCCTGGAAGCCATTCAGAACTACCGACGCTACAGCAGAATCGTTAGCGATGTGATCAATATCGAGATTGTAGAGACCAGTCAGTTGATTGAGATTCATTACCAAATCGCTGCTCCCCATAACTACAATCCCTGGATGCCTGAGCATGCTTTTTTTCAGATTTTGAAATTCGGAACAGAACTGACCGGTGAAAGTTACCGACCTGAATTGGTGACTTTTAGTCATTCCTGCCCGACCTGCTTGTCCGACTATGAAGCTGTTTTTCAGACTACCGTCAAATTCGATCAATCCCGGAATATGTTCGTCAGTAGACGTGAGGATATGCTGCGACCGTTCAAGCATCGTAATCCCCATTTGCAGCAGGTACTGAAAAAGCAGGCCGATTTGGAGCTGGCAAAACTGGAAAAGGATCAATCCTTTGTGGATCAGGTAAGAGAAATCATCATCCGCCAACTCCCCACCGGAGAGATGGATAACGAATCAGTGGCGTCAGGAATGAAGATGAGCAGAACGACACTTTATCGGAAGCTGAAAGCGGAGTCCTTTTCCTATCAGATGATTCTGACAGACATACGAAAAGAATTGGCCACCGGGTATATCCAATCCGGAATGACTGTCTCTCAGATCGCCTTTCTCCTGGGATATTCCAATGCTAGTAATTTTGTGATCGCCTTTAAACGTTGGTTCGGCAAAAGCCCGGGTTCCTATCGCAGTTCGATGGCAGATACCTGAAACCCTTTCCTGGCGAGTACCTGAACGGAAACCAATCAATTTCCTGCAAGAAAAGACCTAAAAGGTAGATTTTGTTTCGGAAGTTTACGGCCTTCAGCTTACAGCATTGTAAAGAAAAGCAAAAAACCGGCTGAGAGCTGAATACTGAAAGCACTGAAATTCGAAGCGCCAAGCTGCTTTTCGGAATGCTATTCAGGTTTGCAGTATTCTTTCTTAAAAACGTCCTCCACACGTTTAATCATCTGGCCAACCATATCGTTGGCGTATTCGGTGACCTGCAGGGCTTCACATTCCGTAAGCCGCAGCTTGTGGTCTGTAGTTTCGGTGGCCAGGGCGGCGAAACCTTTGATCATGAAATCTAGCAAAGTCTGCATCTGGTGAAGGTCGTTGATTAGGTCAATTAAGTCTTCGGACATGGTGCTCCTCCCTAGGTTATCGTTTTTTCCAGTAAGATTATAACCACAATTGTTGTTATTTTTTTGCAAACGTTTTAACACAAGCACAATCAATATTCCAGCTCATCTGTTTTTTTCGATAAGAATCTGAAAAGACATAGACTTTTACTCGGAACGATGCTTCGGGTCGGCACCTTTAAATGACCACCTCTTGTTTTGACTCTGTTCATCGTCTAGTAGCTCGATTGACGTGAATCAGTGATCGATTTAATTAGTATAATCAAGTAAAAAACAGTTGGTTTGATGAAATAAACCCTGCTTCACCATAGGGAAAATCCCAATGGTCCCTCGGCAAACGACATAAACCGGGTTTAGAGTTCCTCTACCCGCTTGATCACCGAATTCTGAACTACTCCTTCAACCTTGGCCTCGATAGCCCCTGGTTTCACAGGGATCTCGCAGTTATGCCGACGGTTTTCATGTCCTCCAATCCCACCTATTTCAGGCCGTTTCCTTCCGGCAACGCACGAGATCAGCTTCCGACCGGCGTCCGAATGTGGGACCTTACGGCTAACTTAGCTGAAAGCAGCAGGACAACAACCGGGAAAGACAATGCACTGAGCGGATATGCCGGATCAAGGCCGTACTCCGGGTTTGTGCTTGGTTTACCGAAAATAATCAATAATCAGGTCTTTTCTTCTTTTGCTAAGCATGACCCTGTTATAAAACCTTTGTCTCTTGTTTGAGACGTTTCTGTTGCAGCGATATCGCCCCGGTATTAAAGGCATTATAGATCTCATAAAAATGATTTTGCGCAACATGCTTTCAGTAGCGGAGATGCAAAATGTAGTGATGATTACCTGCATTTTATTGCCTTGGTAATCAGGAAATTGAAAAGACAGGCTTTAGCGTAATTTATCAATAAAAGCTTGACATTTTAGGTTATTTTTAATAGCCATGCTTCATAAACAATGAGCTGGTCTTGCTGGATTTGCAATGCGATAATGTTGCATCTCCGTTATGCTTTTTATTTCTGTCTTCGAAAATTTTCGATATCAGGAGAACAATTTATGGATATGAAGAGAGAGTACTACGAGGATGTAAGACTTCTTAGTTCGGGCACGGTAGTATTCTGGTTTCTTGTCCTGTTTGCCGGACTGGCGGTGTTTCCGTTTGTGGTGCCCGGCAATTATTATGTTTATATGGCGAATTATATGGCGATCAACGTCATTGTTGCCATTGGATTGAATCTCCTAGTGGGGTTTACCGGTCAGATCTCATTGGGACACGCCGGATTTTTCGCGATTGGAGCATATGGCACCGTTGTATTGATGTCTCTTGCCGGTCTCCCTTTTATAGTTGCCCTTCCTCTTTCTGCGCTGATTGCGGCCCTTTTCGGGTTTATGATCGGATTCCCGGCGTTGCGTCTGGAAGGCCCTTATTTGACTATCGCCACACTTGGATTTGGGATCACCATAACCCTGATCATTGGTAAAATCGACCTTTTCGGAGGACGTAACGGATTGCATACTCCACCACTATCCCTCTTTGGCTGGCAAATCGAATCTGACCGTGATTTCTATTTCCTGCTGATTCCCCTGACCGTATTTTTGGCCTGGTTTGCCCGAAACCTGGTGCGCACCAAAGTTGGCAGGGCTTTTGTGGCACTCCGTGATGCAGATGTTGCAGCAGAAACCATGGGTGTTAACCTGGCATACTACAAAACCCTTTCCTTTGCTATCAGCGCGTTTTATACCGGCCTGGCCGGTGGCCTTTATGCGTTTGTATTGAGGTTTATAGAGCCGGAACTATTCAGCCTGGTAATGTCCATTACTTTTTTAGCTTACATTGTGGTAGGCGGTTTGGGATCGATAATGGGCTCTATCGCTGGGGCCTGCCTGATTTCCTGGCTGGATCTGCAATTAAGAAATATTTTGGATCTGCCTTATTTTGGAGATTGGTTAAAATTGCTGTCCCAAAGTTACTTTTCCATTACCGGTGTGTCCAATATCCAGTACATTGTGTTGGGACTGATTATGATTTTGATAATGGTATTTGAACCGCTGGGGCTTTTTGGGATTTGGATACGAATAAAGAAATATTGGATGACCTGGCCGTTTTGAATGACTAGAAAAAGGAAGCAGATGCTTGAATTCTTTCAGATGGTGGTAAGCGGAATCGCAGTGGGCAGCTCATATGCATTGATGGCCCTGGCGATGGTGATTATTTACAAAACATCCGAAGTGGTAAACTTTGCCCAGGGAGAAATGGCCCTGGCGTCATCTTATTTTACGTTCATGCTTCTGGAAGGTTACGGCTTTTCGTTTTTGTCCGCCTTTGTTTCCGCCTATATATTTGCCTTGTTGTTAGGGGTTGTTTTGGAGTTTGCTGTTTTAAGGCGCGCTAAAGAGCCTAACCTGCTGGGTTTGATCATTATTACCATCGGCATGGAATTTATTCTGCTGGGATTGGTTTCCTGGAAGTTTGGAGCCGACCAGCAAATGTTCCCTTTTCCCATTGGTCCTTATGACAGTATCGACATTGGGGGTGCCTATTTCAGTACTCTGGAAATGCTCTCCCTTGTTATTGCCATGCTGATCATGGCGGCTTTGTTTGTATTTTATCGCTACTCCAAATTGGGAATGGCCATGAAAGCCACTCAACAAAATCCGGTTGCAGCGCGAATCATGGGAATCCGAACCAAACGCATTATGATGCTGACCTGGGGGATATCATCCATGGTTGGTTGCACTGCAGCCCTACTCACTGCACCCATTTTGATGGAACCCTTTATGATGTGGGGGCCACTGCTCAAAGGATTTTCAGCAGCCGTGCTGGGAGGAATGACTTCACTTCCGGGCGCTGCAGCCGGAGCGTATATGCTGGGAATTATTGAGAACCTTTTTGGAGGGTATGTTTCCATAGAGTTTAAATCCGTTGTACCTTTCGCCATTATCGTTCTGGTTTTATGCGTTAAGCCCAGTGGTTTGTTTGCGCGCCATTATGTGAAAAAAGTCTGACCGGTAAGGCATTTTGTAAACCCAACCCAAGTCTGAGGTAACCTTTAGAGGAGAGAGCTCATGAAAACAAAATTGCTTGCAGTGGGTTATGTTTTAATCGCCGCGTTGTTCGGATTCACGGGAAATACGATTGCTAATGAAGGATTGACAGATACTGAAATTCATATTGGACAATGGGGACCGCAAACAGGTCCGGCTGCTCCCTGGGGATCTGTAGCCAGGGGAACCGATGCACTTTTTAAAATGATAAACGATGAAGGTGGCATCCACGGCAGGAAGATCGTGTATCATTATTTTGATGATGCCTACAATCCGGCAAAAACAAAAGCCGGAGTCAAGCAACTTCAGGAAAGCAAACATGGCATATTTGCCTGGGTTGGCGGCGTAGGGTCAGCACCCGGGATGGCGGTGAAGGATTATTTAATGGACCGAAAAGTACCCTGGATCACACCTGCTGCCGGTTCCCTGGTTTGGATCGATCCTCCACGGAGATATCTTTTTCCAACATATCCCTTGTACATTGTCGAAGCGAAAGCCCTGGTCAAATACGCCAAGGAAAACATGAATAAAAAACGCATCGCGATTATTTATCAAAACGATGAGTACGGCAAAAACGGGTTAAGAGGTGCTGAATCACAAATGTCCGAATACAACGCGAAACTGGTTACTTCAATTCCCAAAAACCTCACAGATACTGATGTCAAACCCCATGTAGCCGAACTGATAAAGTCGAAGGCCGATGTGGTGCTACTCTGGGTCGACCCCGGGTCTGCCGCACGAATTGTGGGTACGGCAGCAGCCATGAAATTCCGTCCTCAATTTATGAGCAGCAGTACGGTTTCCGACTATCCCTTTATGGTTAGAATCACCAGGGGATTATGGGTCGGCGTAATCACAGCTGCTTTCAGTGTGCTTCCGGGAGAAGACCACCCGGTCCTTAACCGTTACAAAGGGGCTTATCAAAAATATGCCGCGAAAGGTGAACGCTGGGGTACCTTTTATATTGCAGGAATGGCTTTTGCTGAGCCTTTGGTTGAAGCACTGAAAAATGCAGGCAGGAATCTGTCACGGGAACGATTGGTTCAAGAGCTCGAAAAGCTGGACTTCCAGGGATCAATGGGACCTGTTCAATACGGCAAGTTCGATGCAGATGATCCGTCTACACGCCAGGGCCAGGTTTCGGTATTCATTGCCAGATGTGCGGATAAGGAAGGCAATGCCGAACGTTTAACCGATTGGATTGCCCCGGAATACGATTGGAAAGCCAAGAGATAGGTCTTTCTGCAACCGGTTCAGGCCACCCGGAGTTATATTGCCGGATAAAGCCTGAACACCCTTTTGGCAAGAAAGCGTTATAAATGTGACTGCCGACAGTTTGAAATCGGCTATACTTCAATCAACCTAATCAAGCTATTACTGCAAATATATGTCTTTTTTCTCAATCGACAATTTGGGGATTTCATTCGGCGGCCTTAGAGCTTTGGAAGGAATCAGTTTTTCCATCGAAAAGGGAGAGATTTTCTCTGTTATCGGTCCCAATGGTGCAGGGAAGACAACTCTCTTTAATTGCATCAACGGAATCTATAAACCGGATCAAGGTTCGATCCGCTTTAAGACTAAAAATATTACCGGTCTGAAACCGGATAAAATAGCCCGCCTGGGAATTGCCAGAACATTCCAGAATATTGAGCTGTTTAACAAAATGAACTGCATGGAGAATATCATGTTGGGCAGGCATGTTTTTATCAAAACCGGTGTGTTACGAGGCGGATTGATGTGGGGGAAGAACTCCTTTGCCGGTAAAGAGGAAACCCGGCACCGAGAAAAAGTTGAGGAGATTATCGACCTTCTGGATCTGCAAGCTGCCCGCAATAAATTTGTCGGCGGACTGCCATACGGCACCCAAAAGCTGGTGGAATTAGGCCGTGCCCTGGCCCTCGAACCCAAATTACTGCTGTTGGATGAACCCTGCGCAGGAATGAACTCCGAAGAGAAACAGGACATGATTTTCTGGATCAAGGATATCCAGGATGAATTGGGCATTACCATCTTACTGATTGAACATGACATGCAGATGGTGATGGATATATCAGACCGGATTCTGGTCATTAACTTCGGCAAACCGGTTACCGAGGGAATCCCGGAATATGTACAGAAACATCCGGAAGTCTTAAAAGCATACTTAGGAGAGGATGACGACATTGGCGACATTGCTTGAGATTAAAAACATAGAAACCTACTACGATCTGATCTACGCCATCCGCGGGGCCTCGCTTTCCGTTGAAGCGGGAACTATAACCACTATTCTCGGAAACAACGGAGCGGGCAAGTCCACAATTTTGAAAACCCTGATGGGACTGATCGAAGACCAGCCGGATAAAGGTATCATTGAGTTCATGGGTAAACAGATTAATGGGAAGGATACCGAAGACATCATGCGCATGGGCATTTCCTACGTACCTGAAGGCAGGGAGGTTTTTGAAGAGCTTACGGTAAAAGAAAACCTGATGATGGGGGCTTTTACGCGATCGGACCAGAAAGGCATCAGAATGGATATTCAACAGGTTTTCAAATATTTTCCGATTCTTGAGGACCGGGTGAACCAGTGGGCAGGAACTCTTTCCGGCGGTGAACAACAGATGCTGGCAATTGGAAGAGCATTGATGAGCCGACCCAAACTGCTATGTCTGGATGAGCCGTCATTGGGCTTATCACCGATTTTGGTGAAAGATATCTTTAAAATCATCAAATCGATTAATAAGGACGGGGTTACCATCCTTCTGGTTGAACAAAATGCCAAAATGGCGCTTTCCAATTCAGATTACGGATTAATACTGGAAAACGGCCGCTTTGTCATGAAAGGGAAGTCGGCGGATCTTCTAAATGACAAAGATGTCAAAGAGTTCTACCTCGGCGTGCGTTCGGAAGAATCAGCAAAAGGATACCAACGCTGGAAAAGAAAAAAAGTCTGGAGATAATTACGTGATCCCAAATACAGTACCCCTAAGATTCAAGGCCACGGTTGACCAATTCCGGGATAGAGTTGCCTTGCGTTACAAGCAGTATGGCCTTTGGCACGATCTATCCTGGGTTCAATATTATATGCAGGCAAGGTTCATCGGTTCTGCACTTGTATCCATGGGATTGGAAAAAGGACAATGTGTCTCAATTATCGGCGATAATTGCCCGGAATGGGTAGTTGCTGACCTGGCCATTCAATGTGTCGGGGGCGTTGCCGTGGGTGTGTATTCCACCAACGCCGCTGCCCAGGTTGAATATACTGTGGCGCACTCCGAATCGGTTTTTCTTTTTGCTGAAAATGAAGAACAACTGGACAAATGGTTGACTTTCAAAGATAAAACTCCCGGATTAAAAAAAGTAATCGTTTGGGACCTTGAGGGTTTAAGAGATTTTGAAGATCCCATGGTCATGTCATTCGACAAGCTGATGAGTCTGGGTAAAGAGGTTTGCCGGGAGCAACCCGAGTTGTTTGAAGACAAGCTCAACCAGGTTAAAGCGGAAGATCTGTCCGTTCTGATATATACTTCAGGCACCACCGGGCCTCCGAAAGGTGCCATGCTGACTCATGCCAATGTCACCTGGCTTGCTGATGCTTTAACTCAAGCAAATCCCATGTCAGACAAAGATGAGGTCATGTCATTTCTTCCTCTCTGCCACGTTTTCGAACGTATGTTTTCCGTATTTGGTCACATCGTTAACGGTTATGTCGTAAATTTCATCGAAAGCCCGGACACAATCACCGAAAACATGATGGAGATCTCCCCCACTGTAGGTTACGCTGTGCCCAGAATCTGGGAAAAATACGCTTCGGCCATTCATATACGTATGTCGGATGCCACCCGGTTCAAACACAGGGTATTTAAACTTGCATATGCCATTGGTCGGAAGCGGGCATCCTTGAAGATGAATTTCAAAAAAGTGCCTGTTCTGCTTGAATTGTTTTACTGGTTTTCCTATTTTGCTGTGTTTCGAAAGTTAAAAGAAAGGCTGGGATTTGATCGCATGCGAATTGCTTATTCAGGTGCGGCTCCCATCTCTGAAGAAGTATTGCTTTTTTTTCAATCGATTGGAATTAATGTTATTGAGGGATACGGACAAACCGAAGGATCAGGTGTTACCTGTACCTCGCAGGCAGGCAACGTAAAATTTGGAACCGTTGGAACACCCATTCCGGGTACGAAAGTGAAAATTGCTCAAGATGGCGAAATCCTGGTGAAGTCTCCTTCCGTATTCAAGGGTTACTTCAAAAACCCCCAAGCCACGGCGGAAACCATTGTTGATGGCTGGTTACACTCAGGGGATATTGGAAAATTAGACGAAGACGGATTTTTAAAAATTACCGATCGAAAAAAGGATATCATCGTCACGGCAGGCGGTAAAAACATTACACCGCAATACATTGAAAACAAGCTGAAAGCCAGTACTTATATCAACGATGCTATTGTGATTGGTGATCAAAGGAAATATGTCACTGCCTTGGTTATGATAGATGAAGACACAGTGGTTAAATACGCCCAAGACAACAAAATTCAGTTCTCCACCTACGGGGACTTGACTCAAGCAGAGCAAATAAGGGCATTAATCCAAAATGAGATCGATAAAGTCAACGAAACGCTTTCTCGCGTCGAACAGCCAAAGAAATTCACCATTCTGCCCAAAAAGCTTTACGTTGAAGACGGCGAGGTGACTCCCACCATGAAAGTGAAGCGAAGCTTCGTACACAAGGCGTTTTCCGACTTGATCGAAGCCATGTATTAATCGGTTATCGGTTATCGGTTATCGGTTATCGGTTATCGGTTATCGGTTATCGGTTATCGGTTATCGGTTATCGGTTATCGGTTATCGGTTATC
>JANQLH010000151.1 GCA_028280735.1 SAR324 cluster bacterium | reverse complement strand
GACTTAAATGAAGGAATAAGCTCTTGATGAACGCCTTCAGCGTTCTTGTGTACGGGGGATTCTAACCTAGGGTGACGTTCGCAAGCTCACTTACCCTAGGCTGTTATAATCTTCCCTTACAGGGAAGCTTGTGATTTTGTACTATCAACTTAGCGCTCATGGGACTCGACCCGGAATCTATCGTGTAGCATGCTGAAATCGTGGGCAGAATGTAGGATGGGTAACTTGTTACCCATCAACCCTTTATATATATGGCTTTTGATCACATCCCACCCGATGGGTAACTACGTTACCCATCCTACGGTTCTTGGAAAAATCATAGATTTTTTCATTACGACACAGTCTGTTGACCCGGAATCCATTTGCAACCAATTGAAATAATTAATGGACCCCGGATCAAACCCGGGGTGACGAGTGTGAAATTTGGTCCATAAACTTTATAAACTCATAGGTTTTTCTCTTATGACAAAGTCCGGATGCTGATCCACCAACCTCGGTCAAACCTGCCTTTACGGATTTTAACCTTTATATGCAATAAATGATGTTTACAATGTTTAGTTTTAGTTAACAGTGTTAACCCCATCTTAACACATTCTGTTAATGCCATCAATTAACACCTCAGATCTGTTTTAAGCTCCTAACTTTAAAGAGATATTAAATACTATGGTTTCATATCCGGCTGGTCAGCCAGTCTTGAAATTAACAGTGTAATCAGCTCATTAACAGTTCAACATCGTTGTTAGCAGATTGTTAACATGGTTAACAATCGCTTCGGGTTTTTGTGCCGGCTTTGAATGTAAAATCCATATATAACAGCAATATAGCTATTCAAAAACCACTGGCATATTAGCTGCAAAATAGACACCAACTTACTTTAATTCAGCAGTTTGTATGGAATAAAGATAGAATAAACAGAAGGTTAGACCAAACTGTTGCCTGGAAACATCAAGTTAACATGAGGAATTATGAAACGATCACTTCGACTGATAATTGTAACCCTGCTGCTCTGCATATTTCTGGCCCAAACCCTTTACGCTAAGAAACCTAATGCCAGAAAGGGGAAATACCTGTTCCGAAAGCATTGCCGTACCTGTCATGTCGAGAACGGTGAAGCAAAAGAGCTTAGTCCCATCAACAAAACCCAGGCCGAGTGGACGGCTATTTTTAAAGATGGAGAGTTCAAGCAGTTAAAATGCAGCGGTGCCTGGGCAAAACTGAAAGAAAAAGACCTGGTTGACACCTATGCATATATGCATAATCACGCATTCGATTCTCCTTCTCCTCTTAAATGTAAGTAACACGATCACAAATCCGGTCTGGAGAGTATATGGTTGCCGAACTCAGAACACCAATTTCACGACGCAGGTTTATTAAATGGACCAGTGTCGCATCCACTGCCATTGCAACAACAGGAACTGCCCCAGTCTTGAGAGCACTGGCTGACGAGAAAAAGCCCAACAACCCCATCAGTCGTTCTGCTTACTCTGCATGTGATATATGCATGAATAAATGTGGGTTAATCGCCCGGGTGGAAAATGATGTCATTACCAAGCTTGATCCCAATCCAAAATTTCTCAAATCACGAGGAATGTTATGTGCCAGGGGGAATGCGGGTATTAACCGGGTTTATGATCCCGATCGCCTGAAATATCCGCTTCTTCGCAAAGGTAAAAGAGGTGAGGGTAAATGGGAACGGATTTCATGGGATAAAGCCTACTCAATTTTAGCAGAGAATCTCCGAACCATTGCCGATGAATATACTCGCTGCGGGGTTTTATTCACCCCGGGGTCAGACATGCAATCAACCTTTGTTCATTGGTTTGCGGAAGTGTTCGGAAGTTACAACATCACCACTCATGAATCCAACTGCCTGATCAGTCGCAACAGGGCGTTTTTAGATACCTATGGCGAAGTTCCTTTTGCCGATGTTCTCAATACCAATTATCTAATCATGGCCGGCTCCAACCGGTTTGAAGCATTCGTGACACCGGACAGTATCGATTTGATGACCGCCAAACAAAGGGGCTGCAAACTGGTGGTGCTCGATCCCCGCTATACAAAATCGGCGGCCCTGGCGGATGAGTGGTTTGCCATTAAACCGGGCACTGATATGGCCTTTTTTCTGGCTGTGACTCATGTGATTATTACGGAAAAACTATACGACGCTGATTACGCTGCTGAAAAACTATACGGCTTGGACGAACTCAAGCAGCATGTCAAACAATACACGCCTGAATGGGCTGAAAAAGAATGCGACATTCCCGCACAAGACATTAGAAGAATTGCCAGGGAACTGGCCAAGGCGGCGCCGGAAGCCATTGTTTATCCCGGCCGACGAAGTTCGGATTACCTGGATTCCACCCAGATCCGACGATCCATGGCGATTGTCAATGCTATCCTGGGTAACTGGGATAAACCGGGAGGACTCACCGCTACCAGGCAGGTCGGTTTGGCAGGTCCGGAACTGGAAGAGCCTCCTTTCTATGAGGACAATCCTGACGACCGAATCGATGCGGAAATGGCCCCAATCATGTTTAACGAGGAAGGCTCGTTTAAACATGTCCGGGATGCAATCATCAAACAGGAACCTTACCCGGTCAAAGGGTGGTTTTTATACAAGTTCAATCCCATGCAGACCGGAGCCAACAGGCAGAAAACCATTGAAATGATCGACAAGCTGGATTTCGTGGCCTGTGTGGATATTGCCATGAGTGATACAGCCTGGTATGCCGATCTTGTCTTACCTTCTTCGAGCTACCTGGAAAGACAAGATCCGGCAAGCGGTCTGCAAGGCTCTTCAGCCTGTGCCTGCGTGGTGACCAGGGACCCCGTCATTCAGCCATTGTTTGAATCCAAACCTGTCTTCGAAATCCTTAAGGAAGCCGCAAATAGACTTGAGTTGGGTGAATTCTTCAACTTCACCGTTGAGGAATATCGCAAACAACAACTGCGTAAGCTCCCCTATGCTGAACAGGCACTGAAGGAGGACGGTGTCTACTATAATCCCAGCAAGCTTTATGGCATTTATGAAGGAAAGATTTACAAAACCCGGTCAAAAAAGATTGAACTCTATAATAGTCGCTATGCTGACATGGATATCGATCCGTTGCCGGTTTACAGACCTCCCAAGCAGGGGTCAGGCAATCAGTTCAGGGTGGTGATCGGCAGAAATGCTTATTTTACCCATGGCAGTACCGCCAACTATGACTTGCTGAATGAACTGATGCCGGAAAATGTACTCTGGATGCATCCCAAACCAGCCGCGAAGCTTGGGATTAAGGAAAGGGATTTGGTCGAAGTCAGCAGCTCGGTCGGTAAAGTCAGGCTAAAAGCCACATTTAAACACGGCATTCGGGCGGATACGGTTTACATGGAAAGCGGTTTTGGCGTGATCTCGAAAGAGCTTTCCCTGCTGCAGGATAAAGGGGCATGTGTGGTTGAACTATTGGAGGACCATGCCGATGAGCTGACCGGTAATATGGCCATGCACGAAACCTTTGTGGACGTGAAGAAGATAGGAGGGGTATGAAAAAACAATTATCAATGGTGATCGATTCCTCAAAATGCATTGACTGCAAAGCGTGTCTGGTTGCCTGTAAAGTACAGAACAAAGTACCTCGGGGATATTCCAGAATTTGGATCAAGCAATCAGAACCTGATTTTTCAGACCCGGACTGGATGAGTAAAAACAAAACCGCTCACTACCAGCCGGGAGCCTGCATGCATTGCGATTCTCCGACTTGTGTAGATGCCTGTCCTTCGGGAGGAACCTACAAAGATTCTGCCGATGGCGCGGTTAAAGTAATCGATAAACTGTGCATCGGTTGCTCCAGTTGCATCGAAGCATGCCCTTACGATGCCAGGTATCGTCATCCTGTAAAAAATGTCGCGGATAAATGCGATTACTGCAGCTCCAGGCAAGGCGCGGACAGACTGCCTGCCTGTGTTGAGACCTGCCCTACCAAAGCAAGGGTATTTGGGGATATCAATGATCCAACCAGTGAAGCCGGAAAGCTGTTCAATAAAAACAAGACCGTTCAGGTGATTAATCAAAAATCCAACACCAATCCCCAAATGCATTACATCAATCAAACAGAACCGATGGACTGGCCGGTTGAAATTAGTGCCCCGGCACCCATCAGATTGTGGGAAAGCGTAGCCAAGCCCGTAGTCTGGGCAGCCACTGGAATTAACGCCTTTGCTGTCGCCACCATGTTGGGGCGCCAGTTTTTAAATCGAAAAGCAAACGTTGCCAAAGAGACTGGCGAAGCGCCGGAGGAACATCATGAACAATAAAATGATTCAACGTCATATAAAACCAGCGATTTTTATCCATTGGTTTAATGCTGCTTGCTGGCTGCTTTTGCTGGTCACGGGACTGGGATTAATTAAAAATCCGGCCTTGACGCCTGTTGGTATGTGGTGGCCTAATACCCTGCAAAATCTGGTTGGGGGAGGAGAACTGCTTTTTATCCATGTAACGATTGGCATTATCTGGATAGTCGGCTACCTGGTTTTTATTTTGATGAATCCAAAAGAGCATTTATTCAAATATACCAGGGAAATCTTGACTGTTTCACCAGTGCGGGATCTACTCTGGCTGTTTAAGAAAATGGTGATTCTGACACTGGGTGAACAGATGCTTAAACGCTTCGGTATGGATAGCCAATTACCGGAACAGGGATTTTATAACTTCGGACAAAAGTTTTTTGCCGTTCCTGCTACCTTTGGCGGTGTTGTGATTGCAGTCACCGGAATCATCATGACCTTGTCCAAATTCATGTATGTCAATACAGCGCTAGTGCAATGGTCCATCTTGATACATTTCGTTGTCGTTGGGCTGGTTTTTGCCGGGTTACTGATTCATATTTATATGGCTGCCTTGTTGAAGGAGGAAAGACCGGCTTTTTTCTCCATGTTTACCGGAATGATTCCCGAATCATTTGTCAAGCATCACAACAAACTCTGGTATGAGGAGCAGATGGAGCTTAAGCGTTAGAATTATGTTTCGATTGGGTTCCGGATAGTTTTGCATCAATCGGCAACCTAACATCTGGTAAGTGGTTCAAATGAAATGGCGGATTTGCTGCGAGTCCCGCAAATTGAGCGTCCTCGCCAACAAGCAAATTTTGGAAGGTGGGTGATGGAGTAAAACGACGGATCAACCTTTGATTCCAATTCAGGTGATCTTGGGTGTCGTCCCTATGGGACTCTTGTGATCGTTACGAACTCCAATACCAGCGGTTAACACCGCTGGCTACTATATATCGCCCCGTTGGGGCTTTAATCATATTTGCCGGCTACTTGTTAACATAGGTAAATTTGGTGTCCGAGCTATTAATCCCGAAGGGATGGCACAATAGTAGCCAGCGGTGTTAACCGCTGGTTGACTCAATATTGAACGTCAATTGAGTCCCATAGGGACGGTATTGATGTCTGACTTGTAATTCACTTGATTTATCCTGTATTAACCGAGGGAAAATGAATGAAAACAGCAATTTCACTACTAATGACAGGCCTGCTGCTGTCTTTATTCCCCCTGCTTGCCATAGAGGAATCTGGCTCTTGGTGGGCAAAGGCTGAGAAGGAGGCCAAAGATAACGGATATTCCGTCTTAAGACTGTCGCAGGTCAAATCGTTGCTCAATGGCACCCGGGAGGTTCTCTTGCTTGATGTCAGGCCGCACTATGAATATGCCATGGGGCACTTGCCCAATGCTGTGAATATGGAGTTTCACCTGGGTGATCAACTAAAGCTCGATCCGGGAAGGAAGGCAGCCTATAAAAAACTGTTGGGACCCGATAAACATAAAAAAGTTTTAATCTATTGCCGCAGTTACACCTGAATCCGAAGCGCAATAGCTTCACGCTGGGCCGTGAGCCTGGGATATAAAAATGTATCTCGCATACCTATTGGCTACAAAGGTTGGCATAGAGCAGACCTGTCGAAGCGACTTGCTGATGAACCGGAACCATTAACCGCAGGTGACGTCTTTCCAAAGTGCAACCTTAGTCTGCTGAAACCTGCTAAAGATTCACAGTACCTGGGAATAGGGAGCTCATCAAAATCGGTTCGCATGGTAGATATTCCTGCGGAATATCTCTATGTGGAAATCTACAATGAGCGTTGCTTTAGCTGTGTTGAAGAGATCAAGAACTATAAGGTTTTGTATGATAATTTCAATAAAAACAAAAATTTAAATGACAGGATTAAAATCATCGGGATTGGAGCCGGCAGCAAAAACCGTCATGTAGCCAAATTTAGAGAGACATACGACATACCATTTCCATTGTTTGCAGACTCGAAATGGGAGCTGTTTGAATGCCTGGGCAGACCGATCTTGCCAACCTCTTACCTGATCAAGCGAATCAGCGATGATCAAAGACAGATTGTATTTGTCCAGAGTGATCATATCGAAGATGTTGGCAGTCTTTTACACCGAATCAGCAGCCTACTGCTGAAAAACTGAATCAATCATTTTTCAAAAACGAATCCATATGAATGGTTGGCCGATGATTCATCCGTGCTTCGTTTTTACCAAAGGCCGGGCTGTCTGGTCTTTTAATCAACATGAGAAGGGCTGAACCCTTTTCTTACAATGCAGGAGATAAGATGAGATCCTCGAAGATATTTCAATGGATACCCCTTTTAATTGCACTAACGGCATTTATTGGGGTTGGATGTACACCCGCCACTCAAACCAAAACCAAGAAATTTAAGGAGTATCCGCAAATTGTTGACGTCGAGTTTGTCAAGCCATTCACGAAAATTCCGGCTCCTAAAGGTGCGATGCTGATTGATTCCCGTCCCAAAAGAGTCAAGTTTGACAAGGGACATATTCCAAACTCAATAAGCATTCCCAACAGCCAGTTTGACAAGATGACAGACAAACTACCCAAGGATAAGAATACCCTGTTGGTGTTTTATTGCGGCGGATTCCATTGCAGCCTGAGCCATAAGTCCGCATTTAAGGCGGAAAAGCTTGGTTACACAAATGTCAGGGTTTATGCGGCCGGGTATCCGGATTGGATGAAGCAGAAGGGAGCCTACCCGACAGTTTCGGTTGACTATATGAAATCACAGGTCGTGAAAAATGCCGACATGGTGATCATTGATTCCAGACCGAAAAGAACCAAATTTGACAAAGGCCACTTGCCAAATGCTCTTAGTATCCCGGATTCCAGGTTTGCAAAAATGACCGGCAATCTTCCCAAGGATAAAAACAAAGAACTGGTCTTCTATTGCGGAGGATTTCATTGCAAGCTCAGTCACAAATCTGCGGCCAAAGCAATCGCAATGGGTTACACAAATGTCAAGGTGTTTGCTGCCGGATACCCGGCCTGGAAAAAAGCGGTTGGTGCTACCAAACTTCAAGCGGGTGGTGAAGAAGGCACCATTCAGATTTCCCAGTTCAAACAAATTATCGAGAAAAATCCGAATAGTGTCATGTTGATTGACGTGCGTGATCCGGATGAATTTGCTGCCGGTCATCTTCCCACGGCTATCAATATTCCAACTGATCAACTCGAAGCACAAATCCCTAAACTGCAGTCAGCATTACCCATTGTTTTCGTGTGTGCTTCAGGTGCCAGGAGTGGTGAAGCTTACTACATGGTTCAGGATCTTCGACCCAATCTCAAGAAGGTTTACTATTTGGAAGCGGAATTGACCTACAACGAGGATAATACTTATAGCGTTACCGAAATACAGTAAGGCCATAATTTCAAGCGGAGTGTTGAGTTATCATGACAAAAGGTGGACCTGGCTTGTTTGATCCACCGTTACTTTACCTTCGACCAAATCAGTTTTTTTGTCACCTTGAATGCCGGTGTATAGGATCTAACGGTGCCCCCCGAAAGGTTCTCGCTTCATTCAGGGAAATAATCCGGTCAATTGCTTTCTGTTTCAATCCATCGTCTTTTTGCCAGTTGGATTAAAACAGATTTTAAAATACCTGCAAACGGGGCGTAGATCGAATGAGAGTCGGCTTTACTTAGACGTTTTTCAAATTCCCGAAACCAGCTCTGCAAAACATTGTTTACAAAACGGGAAGCTTCAGCAAGACTTGCTTCGTCTCCCTCTTCCCAGCCTTTTTGTAAAACGAAATATAAGTATTCCAACTCGACAGACAAGTGATCTGCGGGTTCGTTATGACTTTCCGCCAAAGAGAGGCCTTGCCGTGCATACAACTCTTTCATTGTAATCGAAGCTGCCCCCATTAATCCCGAACCACCCGGAAGATAACTGGATTCATACAAAGGAACCTGCAGTCCTTCTTTTGCATTTACGAATAAGGTCACATAGCTTGTGTTCAAATCGGAATGCAAATCATCAGCAGAATCAAACCTTTCGATGCTCCTCTTGATTGCTTTAATTTGGGGGGCGATATCACCATTCAATAGGGCATTTAATTCTGAAAAAAAACCGGTTAAGCCCCCATCCCATAAAGTCCGGGAAAACTGGCTATCAACCCCCCAAAACAACCTGGACATCAAATCAATAGTTTCAAGGATTAGCGCTTTTTGGTCTTCAGTCATTTTTTTTTGGCTTTTGGCAGTTAGCGGCTGGCAACTGGCTTAAATCGTGTGAACAGTTTCAAATTTATAAAATGTAAGCGAAGCTTTCACAACCTGTAAATCTAAAATCATCAATCTAAAATCTAAAATCATCAATCTAAAATCTAAAATCATCAATCTAAAATCTAAAATGTCCAAGTAAATCTAAAATCATCAATCTAAAATCTAAAATATACAGGTTAGTTTCCGGCTGGCAGGGTTTTGACTTCATAGTTTTTGATTATCTTATCATTAGTGATTATTATCAGCCGGTTATTGATTGCTTGCACAATCAGCATGCGGTCAAATGGATCCTTGTGTAGACAAGGCAGTGTTTGCATGGCCTGCCCATCTTTCAATGAGATTTTTAGTTCTAAAAAACCCTTTTCCATGCAAATGGCTGCCATGTTATCAGGTGCTTTCAGTTTTCCAATAGATTTCTTAATTGATATCTCCCAAAGAGAGATCGGGCTGACATAAATGTCATTTTCAGGATTGCTGATTACCTCTCTGCAACGTGCTCCGATTTTGTCAGAGTTTGTGAGCCACCAAAGCAGGGTATGGGTATCCAATAGATAGCTATTCATCGCTCTCATAGAAAGTGTCGACTATTTCTGTCGGCGTTTCATCAAAGTCAGGAGCCATTTCAATGGCGTCTTCATATCCACCGGGAAGCCTAACCTGCTTGTTGGGAACATGGGGGACAAGATCCAAAATGGGTTTGCCGGCTTTGGCTATCACAACCTTTTCTCCCTTCAACACCCTCTCGGCCAACTCCGAAAGCCTTGATTTAGCCTCATGCATATTCACCTGCATTTTTATCTCCTTGAACGTTTCGGATGAATTTAGTTTAGTTTAGCTAATAGTCAAAAACCGGTAAACCAAATTTTTATCACTTTCAGTATTGAGCGATAAGCCTTTAGCCTGGGAGCAACATCGTGAATGCTGTTTTTATATACAAAAAAGAACGAAAGCGAAGCTTTCACAACCTGTAAATCTAAAATCATCAATCTAAAATCTAAAATGCCCAAGTAAATCTAAAATCATCTCCATGGCCTTTGGCAGTTAGCAGCTGGCCACTGGCTTAAATCGTGTGAACATTTTTTAAATTTAAGAAAAGAAAGCGAAGCTTTCACAACCCGCAAATCTAAAATCATCAATCTAAATTCTAAAATGTCCCTAAAACCATTGGGGGTATTTTTTCATAAGTGCAGGGAGATAGGTTTTTCCGATGGGGATATGGCCGTCGCTGGTTTTGATTTTGTAGCCTGAGAGAACTTTGTTGTCTCGAATTATTTTTTTAATGTATTTGGGATTGAGCAGAAAAGAACGATGGACGCGGATAAAGGTATCTTCTTCGAAAAATATTTCGATGTTTTGCAGGGAAAGTCTTAAGGCCAGTGATTTTTCCGGATCAGTGAAGACAACTTCCGTGTTGGGTTTGGAAATGGTTAGATAGATGATCTGATTAATCTGGACGCGGATTTGAATCAGTTTTTCCAGTAGTTCCGGTTCTGTTTGAAAGATAACGGCGTGGATGTTTTTGCGTACAATTCTGATTTCATTAAGAAAGGTCTTGACGTATTCCAGGTCTTGTGAAGTAAAACTTCTGGTGTTGGGCTCCCGGAAGAGAAAGAATTGAAACTCGTCCCATTGGAAATAAAGCAGACTGCCTGCTTTTGTGCCATTGATTTTCCAGTGAGCCGGATCCACGTCTTCTAAGACTACAGGTTTTTTTTCGCTTGGTAGTAGCTCCAGGGGCAGATTTATTTCGGTATTGTCACCATCATTGCGAACAGATTTTTCAACAACGGCGTTATCACTCAAAAGGCAGGCAAAGCTGGAAGGTACCTGGTTTTTTATATGCAGGTACGCTGAGCGAGCGATTTGAAGTTTATCCTTGAAAACACCGATCTGGTTGGAGAACGTCCGCAACGAGTTGAGCTTTCTGGTGACCAGTGCCAGTTCGAGATGAAATTGAATTCGAACCAGCAATTCCTCACGGGAAAAAGGTTTTGGCAAATAATCGTTGGCACCGGCGGAGAATCCTTCCAGAAGACTGGGCACCTGGTTACGGGCTGTCAGGAAAAGAATCGGCAACTGATGAGGCGGCGTGGTTTTACGAATTTCCCGGCAAACATCAAACCCAGACATTTTGGGCATCATAACATCCAGAAGGATCAGATCCGGCTTACCGTTTTTTTCAAACAGTTCCAAGGCCTCCTGGCCGCTTGCAGCGGCCATGGTAATGTATGGTTCCCCCGAGAGATAGTTCTGCAATACCTGCAGGTTTGTGGGTTCATCATCAACCATGAGGATCTTATAAAGGCCGTTCTTCTCTGAAACCAGACCTAAATTTTTGGATTCGTCGGCCTGTGGCAAGGCAGCTGTGAAACGGGTGATACCATGTGGTGTACCGATGGGCGCTTCCGCCCCGTCTGCTATCGGAAGTGTGAAGATAAACCGGGAACCTTTTCCGGGAACCGATTCAACTCGTATATTACCCTTGTGCAACTCAACGAGATGTTTGGTGATGGACAATCCAATCCCCGTACCACCATGTTCTCTCTCGTTAGAACCATCTCCCTGGTTAAAGGGCTCGAATATTTCGGTCAGTCGTTTTTGTTCAATCCCGACCCCGGAATCTTCAACAATGACTTTAACTTCATCAACACCGGCTTCAGCAAAAACTCGGATTTCACCCTGATCCGTGAATTTGATGGCATTGCCCACCAGATTATTCAAGATTTGTTGAACCCTGTTTTCATCGGCCAACACAGCAGGCGTGTCGGCAGTTATTTCGTTGCAGGCTTTCAACTGCTTGGATGTTATCAGCGGCTTGTTCAGTGAAAGCACCATCTCCACCATCTCCCAGAGATTGGACGGCTGGAGATTTAGGGAAATATCCATATGCTTCATCTTTGAATAATCCAGCAGATCGTTGACGAGGTTGGAAAGTCTCCGGCCGTTGTATGAAATGGTTTGCAGGCTGGATAAAACATCCGGGCCAAGGGATTGGCTGTTTTGACCCATGAGCGATTCGGCCAGACCGATCATTCCGTGCAGGGGAGTTCGCAATTCATGGGATGTGTTTGCCAAAAACTCATCCTTTAGCTGATCGAGCTTCTCCTGGGCTTTTCTGGCAAGTTGTTCCTGGTGTAATGATTTTTCCAGTTCCTTGTACAGCCGGGCATTCTCGATATAGATTGCCACCTGGGCGGATAACAGATTCAGCATTTCTACCTGTTCAGGGGTGAAGGCATCAGCAATCAGGTTGTTTTCCAGATAAAGAAGACAGATCAGTTTTTCCTGACGTTTGATAGGGATACAAAGTATCGATTTGATGTCTCCATTGACAATTACCGGATCACCGGTGAAGTCACCCTTGCTCACGGCGTCCGGCAACAACAAGACTTCCCGGGTTCGGATGGCAAACTGAATGACGGTTTTAGGTAATTTCCGGCTTTTTTCCAAGGGAATGGATTTCAATGAAAAACTTCCTTCAAGTTCCAACTTGGCTTTGATCAGGAAGTTGCCATTCTCTTCAAATAACAAAACTGCTCGTTTAGCGCCGGCATTTTCGATCACTATGGTGAGCAGTTTCTCCAACAGTTTTTCCAGCACAATTTCCTCGGAAATTGCCCGGGAAGCCTTTACCACACTGTAGATGTCCAGGGATTTTTTTTGTGAATCGTCACCATCGCTTAGTAATTTGAGGATAGGGTAGGAGTTCTCCAGGTGCTCCACTTTTGCTGTTGCACCCCATCTGAGATAGCAATCCCGGGCGTCCCTCAGAAACACACCGGCCATTTTTTTACGGGAAAGATTCAAGTAAAACTTTGCCGTGATTTCATTGGCCAGTGCTTCATATTGCAGAAAACCGCTCTTTTGCGCAGCTTCAACGGCTTGGTCGTAAATAATAGCCGCATTCCTGATCCTTCCGGAAATCCTGGCCAGTTCAGCTTCCATCAGCAGGCGATGATGGCTAAAGTTTTCAGGACAGTTTTCCGACCATTGTTTCATTCTCAGGTATTCCTTGTTAATGCGTTGCCAACTGCGTTTCTTTTCCAGGCGGCTCTGGTCGCGGAAAGTTGTGGACAGTGTCAGGAAGGCAAAAATACAGTGCTCAACAGTGTACGGAAGACCAAACAGGGCATCAATGCCTTTGTCTACCTCCTTGAGCAGTTGTTGTGCTGTTTTGTAATCCTCATAAAAAAAATGCATTTGCATTTTGTAGAGGTAATACTTGGTTATGCCGGGAACAAAGCTGTCCCTTTTGTTTCTCTGCAGGCATTCATTTTCATCAAATGAATCATCACTCAACGAGAAGATTCCTGATGTAAGGCCCCTTAAATTGGAGCGTAACTGGAAGGCAAACTTGCTGCTCTCCCAGGCATTCAGATACCTTGTTTCCTTCAAAAGGGCCAGATGCTTGGTTTCTTCCTGTATATAGTTGGTAAGGTCAATATCGGGGTCCCATAGGATAATATGATTGTAGGAATTCCCCATATAGAAAATATCACCAGTTTGGTACCCTGCATTGATGCCTTCTTTCAGCAGGGCAGACATGGTTTTCCATGGTTTGTTCCAACTATGGATCATGGTGGTGTAGAAAAAATTGATCCTGCATTTGTCATCCGGATTACCGGATTTTTCATTCAGCTCAAGCCCGAGTTTACCGAACTGCATTCCCCTGTGAAAATCGTTAAACATGGCACCCAGGAACATTCCGTAGCAGGTATAGGCAAACGCCGATTCCTTGGCGTTTCCAAACCTGAGCGATAGATTAACGGCTTTCAGGCAGAGAAACACATAGAGATTGATATTGCAGGAGATAAAGGCGGGGCCGATCATCTGCATCAGTATCCGAATAATCATCCGGCGTTTCTCTCCCTTCATTGCCGGAAGATCGACCAGCGTTTTAACTTTCCGGTTGCGCATCTTCCATTTTATCAAGGCCAGCTCTTTATAAACAGCGGCCTTTCTTGGTTTGACCGGAACAACCAAGCCTAATCGCGAAAGTCCTTCAATACCTGCCTTTACGGCCTCATCAGACTTGCCCATCACGGTGTAGTGAAGAAGCTGCATATAGAGGACATCTGTTTTTTCCAACTGGTGGCGGGAGTTTTCCATCAGGGTGCGACCATAAGTGTCGGCTTCGTCCAGCTCCCCACAGGAATATGCACAGTCGGCGAGTTCTTTGAACAAGGTCAGACAAAACTCATAATCTTTCTCCCAACAGTCGGGAGACAGGAGATCCATGGCTATTTTAAAATATTGTAAGGCAGATCCGTAGGCTATCGAAGACTTCGCCTTCCTGCCTGCTGTCAGGTTCAACCTCGCCAGTTCCCATTTTTCCTCCTGCTTCCGGATCTTATCCCGGCCGGAATTTAGCTGGTGTACAATCATGAAGATTGCTTCATCCAATTGCTCAGGGCTTGTGTTTTCAAGCATCAAGCGACCGATTTGACAATGAAGGTCCGATTTTTCCTTTTCCGGAATCAACGAATAAGCCGCTTGCTGTACCCTGTCATGCTGGAACTGGAAACTTATCGATATTTCATCGTTCAGAACCTGTCGACTGAGTTCTTCGATATTGCTCCACAATTCGTAATTCTTCTCCTGGGGAAGCAGCATCCCTTCTTGAATAATCGTCCAAAGCTGCTTGTTTACCTGGGTTGGTGATTGTTGAGAGATTGTAGCCAGTGTTTTTAAATCAACCTGGTTTCCGATACAGGCTGCCAGTGAAATAATTCTGCGGGATTCCGGGGACAATTTATCCATTTTGGTGAGAACAAAATCCACCACGTTTTTTGCCACACTGAGAGTTTTAATTGTATCCAGGTCCCATTCCCATGCTCCTTTGGCGGAATCGAACCTCAGAACTTTGTCATCTACAAGGTATTGCAGCAGTTCTCCCACATAAAACGGATTCCCCCGGGTTTTCTGATGGATTAATTGGGAGAGTTCTTCGGTGTTTTCCCTCGTCCTATCCAAGGTATCACAGAGCATAGACTGCACAATAGGTAGCGGCAAGGGTTCCAAAAACAGGTGATGGATTTTTCCAACACCTTCAATCTCCGCGATGGCCTTTCGTAAATCGTGTTCCTCGCCAACTTCATTACTGCGGTATGCACCTATTAGCAGGATAGAAGTCAATGCCTCGTTGGCGATTATTTGTTCAACCAGTTGAAACGTTGAGGGATCGGCATTTTGCAGATCATCAAGAAAGATTACCAGTGGATGTTCCGGTTGCGCGAAGACACCAATAAAGCTTTGAAATACAAGAATAAACCTGTTTTTTGCTTCTGTCGGCCCCAGTTCAACAATGGGGGGCTGTTCGCCAATGATCAGCTTGACCTTTGGAATAACGTCAATAATGATCTGACCATTGGGGCCAAGGGCCGTTAATAGTTTGTTTCTCCAAATTTCCAGTTTTTTGGGCGCTTCACCCAGAACTTGTCTGATCAGCTCCCTGAAAGCCTGCACAATTCCGTAATAAGGAATATCCTGTTTGAACTGGTCATATTTCCCGGAAATAAAATATCCCTGGCTTTTGACAATGGATTTCTGTAATTCAAACACCAGGCTTGACTTGCCGATCCCTGCATACCCGGAAACCATGACCATGCCTTTACGATTGGATTGACAAACTTTGTCATGAATGTCGGCAAGGTAGGTAATTTCCTCATCTCTGCCATACAGCTTTTGCGGCAACTGAAAGTGCTCTGCAAGATCCTGTTGACCGCAGGGAAAGTAGTCGATGGACCCTGATTCTTGTAACTGCTTCAGGCAGGATTCCAAATCAGCACGAATGCCATAGCTTCCCTGGTATCGTTCTTTCGCTTCTTTTGAAAGCAGCTTTAGGATGATATCGGAAAGAACCCTTGGGATATCGGGATTTATTTTATGAGGGGGCTTAGGAAGCTTGGCTATGTGACAATGGATTACTTCCAGGGGTGTGGAGCTATTGAAAGGTACCTGTCCGGTTATCAGTTTGTAAAAGGTCGCTCCCAGGGAATAGAAATCACTGCGATAATCCACCATTCGGTTCATTCGCCCGGTTTGTTCCGGTGAAATATAAGCCAACCAACCTTCCAGTTTTTGTGCCGTGTTAAACTGGTGCTTCTCACGCAACAGCTTTGAGGTAAAGGAAAAATCGATCAGCTGCAGCATTTGAAATTCCCGGTTCCAAACCAGGTTACCCGGGTGAATGTTGCGATGAATATACCCTATCTGATGAAGGTTGCCAATTATGATGGTAAGCTGGATGGCAGTACTAAGAAAGGTTTCCAGATCCATAATCTGTCCGTCATATAGACGATCCAGGGAAACTCCCTGCCAGTCTTCCAGTATCAGCACAGGGACATTGCCTATCTGCAGTAGTTCGAACGCCCGAATCACCTGGGGAATCGATAAACTTTGCAGTATCCGGAATTCGTATCGCAAACGCTCTATGTCATCCGGAGAAGTATAAGCCTGTGTTGAAGTTTTTAGGATCACAGGTTTTTGATCAACGTCGTGTACTGCCCGATAAACCTGTGACTTGGTTCCCTCGTGGAGAGTTTCTATAATGTTGTAACCTGGAACACGAATCATATCATTCAAACAGCTTTCATATTATGAATCTTCAAACCATTGAAAACCTGCACACTAATCATGGGATGTTGATGCGCTCCCATCCCGCACGACATTGTACCGGAATTATGGGGAGGTAGTCCGTACATCAATCAGGAATCGCTTGAGTTTGTTTGACTCTCAAAAACAAGGCCCTCAAAGGACCATCGGTTATCGGCCGTCAGTTATTGGTTTGTGGATCAACCACACAGGGTAGGATAGAAAATGGAGGTTCACCTCTCAGCTCAAGAACCAAATCTTACCTTTTAACCATGCTATACCTGTATATCGAAACAGAAAGCGGAGCTTTCACCAAAAACTAATAACTGACCATCCTGTCGTGTGACTATTGGGTTCGCCCGGCAAATACCGGTAAGTTAAACTTTTGAGATAACGTTAAAACGAGTGTTCATATAAACGAGGAAATTTAAGGCAAGAAAAATATAGCGGAAAAAAGCGATTATTAAAACATTAAAATCAACTCTCGGTTTTTTAAACGATGAGAAAACGTTCAATAACAATGAGTAAAACCAGGGGATGTTTAGATTAGAGCTCGATAAAAAGGGGATGTGCATCGTATACTAACGATTTTGAAACAATAACCGGCAGCGAAATTACCGCCGGTTTTAACGTTTGTTGTTTTGGTTAAACGGGGGTTGTTCCCGGAACGAAGGAGAATTCTACGAACTCATAGCTGCCGGATTTGGGTTATGAGTTCCTGTTGGTAATAAATCCGGTATTGCTGCAAAACCTTTTTTTCCTGCTTTCGCGATTGAAACAACCACCCGTAATGTTTTTATTGAGAAGCCAGGGTTTTATCCCTTTCCAAAAGCCGGTTCGGCTTCCCGGCAACAAGGGATTAGTTTATTTGCCTCCGGCATAACCGATATCGATCAAAGCATCTTTGATTTCTCCCAGGATAGCTGGGTCATCGATTGTTGCCGGAGTTTTATACTCCTGGCTGTTGGCAATTTTCTGAATCGTACCTCGTAAAATTTTACCGGAACGGGTTTTTGGCAGTCGCTGAACAACCGTGGCTGTTTTAAATGAAGCTACCGGACCAATGCGATCTCTGACCATTTGAATGACTTCTTTGACGATCTCTGCATGATCACGGCTGACTCCTGCGTTAAGAACCAGAAAGCCGACGGGAACCTGGCCCTTTAGTTTGTCATCTACACCTAAAACAGCGGCTTCAGCCACTTCAGGATGATCCGTTAAAATTTCTTCCATGGCACCCGTTGACAGGCGGTGACCTGCGACATTAATAATATCGTCAGTTCGACTCATAACAAACACATAACCGTCTTCATCGATAAAACCTGCATCAGCCGTTTTATAATAACCAGGAAACTCCTTGAGATAGGTGTTTTGGTATCCCTCATCATTGTTCCAAAGGGTTGGCAGTGATCCCGGGGGTAACGGCAACTTAACAACCAACGCTCCGATTTCTCCCGGTTTACAAGGTTTTGTGCTGGAATCCACCACCTGCAAGTTCCAACCAGGAGCAGGCTTGGTGGGTGACCCTTCCTTAACCTTAAAATGGTACAAGCCCATGCAATTGGCTGCAATAGACCACCCGGTCTCTGTCTGCCACCAGTGATCGATAACAGGAACTTTCAGCATTTCTTCAGCCCACTTCAGTGTGTCCGGATCTGTCCTTTCTCCTGCCAGGAACAAGGATCGGAAATTGGAAAGGTCGTAGTTTTTCACCAGGTTACCTCGCGGGTCTTCTCTTTTGATAGCCCTGAAAGCTGTTGGGGCTGTGAACAATGTCTTAACCTTATGATCGGAGATCACTCTCCAGAACACACCGGCATCTGGGGTACCGACAGGTTTTCCTTCAAAAAGGACCGTGGTGCAACCCTGGAATAGAGGAGCATAAATAATGTAGGAGTGCCCAACTACCCATCCGATATCCGATGCTGCCCAGTAAACATCGCCCGGATCAACATTATATACTCCTTTCATTGACCACTTAAGGGCCACCACATGACCGCCATTATCCCTGACCACACCTTTTGGGGTGCCGGTGGTTCCGGAAGTATAAAGAATGTAAAGCGGGTCGGTCGCCAGCAGGGGAATGCATTCATGAGGGGAAGCCGATTCTATCCCTTCAGCCCAGTCAATATCTCTTCCACTCACCATCTCTGCTTTTTCCTGGGGTCGCTGGAAGACAATGCACTTTTCGGGTTTGTTGGAAGACATGTTGATGGCTTCATCCAATAAGGGTTTATAAGGAATTACCCGTGCCACCTCAATACCACAGGATGCGGATACAATGACTTTGGGTTTGGCATCATCGATGCGGACCGCCAGTTCCTTTGCAGCAAACCCTCCAAAAACCACCGAATGAATCGCCCCAATCCGTGCACATGCCAGGATGGCAATGGCGCTTTCAGCGATCATGGGCATGTAAACCAGAACGCGATCACCTTTGCTTACACCCTGGGATGCAAGCAATCCGGCAAATTTGGCAACTTGATCCCTTAACTGGTTAAACGTGTATGTTTGGATGGTGTCGGTCACAGGGCTATCGTAAATCAATGCCAGTTGCTCCCCTTTGCCTTTATCGATGTGGAAATCGAGAGCATTATAGCAGGAATTGATTTCTCCACCCTTAAACCATCGATAAAAAGGCGTTTTCGAGTCGTCCAGAACTTTGTCCCATCGTTTATACCAGTGACAATTCTCAGCTGCTTCACCCCAGAATCCGTCAGGGTCGTTGATGGACTTTTGAAATGCAACATCGTAGTTATTGGTCATAAATTCACTCCGTTTTGCCATTGTTGATTGCGTCTCCCTTCCCGAAACTTCGGGAATGCTAAAATCCTATAACTGCCTGACATGAGGATCGTTGCATCCCGGTTAATCAACTTCGGGACCAAACGTTCCTGATTGTCGGACGACCGACGAATCCAATTTTGTCGTTGCTCAAGACGATTAACGACAGTGCAAAGCCCGCACAAGACTGTTTTCGTCGAGTATTACATCCCGTTTTAAGAATTCAACGGAATTTTAAAATAAAAAAACGTTTTTTAAAGGTGATAGTTTTCAACAATTACTCACTTTTGACGCAAATTTGTCAACAAAATGTTCCGAAAATCGTCTCACTTATTAAAAATTAAAGTTTTTGGAACCAGCACCTCAAAAATCCCAATATTGTGTTCCGAATATCGGGCAATTCTTTGAGAAATCTATATTTAGTTTAATAATACCAGCTGAATATATTAGTAGAACCAAGCTTCAACAGAGTGTATATTGTTCCGAAAATCGAAGAGTTGCAGGATAGGATCTTTTAATAAAGTAATTAAAAAACAAAAGCATAGAAACGTGATGATCTTTTGAGATAGGGATAAGCGGATTATGACAAGAGTGCTATTTGTGTGCCGAACATTGTGAGGATGAGGGATGCGTATGATCGACCAATATTTTTAAGTTATTAATATAAAAAGGAAAAAAAGTTAATAGTCGATTACCGATTTACTACTGGTTCCCTTGGATTTGAAACGATATTTTTTCATCTAATAAATATGATGAAGGCCCGTTTGGTAATAATTAGTCCGAGTTTTTCAACGAATCCAATCGTTAAATATTCCGAAAAAGTTAAAAACTTGACACTGATCAAAAATTGATGATAGTCAGACCTCAGAGAATTTTCTCAAGGTCAAATTCTATATTAATTAGAGAGCCATATTGGCCTTTCAGGAGTCTTTTCTCCATAGAGCGACAGAACAGGATCAATTGTATTCCCGGCTCAATGACAGTGATCTTGGCCGGGGTGTTTCTCATTAGCGGTTTTTTGATTAACCCTCAAGCGGAACAAGCCGACAGGCCTTATATGAAGCGAATGTCGGTGGTTTTCAAGCAATCGTTCGAATCATCCGAATCTATTGCCGCCAGCTGTAATCATAAATCAGGTAAAGGTTTGGTAACGATGGTTCTCTTATAGTCGATTGTGACAGTAATACAAACCTGAATCTATTTAACTCTAAAAATGCGGTTTGTCAGCAAAGCCGCCTTAACAATCGCATTGGCGTGAATTAGGAGACACACATGGCAGAAAAGAACATTGTCGAAACATCAGAAGCTCAAATTGCGGTCCATTGGGGTGAAGAGGAATTTTACCACCCTACACCCGAATTTGTCGGTCAGGCAAACTTAACTGACAACGCTATTTTTGAGCGATTCAGTCTGGATAATTTTCCGGAGTGCTTTAATGAGTATGCAGAGCTGCTGAGCTGGGATAAATACTGGGATCAGACTTTGGATACCAGTGATGCCCCGTGTTTTAAATGGTTTGTCGGAGGCAGGCTAAACGCCAGCTATAACTGTATCGATAGACATTTAGAAAAAAACAAAAACAAGACCGCCATCCATTTTGTTCCCGAGCTGGAAGAAGAACGAATCGATCACATTACCTACCAGGAATTGTACGTAAGAGTTAACGAGATGGCCGCTCTGCTGAGAGATTTTGCCGGGTTAAAGACAGGAGACAGGGTGACCATTCATATGCCCATGTCAGCTGAATTGCCAATAACCATGTTGGCTTGTGCCAGATTGGGGGTTATCCATTCCGTGGTCTTCGGAGGATTTTCAGCCAGCGCCTGCGCGGATAGAATCGTGGATTCCCAAAGCAGGGTGCTGTTGACGATGGATGCTTATTACCGAAGCGGTAAGTTGCTGAATCACAAAGCAGCAGCTGATGAGGCATGCGCACTTGCCAGAAAGGAAGGCCAGACCGTGGACAAGGTTCTGGTATGGCAGCGATATCCCGGAAAAATGTCATCCGAAACACCATTGGTAGAAGGACGAGATTTTGTGGTCAACGATAAGCTGAAGGAGTTCTACGGAGCAAGAGTTGAGCCGGTTTCCATGAAAGCGGAAGACCCGCTGTTCCTGATGTATACCAGCGGAACCACGGGCAAACCAAAAGGATGTCAGCATGGTACGGGTGGCTACCTGGCTTATGTCACGGCGATGTCAAAATATGTTCAGGATATTCATCCCGAGGATGTTTATTGGTGTATGGCCGACATAGGATGGATTACGGGTCATTCCTTCATAGTATATGGCCCTTTGTCCTTATGTGCTTCAACGGTGATCTATGAAGGAGTTCCTACCTATCCGGATGCGGGTAGATCCTGGAGGATTGCCCAGGCATTGGATGTTAATATATTCCATACAGCTCCCACGGCCATTCGAGCTCTAAGAAAGATAGGTCCTGAGGAGCCCCATAAGTACCAGTTCAAATTCAAGCATATGACCACGGTGGGAGAGCCTATCGAACCGGAGGTCTGGAAGTGGTATTTCAATGTTGTCGGCAAAGGACAAGCTGCCATTGTGGATACCTGGTGGCAGACAGAAACAGGAGGCTTTTTATGCAGTACCCTGCCGGGAATCAAACCGATGAAACCCGGAAGTGCCGGGCCGGCCGTGCCCGGAATCCATCCCATTATCTATGATGAGGAAGGGAATGAGATTAAACGCGGAGAAGGCCGAGCAGGTAACATCTGCATCCAGAATCCATGGCCGGGTCAATTCCAGACTGTCTGGGGAGATCGTGAAAGATTTGTCAAAACCTACTTTGCCAGATACAACACCAAGCCTGACAGCAAGGATTGGAGAGACTGGCCGTATCTGACGGGTGATGCTGCGATGGAAGCCGAAGATGGCTATTTCAGAATCCTGGGAAGAATTGATGATGTGATCAACGTTTCCGGACATCGTCTGGGAACAAAAGAGATCGAATCTGCCGCACTCGTTGTTGATGAGGTCGCTGAAGCTGCGGTGGTTCCTGTTGCGCATGAAATTAAGGGGAAGGAGCCGGATCTCTATATCGCTTTAAAACCGGGTTTTGAAGCGTCCAACGACCTCGCGCAGAAGATTTCAGATGCAGTCTGCACTGAAATTGGAAAAATCGCCAAACCAAGAAGAGTCTGGATTGTCCCTGATATGCCAAAGACCCGGTCAGGCAAAATTATGCGGAGGGTATTGGGAGCGATTTCAAACAAGGGGGATGTAGGCAATGTCATGACGCTTGCCAATCCTGATGTGGTTGATGCCATTAAGGATCTGGTCGAATCCGATTAAAAACCCGACCTCTCAACCGGGCGCCAGCCCGGCAGCAGGGATGAGTGATTGATTCTATCCCGGGAAGTTGCGGTGTTAAGAACTGATTTGTCGCTAAAGGAAGCAAAAAAGTTGTTAACACCGGACTTCCATGTGCTTTTTTGATGATTTTGTTCACCTCTTTTAGATCATTTTATAAAGGAGTGCTTTATGGATCCAAAAACTTGGGTTTACATTTTTTTAGGCCTCTACATAATTTACGCATTCTGGTGGGGCCTGAGAGGTTATTTCACTGAAAAAACCGCATCCGGTTATGGAATTGCGGGACGTTCCATTCCGTTCATCGCGTTTTTGATGGCTGCTACCGCGGCGTCTTTTTCCGGATGGACCTTTATCGGCCATCCGCGTTTGATTCACGGTGCAGGCCTCGCATATGCCTTTGCCTCATTTTATGTATTAACGATCCCCATTACCGGTGCCTTTTTTGCGAAAAGAAACTGGCTGATGGGCAAACGATACGGCTTTGTAACGCCTGGTGATATGTTCGCGTATTACTATAACAATGAAGCTGTTCGCTGGCTAACGGTTTTGGCCGCATTCCTCTACTCCATCTTCTATTCAGGAATTCAGCTGATTGCTGCAGGTGCCCTGTTTCAATGGGTGGCTGGTGTGCCGATGACTTATGGTATCATCATCATGGCTGCTATCGTGTGGTTTTATGTTGTGACCGGCGGTTTAAAAGCCAGTACCTGGGTTGGTGTGCTTCAATTCCTCCTGCTGGTGGGTGGTATCATGCTGTTGGGATTTTACGTGGTTACATCTGACGTAATTGGCGGATGGTCAGGTATGTCCGCGCAGTTGAAAACGATGGATGCGAATCTGTTGGAGGTTCCCGGTCTGATTAACTTCGGCCTGGGTGGCGGCTGGACTGCCGTGATGATTCTCACCTACATGTTCGCACTGATGGGAATTCAGTCATCCCCGGCATTTACGCTTTGGAACTTCGGAATCAAGAGTCCGAAACCACTGGCGTGGCAGCAGGTATTCATGTCTACATTCGTGGTTGGTATCTGTTTGATCTTCTTTGCCGCATTCCAGGGAATGGGAGCAAAGATTCTTGAATTGGCCGGTGAAATGACATTTGGTGAAACCGGTGATGTGGTTCCAAAACTGATGACCAGATTCTTGCCGGGTCCTGTTCTTGGTATCGTATTCCTGGGTGCGATTGCAGCAATGCATTCTACCGCCGCACCATATATCGGTACCGGGGGAACAATCATTCTGAGGGACGTTTACTGGAGATATGTCAAGAAACAGGAAGCAGGTCATGCCGAGCAGATTTGGGTTAACCGCTTATTCGCTACCTTGATCACCATAGCGGCTGTTGTGGTGAGTTTAACGGCATCAGGTGCCATCGTGATGATCGGAGGGTTCGCAACCGCCTTTGGCTTCATTATGTACCTGCTATTGCTGGGGGTACATTACGGATTCAAGTTTCCCAGTATTGGGGCGACATTGGGTATGATTGCTGCCATTGCCGCCTGTTTCGTAACGTATTTTATTTATCGATACCCACTGTCAATGCACACGGCTTTTTGGGGTCTCTTTGCCGGCCTGGTAGTCGCTTATCTTTGCAGGGGGCTGGGATTCAAAGATTCACAGGAAACCATCGACAGACAACTCGAAGTCCGAAAGTGGTTGGATAGTGTGGATGAGCCATCCGAAGCGGGCAAGAAATGGCGAACCGCCATGAAAGTCATGGTTCCGATCTGGTACTTCTTTGCTATTGGTCCTGCTTGTCTCTTGGGTAACAACGCTTTCTCATTTGCCGGATTTCCTCCACTCTGGTCGTGGCAGATCGTTTGGTGGATTGCAGGAATCGTATTAATGTGGGCGCTCTGTTTTAAGGCGGAAATGTCAACAACCAACGACAAACAGATTGAGCGTGCAGACAACGAACAAATGATTGTGGTCAAGGAAGCGTAACCAATAACGCTCGAAAAATTAAGGAGACGGTTTATGAAACTTGAAGATAAATGGATGATTGGTGTTGTGGCTTTCAGCATCCTTTTGACATGGTCATTTACATGGGGTATCTGGGGATAACAACACTCTTTGAATCCGGTATCTAACCCCCTGACCGGTTCCCAGCCGGCAGGGGATTAAAAAAAATACAATGCCGTTGGAAGGAAGGCTTTTTATAAGGTTCCTGAAAGAGTCGGTAAAATAGATGGCCCTTTTCAATGGCATTGCGTTATTTCTCACTGAAAGTTGATTTGCCAGGGGCGAAACCATCTTTTTGGTTGCTTGGAAAGTATTTAAGGAGTCGTCGTGCTCAAAATATTGCTTGAGAAGTTCATTGGATTACCTGCTTCAGTTCAGCGCTCGTTTATTTTTGTATTGGTAGCCTGGGCCGCACATTACATGACTGCGTATTTGTATATTTTGAAGGAAGAACTCCCCTATCCTCATTTGGTCATTGCCATGATGTTATTTATGGGATTGATTTTAGTAAAAAAGTGGGGTCGTTTTATCTGCGTCTTCTTCACCGGATGGGCAATTATCTGGTATGTGTATTTTGTGGTTTCCTTCTATGCAGCGAAACGTTTTGATATAGTCGGCATATTACTAGTAAACATCTTCCTGTTTGCAACATCGATCTACTATTTGATGAAAAAGGATACCATAAGCTATTTCAAAGCACGGGCGGATGAAGCACAGGCGAAGGCTGAAAAGGAGGCAAGAGCATATGGCGAAATGGTGCAGGAACGTACAAAACGAAGAATCTCGTTGCAAAAGTCAGGTACCAGGAAAAGAAAGAAGAAATAGTGGTGGACCTGGAAAGGAATAACGGCATGTTATTCATTGAAATGCATCCCAGAATCGCCTTATGAGTATAAACCCTGTCCCGACAATACCAACAACCACCGCATACATGTAATAGGTCATCCATTGATGGCGTTTCCTGTCTTTTGGATCATAAAATATCCTGCGTCCACATTTTTCGCACCAGTCTCTTTTTCTCTCAATTCTGGTGGTTTTTCCGCAATGATGGCAGGTAATTTCTTTGGATTCCAATGTCATCATTCTCCTTTGGCAAGCGATTAAAATAGTAGATGTAATATATTACAATCCGAAGCTCCGGCTGTCTTTTTAGCTAACTTAAAGTAAGCATTAGTCATTGTCGATATCCAAATTAAAAATCAATTCACAAAAAATCCAATTAGTTCACTATCCGGAAG
>JANQLH010000413.1 GCA_028280735.1 SAR324 cluster bacterium | reverse complement strand
ACTGACCGTCCATCTCATGCAAATCACCATGAGCGAGGAGCCTTCGATCAAGTCCGTCCTAAGTGTTCAATCAGATCCCGCAGGCAATTACAATCTCAGGTATTCTCCTGCTACAACCAATAAAGAAAGAGTCTTTTATCGTGTTTCCGTTGATTACGGCGGTCAGAAAATCGGATCTGATCCGTTTCATCCCAGTGGTTCCAAACAGTCCTTAACAATCAACATTTCCCTGCCGACGGTTAAGCAGGGTATTGAACACCTTTCCACTCCCAAGGAAGTGGTGATCGTTGAAACCCTGGAAGAGAACCTCCGTATAACCAATATTCTTTATATTGTTAATCGCACGACGGCTTTGATCGATGCAAAAAAAATTCCTTTTGAAAAACCTATCCCGGAATCTGCTTATAATGTACGACAATTGGGCCCCCCCGAAAGTGTGGATTTGGTTGTTGAACCAGGCAAGGTCCTGGTAGGTGTCTCAATGCAGGAAGGCACCAAACAGGTGTTTTTCAGCTATGATTTACCTGTCAGCGGCAGCTCTGTTTCCCTGGATTTGCCCTTGATGAAGGGAATAAGGGAGTTGGAACTGACAACACCTGAACCGCACCTTAACTTGAAGGTGGGCCGGGGATTCAGTGGAGAGATGGAGCTGATTTCCCAGCAAAAAAAGATGGGCGGCAGAATGTTCTATTCCCGGGTTATCAAAATTGGCTCTTCAGCCAACGTTATTCCGATAACCATATCCGGGTTTCCAATAAGCCAATCAAGCCTGATTTTTCCTGCTGTTGTGATGTTTGTTGTCTTATTGGCAGGGTTGGCAGTTTATTTAATCAGGAATAAACAAGCTTTTCCAGCCGTGTCTTAAATAGCAGGGTTGTTTCATGCAGGTTTCCTCATATTTAAATAACTCCTCTCATCGCTTTTATGGTGCTGTAACAGCATTGGTGATGCTGTCCCTGTATGAAATTTTCGTCATGTGGGGAGCCAGTGCCGGACTGATGGTTCGCAATGCCCCGGAGGCGTGGTTACGAAACATCCTCAATTTTCTTGGGGTGTCTCACTACCACATCAGCTTCATTATGCTGACTGCTGCTTTAGTGGCAATACCCGTCTTTTATGATTCAAAAGTCAGGTTCAATGGCAAAACCATTTTGTTAATGATTCTTGAATCGATAATGTGGGGAGCCTTTTCCGGTTTTTTGATCCGCTTGGTAATGGTCAACCTGCTTTTTGCCGCCGGAACCATTTCGGGATCATTAATTGGTGACCTGGGACTTGCAATTGGTGCCGGATTATTTGAAGAGTTGCTTTTTCGGGTCATACTGACCACTTTGCTGATTAAAATAACCTTGAAAACGATCCGGGTTAAGTGGCTGTCAATAACGATTTCCATATTGGTTGCATCCTTTTTGTTTTCGGCGGCACATTATGTTGGAAATGCCGCTGATACCCTGGAGCTCTATTCTTTTCTTTTCAGGTTTCTGGCTGGAATCTGGTTCACGACCTTGTATTCGCTGAGGGGATTTGCCATTGTTTGTATGAGTCACGCGTTTTACGATATTATGGTCATTCTCTTATAAGACCGATGGGAAACATTGACTATCTGTATCAAAGATTGCAGACTGGCAGAATTAACCTACTAAGGGGTAAGGGCGGGAAACCGAAGCAGCTTCAGATCGATCCTTGTCTATCTTGCATCCCCTTGCAGGAGATCAAACGTTAACATTATTGAGAGCTTTGATTATGAGATTAAAACTATCTGTTCTTCTTGCCATACTGTTTTTGGCCTTTAGTTTTTCAGCTTACGCCCAAGCTGCCTTGAAGGTCGGATTTATCAATATGAATAAGGCAATTAACGAGTCAAACGAAGGGAAACGTTCAAAAAAGTTTTTAGAATCACAGTTTGCCAAAACCAAGCAGGATCTTGACAAGAAAAAAGCCGCCATCGAAGAGAAAGAACGTGAGCTGGCCAACAGCATGATGCTGACGGAAGAAACGAAAAAAGCAAAAAGGCAAGAGATCCAAAGGCTTAAAAAAGATCTGGCAGAAGAAGCCAAACGAATGCAGAAGTCTTTCAGACAGGATGAAGCCCGTCACACCAAAAACATCCTTCAAGATATACTGTCAGTGGTCAAAACAGTCGCCGCTGCCGATGAATATGATGTCGTGCTGGAATATAACATGAGTCAGGCAATTCTATATTCCAAATATCCCTTCAAAGACATTACCGAAAAAGTCATTCTTGAATACAACAAGTTACAGAATATTCAGTAATCGGCACGTTGACCATTTTTTCGTGGCCCAGGTCGGATGACCATTCGGATCAACCGACTACAAGGAGTGTGAATGGTATTAGATATTAATGAAATAAAAAAGCGCTTGAAGCATCGCTATCCGTTTCTGTTGATAGACAGGGTATTGGAACTGGAAGAGGGTGTCCGTTGTGTCGCCCTGAAAAATGTTACCGTCAATGAACCTTTTTTCCAGGGACATTTTCCGGAAAGTCCTGTTATGCCGGGTGTCCTGATTGTGGAAGCATTGGCACAAACAGGTGGAATTGCCGGTTTCAGTTTATACGAAGACGCCGGGAAAGATATTACCTATTTTGCCGGAATGGATAAAGTCAAATTTAAAAAACCCGTGGTTCCGGGAGACCAACTCATACTCAAGTCTGAATTTGTCAAACGCAAGCTCAATATCTGGCTGCTTAAAGGGGAAGCGTTTGTAAATGACGAGTTGGTTACCAAGGCAGAATTTAAGTTAGCTACAGTTTCTCTGCCGTAACAGCAATTTGAATCCTACGGGCTTAACAACGGGTTTTATGATACATCAAACAGCAATTATCGACCCCAACGCAAAACTGGCTGATGGAGTCTCCATTGGCGCATACTCATCTATTGGAGCTAACGTTGAAATCGGTGAAAACACCGAAATTAGACAACACGTGGTTATAGAAGGTCCTACCAAAATCGGACCGAATTGCAAGATTTTCCCTTTTGCCTCTATCGGTCTGGAACCCCAGGATAAAAAATTTAAAGGAGAAGCCTCCAGGTTGGAAATAGGAGCAGATAATCTGATCCGTGAGTATGTCACCATTAATCGCGGAACGGAAGTTGGAGGCGGAATCACAAAAATCGGTGATCGGGGTTGGATTATGGCCTATTGTCATGTGGCGCACGATTGTTTAATCGGAAACGACGTGACCATGTCTAACGGAACGACTCTTGGCGGGCATGTCGTAGTGAAAGATTTCGTGACCCTGGGAGGACTAACCGGGGTTCACCAATTTTGCAGGGTTGGAGAGTACGCTATAACAGGCGGTCAAAGTATGATCACGCAAGATGTCGTTCCTTTTTCAATTGCGGCTGGCAACCGGGCAAAAATGTCGGGAATCAACTATATTGGATTGGATCGCCGGGGGTTTTCTTCAGCCGATATTGAAACCATTAACCAGGCTTATAAAATATTCTTCAAGAGCGGCTTAACCAAAGATGCTGCCCTGGTGAAACTACATAAGGAATTCCCCGGATCAGAACACATCAAGTTATTGATTTCTTTTATTGAATCATCTGAAAGAGGTGTTTGCAGATAACATGTCCCGGCGGATCGCAAATAAATCTAAATAACAGGACGTTAAATGAAAGTTGCCGTAGTTGGATACGGATATTGGGGACCTAACCTGGTTCGTAACTTCTCCTGGTTGGAAGGAGTAGATGTAAAATATGTTTGCGATCTGGATCGCAGTAGGTTGGATAAGGTTTCAAGTTTATTCCCCAATGTTTCGATTACCACCACAGAGTACCAACAGATTTTAGATGACCCGGAAGTTGACGCGATTGCAATTGCCACACCTGTCAATTCGCATTTTCAACTTTCTGAGGCTGCTTTACAGGCCGGAAAACATCTGCTTATTGAAAAACCGATGACCGATACGGTTGAAAGTGCCAATCGGCTTGTGGAGCTGGCAAAAGAAAAAGATCGGGTATTGATGGTTGATCACACTTTCCTTTACACGGGAGCGGTTCGCAAGATAAAGGAATTGGTAGACGCGGGTAAGATCGGCGAAATCTATTATTTTGATTCCGTGCGTGTTAACCTGGGTCTGTTTCAGAATGATGTGAACGTGATCTGGGATCTGGCTCCGCATGACCTTTCGATCATGACGTATGTGATTGACAAGAAGCCTGTCAGCGTTAGTGCTGTTGGAGTTTCGCACGTTAAGGACGGGCTTGAAAATATCGCTTACCTGACTGTGTTTTATGAAGACACAACCTTTGCTCATTTTCATATGAACTGGTTGTCTCCGATTAAAGTCCGCCAGATCATGATTGGCGGCTCAAAGAAAATGGTCGTTTACAACGACATGGAAAATACCGAAAAGATCAAAGTGTACGATTCAGGAGTTGAGACCAAACCGGGAAGCAAGGACGAGCTTTACCAGACCCTGGTTCAGTACAGAACCGGGGATATGTATGCTCCCAAACTGGATCAGACGGAAGCATTAAGGACGGAATGCCGACATTTTATTGATTGCATCGTCAAAGGAATTCGGCCTATCAGCGATGGTGAATTCGGAGTGCAAATCGTGAAAATGTTGGCGGCTGCGCAGGCTTCAATTGAACAACAAGGTAAAAAAATTCGTTTGGACAGCTTATGATTAAACTTTTGATCGATTCGGATATCCTGCTCGGGGCTTCTCAAGGTGATCAGCCGGCTCATACGCTATTGGGCATCTGCAAAAACAACTCCGATGTCCAGGGATGGGTACTGGCCAATGTGACGGCAGATCTTGTAAATGCAGGCGTTGAGGCGGGCGACATCAATGATCTACTGATTGACCTGGCTCAAATTCCAATCAACGCATTGTTGAATGAGCATGCGCTTGAATCCGAGTTGGAATTTCCAGCCGCATTATTAAATGCTGCCGGCCCTCTATTTAAGGCAGACAGGGTTGTATCAAATCGATTTTCTGACTTGGCAGGCAGTATTCAGTTCGTGAATTGCAGCAAAGCCCTGGCCCTGGTTGAAAGTGATTCTGAGCCCGGGAAAGTAAATTTTATGAACCTTAACCTGGGTTTGCATCCAATATTTAACCGGGTGGACGGGTGGTTTACCGACATCATCCAAAATACCGCGTTTGCCGGTGGTAAGCATGTAGATGCATTTGAACAGGAATTTGCAAAGTACTGCGGAACAAATTATGCCATTGGTGTCAGTAATGGTACCGACGCCCTGCGTTTTGCGCTAATAGCAATGGGGATTGGAGACGGGGACGAGATCATCACCGTGCCGAATACATTTATTGCGACCACGGAGATTATGAGCCAGCTGGGTGCCAAACCTGTTTTTGTCGATGTTTTAGAGGGCACTTACAATCTGAATCCCGATTTGATTGAAGATAAAATCACAGGGAATACCAAGGCGATCGTTCCTGTCCATTTGTATGGTCAGGTAGCGGAGATGGACCGGATTATGGAAATCGCCGATAAACACGGATTATTGGTGCTGGAAGATTCATGCCAGGCTCACGGGGCTGTCTACAAAGGAAAACGGGCGGGAAGTTTCGGCAATGCTGCTGCTTTTTCCATGTATCCCGGGAAAAACCTCGGTGCATACGGCGAAGCAGGTTGTATCGTCACGAACGATAAAGATATCGATGATGTCGTTCGGTGCCTGAGAGAACATGGGCAGTCAAAAAAATATTATCATCGTATGGAAGGTTATAACGGGCGAATGGATAATCTCCAGGCTGCAGCACTGCGAGGAAAACTGCCTTTCCTGGATGGCTGGAATCAAAAGAGACGTGAACGGGCTAAGCAATACCTGGAACATCTAAACGGCATCCCGGAGCTTGTGTTGCCTGAGGTTTCGGATTTTTCAGCTCATGTGTTTCATGTGTTTGTGATTCTGGTTCCGGATTCTGCTGCTTTGTCTGCCTATTTAAGAGAGAAAGATATCTATACGGCGTTTCACTACCCTGTGCCCTTGCACCTTCAGGATGCCTACAGGGGAAGCGAGGTAGCAGAAGGACATTTTCCGGTTTCTGAAAAATGTGCCAAGAGCCTGATTAGCCTGCCGATGTATCCCGAACTGACAAAACAGGAAGTTGACAAGGTTTGTCAGGAAATCAGGCAGTTCTATTCCGGATGAACATCCTACTAAAATCTTCAAGCCAATCAAAAAATGTCTAAAGTCCTTGTTATCGCCGGAGAGGCCTCCGGCGACCTGCACGGTGGTCATGTATTAAAAGAATTGAAGCAGTTAAGACCCGATCTGGAGCTTATCGGAACCGGTGGCAAGCTTATTTCCGGGTTGGGTGCGGAGCTTTATTATAAAGTGGAAGAGTTGGCCGTGATCGGCTTTTTTGAGGTAGCCAAGCGCTATAGTTATTACAAGGGGATTTTTGATAATATCGTCGCCAGGCTCGATCAGGAAAAACCGGAGGCTGTGTTTTTGGTTGATTATGCAGGATTTAATCTCAAATTAGCGGCGGAAGCAAAAAAGCGCGGAATCAAGGTTATCTTTTATATAGCCCCCCAGGTTTGGGCCTGGAAGAAGAAACGGATTGAAGTGTTAAAACAATTTGTGGATGAGTTAATTGTACTGTTTCCTTTTGAAGTTGACTTTTTTCGTAAGGAAGGCATGGAAGCACATTGTTTTGGCCATCCCCTGCTGGACATTGTAAAACCTGATATTAGCAAGGATGAACTACTTGCGAAATGGGGCCTTGATTCTACTAAAAAGCATGTGTGCCTGATGCCGGGCAGTCGGGTGAATGAAGTGACCAAACATGTGTCATTGCTTTTTGAAACTGCTGTAAGGATAAATGAAAAAACTGACGGCGTTCAATTTCTCATTCCTTTGGCACCCACGGTTAAGCCGGAAACAATCCATCCGTTTTTAGATCAATATTCATTAGATCTCAAAGTGATTCACGATGACACCTATAATAGCGTTGCCCATTCCGATTTTGCTTTGGTGGCATCCGGAACGGCGACCCTGGAAACTGCCATTTTGGGAACTCCGCAGATCATTTACTACAAATCATCAGTTATTACTTATTTAATTGGTAAGTATTTATTGAAGATCAAAATGATCGGTCTTCCGAATATTGTTGCCAATGAGATGTTGGTGCCGGAAGACCCGCATTTTGTGTCTCCCGATAAAATGGCTGACAGAATCGCCCGCTATCTGAATGACGTAAATTTATACACAACCTTTAAGAAAAATCTTGAGGCTGTGAAATCTAAACTGGGTCAGCCCGGCGCTTACAAAAAGACAGCGGAGTTTATCCACTCTGTCCTCTGAGCTTCAATTATTTGATAAATCGATGAACAATCCGGAATCGTTTGAAAGTGACAGACTTATCTACACAAGAGTTGATGAAAACGATCTTAAGTTTTTTCTTAGTTATCTCACAAATCCGATTGTAACCAGATACTTACCACTGGGAGAGCCTTACCCTGAAGAGGAGATCTTAAAGTATGTAACAGCCAGGATTGATCATTGGCAAAAGTACCGGTTTGGGATTTTTATGCTGAAGTTGAAATCCACCGGTGAAAAAATTGGTTATGGTGGACTAAGTTATGTAGGCGAAACAGAATTTATTGATATCCGTTACGGACTTATCGAGAAGTACTGGGGGCTGGGGCTGGCTATGGAAACAGCCTGCAGACTCCTGGAATACGGATTCAAGGAATTGGAACTAATGACAATATATGGAGTTTCAGTCCCTGAAAATTCGGCTTCGGTAGAGATTCTGAAAAAAATAGGAATGCAGGAGTGTTCTCATGTAGATTTTTACGAAGCGGATGTGGAGTACTACAAATTAAGCAAAACTGATTACCAAAACCGGTAAATACCAACACCGGCTGCAATAGAGAACTTCCGGGTAGCCGGATAATTAAAGTGAGTTGCAGGGTCCAGCGTTTTAAAGGAATTGAATGAAAGAAGAATTAACGTTCAACAACAAAAGAGTCATCCTGGTAGGTACTGCTCATATCTCTCAAGAAAGTATTGAAGAGGTCAGGCAGGTCATCGAAGAGGAAAAACCAGACGCTGTTTGTGTGGAGTTGTGTCAAAGCCGATATGATTCCATCAAAAATGCGACAAAGTGGAAAAACATGGATATTGTCAGGGTGATTAAAGAGGGCAAAGCACCCATGTTGATGGCAAATCTCATTTTATCCGCTTTTCAGAAAAAAATGGGTGACAAGCTGGGGGTCAAACCAGGTGCCGAAATGATGGCTGCGATTGTATCGGCTGAGGAGAGCGGTGCAGAAATCGTTCTGGCAGACAGGGATATGGCAACGACACTCAAAAGAGCCTGGGGTAATCTTTCATTTTGGGAAAAAGCCAAACTACTATTTCAGATTATCATGGGTATTTTTGATACCCCCGATATTTCCAAAAACGATGTGGAAGAGCTAAAGCAGGGGGACGCGCTGACAGAAGCCATCGAATCGATGGCCAAGGAGTTTCCCGGTGTTAAATCAGTACTCATCGATGAGAGAGACGAGTATCTGGCCGCAAATATCGCAGGGACGGAAGCGGAAACCATCGTTGCCGTTGTTGGAGCAGGTCATGTACCCGGCATCAAGGAAAAGATTGATACCTCGATCGATACGGATAAACTGGAAATCATTCCACCCCCGGGTAAAGTCGGGAAATACCTGAAATGGATAATTCCGTTATTAATTTTCAGTATTATCGGTTATGGCTTTTTTAAGATGGATGCCAATGTCAGTTTGGAGATGCTCAAACGTTGGATTCTGGTTAACGGCCTGTTCTCCGGGTTAGGGGCTATTCTGGCAGGAGGGCATGTTGTTACGATCCTGGTGGCAATTATTGCGGCTCCATTTACCTCGCTGAACCCTGCAATTGCGGCGGGTTGGGTCGCAGGGTTGACCGAAGCCTGGATTAGAAAACCAAGAGTTGAGGATTTTGAAAACCTTGCTACGGATATCACTTCAATCCGGGGATTTCGCAGCAATGAAATCACCAAAATTCTACTGGTGGTCGTGCTTTGTAACCTGGGAAGTATGATAGGCAGCGTTGTCGGGATTCCATTGATCACGGGCCTGCTAAGATAAGCGTAATCTTGAATTAAATGGGACACCAAACGGCCGGTGCTGTTTGATTCGTCCTTTGTATTACCGATCATACTTCATTCATAGTGAACTTGGGATATGGTCATTTTAATAAATCACTCCAAGGCCATTGTCTGCATTAATTATGGGTTCCTCTAATTTTCCAATGGAGTAGAGTTGTTGACAAAACTTCGTAAAGACTTAAGTTTCGACGCTGTGTTTCCGGAAATGCTCTTTAAAAATACTTAACGTTTCAATCACTTGAAAGCTCCATTTCGATTTTACCTTCCCTACACAATCCCCTGATCCAGACGCTTGTTAAAAATGTATCATCGTGAGGAAAACTGATTCATCACGTCGTCTATAGAGGGTAATGTTTTGCTATCGTTGTGATTTTGTTACCGATAGTGTAATACCCATTAAAACAAAGTACCAAACACCTCAAACTTTTCCTTTTCAGTGTGAGCAGCCACAGGTTATCGATTGTGACCAAAATGTTAACCCCGGTGTGGCTCCGGTTCATACATGATTTCCCACTAAGGCGATTCAGTTTTGACTTCCGGTATAAAGAGGGCTAACTCCTTTTGGAATAGAAAACAGATCCGATGAATTTGTAAATACAGGGGTAAGGATGGAATTTTCTGTGAGAGAAGCGGTCACTCAACTAGGTGTTAGTCGTCAGGCAATACATAAAAAAATCAAGCAACTTGGATTGAAACCTAAGAGATGCGGAAACCGATACCTGTTATCTCAAGAGCAACTGAACAAAATCATTGCCATCAGCTCAAATAAGAGCACGACCTTTTCCTCTGCCGAAAAGCAGGACTCGTCAAACAGCTCCAAACTGCCTCTATTGTCCCGAAAATATACGGTTCCTTCACTTCCCGCCGAAACCCTTTACCGTCCCCGGCTTTTAAAACAACTGGACAAAATTCGAAACTATCGCCTTGCGTTGGTAACCGGACCCGCCGGTTCCGGGAAAACAACCTTGCTTTGTCAGTGGGTAAGACAGTCAAACAAGAAAATCGCTTGGATAACCTTAGATTGGGTTGAGAATGAGGAGGAATACTTTTTTGCGTATTTAATTATGGCATTGGATGAGCTTTATCCGGCTGTGAACTTCTCAAAACTTCTGGAAAAACCATTTCGCCCGAATCTCAAAAATCCCTCACTGGTTTGCGAAGCCGTGACCAAATTGGAACAGATTCCATCGAGAACAACCATTGTAATTGATAACTTCCACGTTATTAGGGATGAGCGCTTGTTATCCACGTTTTTGTTTTTTGTAAAACATCTTCCTCCCAGCGTGCATGTGGTTGTGGCAGACAGAAGGATTTTGCCGCCCGGTTTATCGCATTTTAAAATCAGCGACCAGGTTTTGGAGGTGAATTCGGATCAGCTCAGGTTTAACCGGGATGAAATTAAACAGTATGTTGAGCATTTTACCGAATTGGGCACGGACAATAAGCGGTTACACTCACTTGAAACAAGAACAGACGGTTGGATAACCGGGCTTCGCATTGATTGTCAGGTTCGACAGCAAATCGATGACTCAAACACGCTCTTGAACAATTTTACCGGTGATTATGGAATAATATCAAAGTATTTGCATGAAGTGGCATTTGATAACCAAACAGGTGAAGAAAAAAGGTTTTTACTTGAAACCTCCATTCTACAGACCTTGGACGTTGCACTATGTGATGCCGTTACATCTCGCTCGGATAGCCGGGAAATGATTCAAAAATTAATTGATAAAAATGTATTTTTACTGGCTGTAGACAAAGCGCAGACCGTTTATCGTTATAACAGCATGTATGCCAGATGGTTGCGCCACCAGCTTGCAATGACGAAGCCCGGCAAAATCCATGAGCTACACAATCGGGCTTCTCATTGGTACTTGAGCCGGAAAAATTATATCAACGGTATCTATCATGCTTTAGAATCCAAGGATTATGATCTTGCAACCCGTATCATCGAAAAAGAATATATTCCGATGTTATTGAGGGATGATGTCTCAACGATTAAAAAATGGCTGGAGGCTTTACCACTCGATTTTTTAAAATCAAGCCGGCAGTTAAGAATAGCCTGCACCTGGGTTCTACATCATAAACAAAGATATGAGCAGGTAACTTCAGAATTTAATGCGTTGCAAACCGAAATCAATGAATTAGGTAGTCGCTCTTTATCTGATGAAAACAAAAAACTACAGGGCGAGTTGGCGATGTTCGGTGCTATTCTGGCTTATAGCCAGGGGCAGTATAGCCAGGCTATCAGACGGTGCAATGACATACTGGAAAGCTTGGATGAATTCAAGTTGCCGTTTCGTTCCGAGATTCGATTTATACTTGGAGACAGCTATTTCTTAAACGGCAATTTAGAGCAATCCTCCGATATCTGGCAGAGCTTTAAACAAGCGAGAGTCGAAAACATTTCTCAAAGGATTCACGATCTGATCTCATACCGTACCTTTCAACTCCTGTTTCTGAAGGGTGAGTTGAAGCAGATCGAGAAGATGGTTAAGAAGTCCAAGCAGCTAAAGGACGGAAGTTGGAAGGATGATGGCATAGCGTCCATTGTCCAAGGACAGCTTTTTTATGAACGCAACCAATTGAAAGAAGCCGGAGCCAGCCTGAAACAAGCCATAGAATCAACATCACAAAACAGACCCTGGTTGGCCCTGCATGCTTACATAAGCATGGCTCGTTTACAAAATGCACTTGGTGATTGGTCCGGTGCTAAGTATTCATTGGGACAAGCCCGAATCAAGGCCGAAATGACACCTGATCTGGTGTTTACGAGGATCGTGCAGGTATGGCAGGCAAATTTGGCTTTGCTGCAAGGGAACGGAGAGGGTGAGACAGGCGGAATCAAAACCGGTTTTCAGGAGGAGGCCCACATTGACTATGTCGGAGAAATCGAGTGTTTAACCAGTGCACGGTTTTACCTTTATCAAAACGAGATAAGGAAGGCATTGACTCTTCTAAATCGACTTCACAGCATAAACGTCACTAAAGGGAAAAAAGGCAGGATGATCGAGATCCTTGCTTTAAAAGCATTGGCATACCAAAAATCTGAAGACATGGAGAAAGCTTTCGATAATCTGGAATCCTCGGTAACCATGGCAAAAGAGCAGGGATATTGTCGCATCTATCTTGATGAGGGCAGTACCATGCGAGATCTTCTGCTTGAACTGGCCGGAAGAAGAAAAAGCATTGGTTCCGGATTGAATGGCTTTCTGGAACAGCTGATTTCCGGTTACAGGGATTCAAACAATGTCCAACTGCAAAGCGGCGGGTCGCAGGTATTGCATGAGCATAACAATTTAACACCCAGGGAGTTACAGGTGCTGAGAATGATGGCAAAAGGTCTTAGTAACCAGGAAATTGCCAAACACCTTTATATAGCGACATGTACCGTTAAAAAACATGTCAACCGAATATTTGACAAGCTCTCTGTTGAGCGGCGTACCAAAGCTGTTTATAAAGCAAAAAAATACAAGCTGCTCTAAAACCTACCAGGCTTGAATGTCCCTCTAATTGTTTTTCAATTCGTCTTCAAGTTGACACCGGTTGATGGTTGTCAACCGGTGTCAACTAACCTTTCCTAAGCAGTTCGTCATTTCCCGGTTCCGCTTAATCCCGGATGGAATCCTCCGAAAGGTGTCAACCTGTTACAAAATCGTTTCGACAATATCAAAGAGCTGCCCTTGATACTCTTCACCGGTATAGGCTTATGTCAGCCTGAAACTCTCAATTGATCTTAAAATTCACCCCTGGTGGTACGACAGCCTGACTGTTTTGGGTAAAATTCGGTGAAACAGTCCCAAGATCCTTACTATTCAGAATATGGAGAGTTTAACATGAAATCGATTAGAGTTATCTTTGTTCTATTTTTTGTTTCAAGTCTCGCGGCATTTGATTCATTTGCCTCGGGGTCGATCCTGGATTCAGTAAAGAAAAAAGGCGTTATAAGAATTGGCTCAGGCCAGACGGTACCACCCCTGAATTACATCAATGAAAAAGGCCAGTGGACAGGTTTCGATATAGAGCTGGGAGACGCCATTGCAGAAAAATTGGGCGTCAAGGTGGAAAGGGTAAACGTTAACAACAAAACTCGTGTGGCTTTTCTTGCTTCCGGGAGAATCGACCTTACCATTTCCAGTATGAGCCATACACGAAGCAGAGATGAGCAAATTGACTATGCCGAGCCGGCATATCTCTGGTCGGGCAAGATATTTTATGCGAAAAAAGGCAGGTTTACTTCGCCTGAACAGCTTGGAGGGAAAAGAATAGCAGTGGTTCAAGGATCCAATGCATATATTGCTGCCACCAATTACCTGGCAACCTTAACAGATAAAAAGCCGAAAATGGTTTCTTTCCAGAACAATTCCGAATGTTTCATGGCTTTAAAACAGGGAAAGGTTGATGCCTATACACAAGATACGCCAATTATTGCAGGTGTGGCCGGACATGAAGGGTTGGAATATGAATCGGTTGGTCCAATCTACAGTCCCGGCTTATATGGAATCGGTGTTCCGCCAAACGACAGCAAATGGCGAGATATAATCAGCTTTACTCTTCAGGATGTTATCAAAGACGGAACCTACGAAAAAATCTACAACAAATGGTTCGGTCAATCAGGCCGGTTCCCTTTACCCATAAATGCGAGACCCAGGCTCCCCGAAGATGTCTTTGGTGAGTTTAACCAGTTTGCCTGGCCGGAATAGAAATGAACTTAAAAGCATTCTGAGGCCATTAATATTTCAGGATGCTTTTGAATCAACAAATGCTTTGGATCCGTTTTAGCCCCCCGACTTGCTAAACCCATAAAAATGATTATCTTCCGACTGTTTAGGTGAGACTTGGTTTTTAATGCTCGTGTTTCATGAAATTCTATTTATCGAATTGTTTTTTTTTGAGTTTTTTATGGTGGCTGGCAGACAATACTGCATGCTGATTGACCTGGACAAGTGTATCGGTTGCTACGGTTGTCAAATAAGTTGCAAGAGTGAATACAACTTACCATCCGGTGTTTTCCGGGGAAAGCTTGACACTCTAAGTTTCGGTACTTTCCCAAATCTCCAGAAAATCCATTTGTTCAGGCTCTGTAACAATTGCAGCAATCCCCTGTGTATCAATAACTGCGCAAAAGGCTGCTATCAAAAGAATCCTGATGGCATCGTCTCGGTCAATCAATTGGTATGCATCAATTGCAAATCCTGCATCGAAATCTGTCCTTACCAGGCGGTATCGAGAAATCCCGTTAATGGTAACCTCGAAAAATGTGACTTTTGTATTGACCGGATCATCCGGGGCAGACAGCCAGTATGTGTAGAAAACTGTGTCGGAAAAGCTTTGCATGTTGGAGATATGCATGATCCGGACGCTAAATTGCGGTCCGCACTGGCAAACGATAATATCAAGGTTTTGAACAACGAGTATGACACCCGGCCACATGTATTCTATTTGTATTCCGGTTATGATCCCAGTGAAACCCTAAAATCCTGTCTGCCGATTGTTACGAGTTCTGCCGCACTCCAAAAAAAAGCCGTGTCGGTCTTGGTAGATGCGACACCCAAGGAACAAACGGATACCGTTTATACTGCGGACGTCATGTGCCCCGCTGAATGCGCCATTGAAGTATCCGTGAAAGACGGCAAGGCTGTTCGCATTGCAGGCAACAAGTACTCATTGATGAACCAGGGTACATTATGTGGTAAAGGGGCTTCGGGATTGGAAATGACTTACTCCCGGTATCGCATTAAAGCTCCTCTACTGCGCCGGGGAAAGCGAGGTGAAGATAGTTGGAAAGCTGTATCCTGGGAAGAAGCCGGTGATTACCTGGCTGCCGAATTGGTACGCTTGAAAAAACAATATGGTGCAGAATCGATTGTTGTTGATTGTGGTGACGTAACAGACCAGGAGCCCTATCACAAGCTATTTTTTGCATTTGGCACTCCGAATGTTTTTAATCACGGGGCAGTCTGCGATACAAACAGGAAGTGGGGACAGAAAATCATGCTGGGAGATGAAAGGCCGCTCCCGGATTTGCAGAGACCGATCTTATTGAGAGACGGAAATGGCGAGTTGCATAAGAAAACAAAGCATGACGCAAAATTGGTGATGCACCTGGGTGTTAATTCTTTTGTGGCGACACGTTTTTCCTTTATGGCCAGGGGCGTAACAAGCGCGAGGAATGAAAACGGCTGTATTTTTATAGTTGCCGACCCGAGTTTTACCAATTCCGCTGCAAAAGCGGATATCTGGTTACCGGTTAAACCAGGCTCTGATCCATCACTGCTTGCGGCAATGCTTTTACATATAGTCACAAATGATGACCCGTCACATCATTCAACCCGGTTTATCGATCACTCTTTTTTGGAACAATACGCAATCGGCTGGAGAGAATTCAGGGATGAGTTTTTGTCATACGCCGACCGATTTGACCCGGCTAATCAGGAAAAATACTTTTCCCTTGCCTGGGCAGAAGAAAAAACAGGAATCGAACGGGAAAAAATAGAAGAAGTCGCCCGACTGTTTGGTATCACCAAACCCGCTTCAATGGAAGTCGGTATGCATGGGACCGCTCATCATACCAATGGAGACGTCACCTCAATAATAATGTCCGCACTTTGCCTGGTTACCGGTAATATGGATGTCCCCGGGGGCCTTGTCTTTGTTGACTCGCAAAAGGTTAAAAAAGGAAGAACCACGATTAACCGGGAAAAACTGGACAAAGTGGTCACTCGAAAAATTGATAACGATGTGGCATCGGGAACCATCGGTCAACTGAAAAAAGATACTTTTGGTCAATATCCGGCTTCATGGAAGGGAGTAATCGCGGATTTACCGCAGGATATCGATAACCGGGTTGTGTTGAAGCATGGGGCGTTCAAGGGCTATCAGTATCCCATCAAGGCGTTTATTAACAGAACCGGCAACCCGGTCATGACAGCCGGACATACCCGGCAATGGGTTAACGCGTTTACAAAAAAAGAGGCTGGAGAAAACTATGCTCTTGAGCTGATTGTTCACATTGATACTCATCTCAATGAAACCGGTAAGTATGCCGACCTGATTCTGCCGCAAGCAGGCTATCTTGAGAGAATGGGATTAAGTGATGTTTACTCCATAAGCCCGGAAGTAGCCCTTCGAGGCCAAGTTATTGAGCCGTTACATGCTTCAAAAACCGATTTTGAAATCATGGTTTTGCTTGCCGATAAGCTGGCAGAAAAAGATGATCCGGATGTCAACCCGGCGGAGTTTGGAGAGAAGTACAGAAGCGAAGAAGACTTTATTAATGACCTTTTGATTGATTCTCCCGGCATTAGCAATGTTGGTGATCCCTTACCTTATCCGGACTTGCCCGAAGGATGCATAATTACGGGAATACCGGATGATCCGGTCGCCACCTTGGACGGAAAGGTGGTGAAACAAGGAACCGCTTTGACATCAGGCTGGTTGAGGAAAAACAAAGGGGTCGCAACCTGGCCTACCAGTTACTATCGCTATAAAAATTCGAGTGATAACCCTTCGGGAGTGCTTCCCGCTACCCGGTCTAAAAAATTCGAATTCAGATTTGATTATCTGGCAGACTTTAACGATTGTTTCCAAACAGAATTCCCGACAACTTTTTATTGGCATGAAAGCAGATGGGATCCAAAAAACAAGGAATACGAGCGCTATGCTTCCGAGTACCCGTTTCAATTAATTAGTGGCCGGGCTCACCATACCGGTACTATGACGCAGGTATGCGACAGTTTGAACGAAACAGAAACGGAGTGCATGAGAAGGTTTAATAACAAGGTCCTTAATCAAACGGAACCAGGCAGCCTTGACCTCATGAACCCGTCGATTCCTGTTTTAACCATGAATACTGTTGACGGGGAATCACTGGGAATTAAGACGGGTGATGATATAGCCTTGGAGACACCCTTGGGAACATCCGTGCGTGGGAAAGCATATCTTACAGAAGCCATCTTGCCCGGAGTTATTAAAACCGTTTTCGGGAGTGGCGGCAGGCTGGTCGATGGGCTGAGCGTGTTGGGGAGAAAAGATGATAATACCGCAAATATCAACATGCTGGTAGATCCCGAGAATCTCAATAAGTTTACGGGAATGCCGGGATTCGGTGACATCATGGTGAAAATCAAGCGCCTTTCTTGATAGAAAATCCGACATCATCAATACGATTGTATCTGGTGTGTGAACGGACTGAGTCACAATTAAATAATTTGTATGTCAGGCCATGATTTTGAAGTTTTGTCATTCCGGGTCAACAGACTGTGTCGTAATAGTAAAATATTTGGTTTTTCTATTTTTGTAGACAAAGCATCACACTTGTCACCCCGGACT
>JANQLH010000044.1 GCA_028280735.1 SAR324 cluster bacterium | reverse complement strand
TGAACACAATGGCTGATAAGACTTTGCGGTCTAATGTGCGGTCAGCTTGTACTACCGTATCACCAAAAAAATCGATAATATCTACCCAGGCTGGTTCATCCGGTTCAACGACTTCCCTGGCCAAAAGGTCAAAGTCGATGATTGGCGCCCCCAGTTCAGCCAACATGTTTGCAACCGTACTTTTTCCGGTCGCAATACTGCCTGTGACTCCTAGTAGCAGGTGTTTGGGTTTACTTGATAATCTGTTGTCCTGCTCTTTTTTATGGGGCTGCATGGCGGCAAATATTAAGAAAAGTAAGAATTGGTTGATTAATCCCGTTTAGTTAGTGCCTAAACGGAATGTCACTCAAGCTTAATCCCGGCCCTATGCCGGATATCAGAATTCAACTTGAAGATTAACGAGCTGTCAGCCGTCAGCGTTCAGTTGAAGACATAACACTTGTAAGTAAAAACCGGCTGAGAGCTGATCGCTGAAAGCACTTAACTTCGAAGTACCAAACTGTTTTTAAAACTTATATTGGTATGGGTTAAATTGGTTTTCGTTCAGGCATTAGTTAGTTCTAAAGCTAACACTGCATTTTTTCAAGACATTATCAGGCAGGTAGGGTTTATTGTTTTATGGAAACCGGATTTTCCCAAATCAGTCCTGTCAACACGGTTACAGAATCAACTTGGAGATGATCTCCTTCATAATCTCTTGTGTTCCACCGCCAATGGAGAGGATTCGATTGTCTCGGTAGAGCCGCTCGACCAGGTATCCGCGCATAAATCCATATCCACCAAATATTTGCGTGGCATCGAATGTCAGCTGGTTGCTAACGGTGCAGGCAAAATTCTTCGCCATGGATACTTCCTTTATTTGATCCACACCGGCATTCATCTTCGCGGCAACGCGATATGTGAATTCTTTGCTTGCCTCCAACATAGTTGCCATATCGGCTAGTTTGTGTCGAGTCACCTGAAATCCGGTCAACGGTTTCCCAAACGCTTCCCTTTCCTTGGCATAGTTCAAAGATTCTTGTAAGCACAACTCAGATGTCATATTAGCCATAATCGCCAGGGAGAGCCTTTCGGCCTGGAAGTTTTCCATAATATAATAAAACCCCTGGTTCTCTTCACCAATCAGGTTTTCAACCGGAACCTTGCAGTTATCAAAAAATAGTTCACCAGTATCGGAAGCCCACCACCCCGTTTTCTTTAATTCCTTGGAAACACTGAAACCCGGAGTATCCGTATCAATGATTAAAAAGCTGATTCCATGGGCACCCTCACCGCCGGTACGCACCGCACAAGTGATTTGTCCCGCATGAAGCGCACTGGTAATAAAGGTCTTGCTTCCATTGACGAGATAGAAATCACCCTCACGGTCAGCCGTTGTTTTCAGATTGGCAACGTCAGAGCCTCCGCTGGGTTCTGTAACGGCGAGGGCCGATACTTTTTCGCCGGCTATAACCGGTTTAAGGTATTTTTCCTTTTGCCCGGGTGTTCCATGGGCGACAATCGGGGGAAGGGAAATGCCGTGTGAACCAAGACTGGCTACCAGCCCCATGGATCCTGATCTGCAAAGTTCTTCAGTGACTACGACAATATCAAAGATATCTCCGGGCGTGCCCCCATATTCTTCAGGATACCCAATCCCCAGAAAACCTAAATCACCCAGTTTTTTGTATAAATCCCTGGGAAAATCATTTGCTTCTTCCCATTCCTCGACAAAAGGAAGGATCTCTTTCTTTACAAAATCACGAACCGCTTTGCGAAGCATGCCGTGTTCTTTTGTGAAATACCGCTGGTAGTCTGTTCTTTTATAATTGGTAACCATTGGGTTCCTGAGATTTGAGGAGCTTAGTATTAAATGTGAACAGATGACCCGAAGAAGAGAATCTTTGTGATGTAACAAGCCCCAAATATTAAATCTAAAATGTGAGCGCTCTAACTCCCGATTTAGGGGGATCTTCCGGCATTCCGGCAAATGCTTGAGCTATTGACATCCATTTTGCAGCAACCTCACCTTTGACAGATAGATTGGTATCAGCGATGTTTCTGCGTTGTGTCACCACCAGGCAAAACTCTTCAGCAGAACCTGATACAGAATTTTCGGCTGATTCGGGCCCCCAAATCCAATTATCACCGAAGGTATGGTTTAGATTGACCCTGACCGGATCAGCAGGTACTTCCAGTTGTCGAACCATAAAACTCCAGCCAAAAGTCGATACTCCCAGGTGAGCTATGTGTTTTATTCGTTCTGCCGGTTTTTTTTTAATTCTCAAAGTGTCATATATATCCTGACTATGAGCCCAGGTTTCCATTAATCTGGCTGTCGCAAAGGATTTGGCGCTCATGTCAGGGCCGTACCACGGGAGTCTCGCCTTGGGATCAAGCTTGGATAGTGCATCAAGCATTGCTGTTCTGTTGTTTCTCCAATCGGTTAACAACTCTTCAACCGGTTTGGCCCGGCCAATCCGGTTGATTACTTCAAACATACTTTCCCCGGGTTTGACTTCGGCAAGGAAACTTTCGAATTTCTTCATGAATTCTTCCCTGTCCTGAGTGGCCAACTGGGCTGTTGAATCGAAATAAGCGATATGGGCAATTTCATCTTTGATTGTCCACGAGAAAAATGGAGTAACCGTATTCCATTGTTCTTCGGTAAGGCTTGAGACCAGATCATCCAATTCGTTATATTCTTCGGCAAGATCCTGACAAATGGCTTTCATTAAAATCCCTCCATTTTACTGATAATCTCGCACATCACCTCATTGGCACCTCCACCGATAGCTATCAGCCTGGAATCTCGGAAATACCTTGATATCTTCATTTCATTCATGAATCCCAAACCACCAAACATCTGCAAGCAGCCATCCGTAACTCTGCTGCTAAGCTGCCCGGCCAATAATTTCCCCATGGAGATTTCCTTGGTAACATCCATATCCGCTTCCTTCATCCGCACGATGTGGTAAGTGAGTTGCTGCAGTGCTTCAATTTCCGTGAGCCATTGTGCAAGCCGGTGTCTCAGAACCTGTTTGGACATCAATGGCTTGCCGAATACAATTCTCTGGCGGAGATGCTCCACTGTCATGTTAATTACGTTCCTCATGGTAACATAGGCCATGGGCAGGGCCGAAAACCTCTCGTGTTGAAACTGCTGCATCTGGTAAATAAAACCTTCCCCTTCTTTTCCAATCAGGTTTTCAGCAGGTATTTTCATATTGTCAAAGAACAGTTCTGCAGTATCACTGCTTCGCATCCCCATCTTGTCCAGCTTTTTGCTGATATTAAATCCGGGTATATCGGTCGGTACAATAATTAGGCTGAATGAATGATAACCTGGTTCATCACTTGTCCGGGCCAGCAGGGTCAAAAAATCTGCCTGGGTTCCATTTGTGATATAAGTCTTGGAGCCGTTTAAAATGTAGTGATCCCCTTCGCGTTTTGCGGTTGTCTTCAACGCGGCTACGTCGGAACCCGCGTCCGGTTCGGTGACGGCAATAGCGGCTACTAAATCGCCGTCCACAGCCGGTTTGAGATATTTTTCTTTCAGGTAGTCAGATCCAAACTGGTCAATTGCCGGTGTGGCCATGTTGGTTTGCACAGAGATGGCCATGGGAATACTTCCGCATTCGATGTTGCCCAACTCCTCCAGAAATGCCAGCTCGTACCAATAATCCAGTCCTTGTCCACCCCACTTCGGGTCGTAGCGAATTCCAAGAAAACCAAGATCTCCCATCTTTTTAAACAGCTCATGCAGGGGAGTCATTCCCTGTTCTTCCCATTCATCAACATAAGGATTAATCTCCTTTTTCACGAAATCTCGAACAGCTTTTCTGACCTGGTTATGTTCTTTGGTGAAATAAAGATCTTTTGTCATATCAACTTCCTTGAAAGGGTTGTGAATATGCAATCATTTGTATGACATGAAAGTATTATTAAAAAACATTTATTGAACTTCACTTGCCGTTAAACACTAAACTGATAATCGACAGCTATAACAAGTCACCCGTTTGTTTGGTTCACATATGAACCCCGGGTTTAACGCTAAATCAGATCAAAAAATGTTTGTTAATACACAAGAATCGCTTTTGGCAGATCAACAATTTTTGCTCTCAGGTATTCCCCCAGGGTTTTTGCCTGCGGATCATTTCTGACGGATGCTGCAACCCCTTCTCCCAGAACGCCTTTGATATAAAAATTCACTGCAAGCAGGTTGGGAAGCTCGTACCTCTCTATTTCAAATGGTTGCAGATCAGGTAACAACTCCTTTAGTTTTTCTAAAGAGAGAAAGCGACTTAAAAACACATAGGCTTCCGGTGTTTGCCCCCATACACCAAGATTGGCATTTCCGCCCTTATCTCCGGACCGTGTGGCAAAGGCTTTCCCAAATTGTGTAGTCTGTATTTCACATAAAAGGGGATCAGGGAAGGAGACTTCAACCGGCTTGATTACCGAATCGGGAGCTGCTGATTCCGTAGGATTAACAATGAACTCCTGTTCTCCAATCACGACCCGTTGTTTGATATGGCTGTTGGAGACAAGTGCCGGCCAGTGGAAAATGGTTGGTGATCCGTTTCCGGGAGGGGCTGTCATTGTGAAACCCGGGATGTTAGCCAGGGCCAGTTCAACCGTGGCCGAGGAAAAAGGTCTCCCCACTTTTTCCGGATCGGGGTCCAGAACAGATACCTTCAAATGAGCATTCGCTTCTTCGTTGCTGTCGGGATTCTCCTTGTCACTTCGAATCAGTTGCAGATCCACTTTTTGAAACTGATCTTTCCCCCCCAATGCCTCGAATAAAGTCTCTTCTACTATTCTGGCCTTTTCATCGATATCCAGTCCTGTTAACACGAAGGTCATGGAGTTTTTGTAACCACCCATGTTGTTGATGCAAACCTTTGTCGTGGGCGGAGGCGGCTCTCCCTGTACTCCTTTCACCTCCACCCTGTCGTCTGCCTGTTGACTGATTTGAATGGTATCAAATCTGGCAGCGACATCCGGTGTCAGATATTTGGGTTCCCGGATTTCATATAACAACTGTGCCGTGACGGTTCCGACAGAAACCAGCCCCCCTGTTCCTGGATGCTTGGTGATGACAAAGGAACCATCGTTGTGGATTTCCGTAATTGGAAATCCAACCTTACTAAAACTCGGTATTTCATGGATAAAGGAATAGTTCCCCCCGGTGGCTTGTGCGCCGCATTCAATGATATGGCCGGCAGTTGCGGCTCCTGCCAATTTATTCCAGTCCGTTTTGTTCCAGTCGAACTTCCAGGCAGCGGGTCCCATAACAAGGGCCGCATCAGCCAGCCTGCCACCAACCACAATATCAGCTTCCTGTTCCAGCGCTTTGCAAATTCCGAATCCACCAAGGTAAGCATTTGCAGTAATTGACTGGGCCTTGGCTTCTTTTAATGAAACGTTATTATCCAGGTGTCTGAACTCCTCACCCTGGTTTTGTAATTCTTCCAGGCGCCCCATGAGATTATCGCCTTCGATGTAGGCAATTTTGGGCTTCAGTCCCAGTTTGTCTGCCAGCTCTTGGAGTTTTTCCGCAAGCGATTTTGGATTTAGTCCCCCGGCGTTGGAAATGATCCGGATGTTTTTGTCCAGACACTCACCCATGACCTCTTCCATCTGCCTCAGAAAAGTTGATGCGTATCCTCCGTCAGGGCTTTTCAGAACTTTTCTGAAAAGAATCGCCATCGTCAGTTCTGCCAGGTAATCGCCGGTCAGAATGTCGATAGGTCCTCCCCGGACCATCTCTTTTGTCGCACTGAATCTGTCACCTAAAAAGCCACTGGCATTGGCTATGATGAGTTTATCTTCGTGCAAGGTGTTTTTCGCTTTCATGGAATCTCCTTTTTTCTATTTCCCGATAAAGTTTGGTTCTCGTTTTTCCAGAAAAGCAATAATTCCTTCTTTTGCGTCTTCCGTAGAAGCAATCGCTCCCAATTGGCTGCACAGGTAATCCACTGCTTCTTCAAACGGTTTATCAGCCATTTGGTAAAAGGCCTCCTTACCGATTTTCATTCCAATGGGACTTTTTCCAGCCAGGTTTTTTAGAATAGTATTGACCTCGCCGTCCAACTGGTCAGAAGGGACAACACGCGTAACCAATCCCATATCAAGGGCTTGACGGGCAGTTAGTTTTTCGCCGAGCAAACACATTTCCATTGCTTTTTTTCGCAGGACGTTACGGAAAATCAAAGCACCGATCATCATGGGAAAAAGGCCGACATTGACTTCCGGTGTTCCGAATTTGGCGTGCTCAGCGGCAATGACAATATCGCAGGAAAGCATAAAACCGGTTCCGCCTGCAAGACAATATCCATTTACCCTGGCAACCGTGGGTTTAGGATATCCGGCTATGCGTTTCAGGAGATCTGCGTAGTCCTGAAACGCATCCGGACTATCTTCACTAACTGCACCAGCGAGATCAGCACCGGAACAAAAAGCTTTTTGTCCGGTTCCCGTAATACAGATTACCCTCACATTTTCATCCGTTTCAGCATCGTTTAGGTACTGATGACAAAGCCTTGTTACTTCAGGGCTGATAGAGTTTCGTTTCGCTTCCCTGTTGATCGTTATATAGGCGACTCTATCTTCAACTGTGTAGGTCAATTCCTGTTCTGACATGTTCTCTCCTTTTTTATTCTTCCTTATTCGTCATCAGATTCAGTTTTTTCAATATCCACAAGAATGTCGCCCGGGGACACCTTATCGCCCTCCGCTGCATTCACGGCGGTGACTTTTCCGGAAAAAGGAGCATTTAAGGTAGTTTCCATTTTCATGGCAGAGAGCACTACGATGCCTTGTCCTTTTTCAACTGAGTCGCCGGTTTTGACAAGGACGGAAACCACGACAGATGGGGTCTGCGGCGTAATTTCAGTTGGCAACAGGGAGTTTCCGCCTTTTTTCTTTGGAAGCTGAGCCAGAAGGTCGGCATCCTGCACCTGGTAAGAGATGCCGTTGATGACGATGAATTTACCATCCCCAGTGTCACTGACAAACGCGTTGACGGCCTTTCCATCAACCTTCAGGTATAACTGGTGATCGGACACCACGCTGTAGTCAACCTGGTACTCCGAACCATCTATGGTAGCCCTTAATGCGGAATCATTATCGATTTCAACCTGCATCGGCTTTGTTTCTTCGTTGAGCGTTAAGTTGTAGTCCATGGCCCTTTAACATTTTGATTTTGTGTTTTGTTTATAAGTCAGCAAAATTGTAGGATGGGCAACCTGTTGCCCATCAACGAGACCTGAAAATCATGTCCATCTTGTCAATAAAACCCGTTTAGATTCCGGGTCAACAGACTTTATTACAATTAAACAACTTGTATATCATGCGATGATTTTAAACCTTTGTTATTCTAGTCTCGACCCTATGTTCAGCGAGCTTACTAAATGGAATGTAGGATGGGTAACTTGTTACCCATCAACTCTTTATATATGGCTTTTGATCACGTTCCACCCGACGGGTAAAGGAGTTACCCATCCTACGGTTCTGCTATGAATCTTAAACAAATTTACAGCAAACATAGGGTATCGCTTTTCTATACCCCATGCTTTCATGAAACGCTCTTTCAGCGCTATTACCTGTAACTCAACGATATCGCATAGTATCAACTTCTTGTGTTCAATTAATTATTCATCTTCAGGTCCATCAGCGAATGGATCTGAAGATGAATTGGATGTTGGTTCTTCAGCAAACGAACCGACCGTTTCATCTTCATCGTTATGTACTTCATCAAACGAGCCGGCCGTTTCATCGTTATGTACTTCAACCCACCAACCTCTGTCGTTTCCGCTGATTTTGGAATCGTACATTGCCTCAGCGCTGATACCGGGAAGATAGAACCTGCCCAGGTAGGAAGCATTGAGCAATACTTTAAAACGTTTCGTCTCGCCCGCTTTTAAACTGAAATAGCTGTAAATTCGATCATCTCTAATATCCTGGTAATCCACTTCGGGGGTCTGTCCACCGGTACCTGTGAAGCGGTGATTGTGAATTTCCCAGCCCGAAGGAACAATGTGGGTCAGAACAATATTTTCGTAATCAACATCACTGGTATTCTTGACGTCTATAACAGAGATAAAATCAACCCCTTGATCAATAGCTGTCGGGTCTACATCCGGTACTAATACACCGTCCATTTCGTCTTCATATAGATCGGAATAAAAGCTTGATATCTCCAGTCCGTTTGAAGCAGCCGTTTCCTCACCTGCAACAGGTACACCTTCCCGAACCAGATTAACAAAGAGTTTAACTGAATTAGTGTTTTTGATTTCCAGTTTATCTCCAACCAAGGGGATTCCCTGCAACTGTTTTTGGAACAAGGTTTTGGCAAATTCGAAGGTTTCGCTTGGTTTCATTCCCAAGGTCATTTCAAACTCGAATGAATCGCCGGCTTCGGTAGTGCCCAGAAACTCGGCTAAAGCCAGCAATGAATAAGCAGTGGTTTGAGTACTGAATCCCCTGTCGGAAGACAGTTCTTCAGAAATATCGGTTGCCAGTTTGGCTGCCCGTTCTTTCTGTCCCATCTTGGATAAAGCCACAAGTATAATGGCTCTGTCCCTTAAATCAGAGCCGTAGGTATTGCCCAGCTCCTGATAGGCCTTAACCTGCAATGAATCTCCTGCCACCAGGTCTTCTGCTGCTTCAGGCTGACTGGCCAAATGATATGCTGTTGCCAACATCCATTTCACTGTGGAACCCGGATTCTCTGCTTCTCGAAGCCTGTTCATAATTCCGATTGAGGGCGTTCCGTTCAGGGCAAGGGTGTATAAGCGATACGCCTGAACCAATTCCGAACGTTCCGTACCGGCTGTCCAGGCCATGGATTGAGCATTTTGAAATCGTTTCCATTCGGAAAGCATATAAGATCGAACAAAATAGCCGGCTTTTTGAGCTTCTATTAAAAAATGTCCTGCATAGCTGGTTCCCCAATCGCTGGCTTCATGGCTTCCCGGCCAGTAGGAAAAACCACCTGAATCCAATTGAAAGTTACTTAATCGCTCTATTCCTGCGTTCACATTCTTTTCGATCTCTTTTTTCTGAGAGTCGGTTAACTGGATAAACCTCGATAGATAGAGCTGTGGGAATACCGAGGAAACAGTCTGTTCGATGCAGCCATGGGGATATTTCATCAGGTATCCCAAGCGCTTTTCCAGGTTGATTGAGGGAATACTCGACAATTCCAGGGTTATTTTGTTGGTTCCTTGCATTCCGTGGGGAATCACCTGGGTTTTCCATTCTTCACCAGGTTCCAGAACTGTCCTGTCGACTTTGACAGTCTTGGGGTTAGGACTGCGTATATCGATAAAGACTTCCTGTTCCGCTTTATGGGGTCCCGCTGTGGCCACAAATTTGATTTTGCCCTTGGCGATTTTAGGATTAACCTTCATTCTAAAAAACACTATTTTATCACCCGGCTTTTCAAAACTTACACTCTTTTCAGTTTCCTTGGCCGTTTCAAAATAGTTTTCTGCTTCAATCTTAACTTTTACGGTCTTGATCGTCGGCTCCAAGGCAAACACTGAAACAGGAACAAACAATTCTTCTTCAGGTCCAAGAACACGTGGCAGGGTTGCCAGCAGCATTAATGGTTGTTTAACCGGAACGGTCTTGGAAGCCAGACCATAAGCACCATTGTTTCCAGCCACCACCATCATACGAACAGCGCCAATGTACTGCGGTAATTTGACTTCGTGAGAATTTTCCGAATTTGCTTTCAATTCAAACGGACCGAGAAACTGCACCACGGGCGGAAACCGTTTTCGCTTGGCTCGTTCTCTGTCATCTTCGGTGCCCCCTCCCCCGAGGGCCAGCAGCCTCTCCAGCTCACCGCCATAGGCTCCAACAACTTCGTCAAAAATATCCCAGGTTTTGACGCCATTGGCTTCCCGTTTGTAAAACTGGTTTCTCAAATTCGGTGTACTGAAACGCGTCAGTCCCAGCAACCCTTCATCCACAATGGCAATGGTATAAACAAATGGTTTGCCGTTTTCTTCCTTGACTTTGACTACGGTGGATTCTCGGGGCTTCATTTGATCCGGTGCATCTAAAACGGGAACCAGAACGGTAGCAGGATCATCCACCATAATGGGTATTACACCATACAAGCGGATGGGTCGGTCGTTCTTTTTGTCTTTATGGGGTTGAAGCAAGGTGACATAAGCATAAATGTTCGGGCTCATCTCCTGGGTAATAGGGACCTTGAATTGGTTTTCCCCTTCTTTCATAGGAATCCAGGATTGTTTGACCACACCCGTTCCGTTTTCAAGACTCAACAGGGCCCTTCCCTGCGTATTGGAAGGAATATGAATCACCGCCTCTTCACCGACTTTGTACTTCTTTTTGTCTGTTGTGAAATTCAAAGTACTGGCACCAACGCCTTTTTCCCCCATGGCACGACCAGCCCAACCGGGCCAGTCGACATAGACGATTTTCGCAGTGCTGTGCCCACTGTTTCTATCAATAGCGCGAATTAAATATCGTCCCCAGGAGGGGTATTTGATTTCAAACTCCCATTCTCCAACACCGTTTTTGGTCGATATGGTGCCGGACTGAATTTCTGTTGTCGATGAAGCATAAGCAAAATTAGCCAGAGATTCACTTGTCTTGTCCCACCACCACTTCCAGGATATTTTGTAGATCGTTACATCAATACCATCCGAAGAAATGGGTTCTCCCTTATTGTTCAAGGTGGCAATGGAAACCTTGTGTTTGGTGTCAGTCAATAACATACCCCTGGCTGCATCACCTTTTGGAGTTTTGATACCCACATAACTCGAGTAGGCATGCATGGGAACAGCAACACTGTCCGCACTGAAAGCACCGCTCTCCTCAAACACCCTGCTGTTGAAACTTGCAGTCAGCATTCCCGGAGGTCTGTTGTTCAACTCAATTGACCCTATTATCTCGGCATTTCCATCTTCATCCAATGATCCTTCATATAAATATTGGGTCGAACTGGGAAAGGTTCGGGTAGGATCATCAAAAGTGTAATCCGTGTAGCGATTAAAACGGGTGGAACGGCTGCTCAACGACACGAAGACTTTTGCCTCAAGCCACGAAGCCTTGGCTCCGTGCAGCCACTGGGCAAACAATGTACCCTGGAACTCATCCTCCAGCGTTAATGCTTCTTCCCCGACATCCAGCTCTATCTTCAGGCGATTAGGCACTACGGTTTCAACTTTGATCGTTTTATCAAAGTTAATTCCGCCCACTTTGACAGTGGCTTTCCAATTCCCTGTAGGAGCCGAATTATCAGTCTTTAAACCAAAGAAATGAAAGTTTTTCAACGACCTGGTAGGCTGAGAGCTATGTATCAGCTGACCGCGAGGATTGAAAAAATCGATCGATACCGGATGAGAAGCCGGTAACAAGCCTTTTTTATCTTCCAGTACAAAGGTCAGGAAAATATCGTCTCCCGGTCTCCATACACCGCGTTCACCGTAAATATAACCTTTAATTCCTCTTTTAATAACCTCTCCACCGATATCAAAATGACTGATAGGTAGCGAGTTGGTGGTATTCAGCTTGATGTATCCTTTCTGCCCGTCCTTTTCCGCCACCAAGTAGAAAGGAACACCATTGACCTCAACATTGGCAAATCCGTCCTTATCGGTAACACCACTTGCCAATTTCATGTTTTGATAATTGAACACCTTAAAATTCGCTTCAGGCAGTGGTGTCGCAGAACCAATATTGGAGGTCACCACGTGAAGCCTATTGTCTCCTCCCATTTTAGAGATGATACCGATATCGGAAACAATGTAATTGCGGGAACTCTCCACGTTTTTATTGAATGACTTATTGTAGTAGCCGTTATGACAGGGATTATTGCGATTGTTCCAGGCATCATGATCATAATCCTCGGAATAGTCCCAGGCACTGGTTTCGGCCGCTACGACAACGCCTTCCTCGTCTTGTATGGGTGGTTCCTTAATCGCCGGAACGTCGTTGGCCCCTTCAGAACAAACCGGGTAGGCAGAGTTGGATTTGTTAAATGAGATGGTAAATTGGATCAGACTATTGGGATGTTTTTCAAACAATTCTGTGGCATCAAACGCATATCGAGTCCACTGTCTGAGTTCTGTTTCTGTAGAGTTTAAAACGATAGTTTTCCTCCAGATATAACGACCAACCCTTTTCATCTCGTTGTGTTCATTGAACTGGTTGACCTGCAGGAATTGCCCGATATTTTTACTGAAAACCTCAAATGCCGTGACCTGAACTGAATTCAAGTTGACAGCCTCAAATGGAATGGTAAGTTTTTCATTCTTAGGCAGGATCACACCTTTACCGACAAACTTCGCTCCAGGTTTGATATTCATAACCCGAATCTTGAAAGTATAGTTTTGTGCCAGTTTAATATTGTCAATATTCTTGATGCCTTTATAGACTCTCAATTTGTGTAAACCTTCTCTAACCGAAGAAGGGTAGGCTTTGACTACGTTATTTTCAATTTTGAATTTCAAACTGCGATTAAGGTAGGTAATCAATCCCCTTAAATTTTGATTTGGGTCCAGGGGATCAGAAAATCTGATTTTTATATATTGCTGCTTTCCTACTACCGGCACAGCTTCGAGTACTTCAAAAGTTCCTTGTTTTGGAACTGCTATCTCCCTTGTTCCCTTTTTATCAACTCCGATTGATGAAGCGTTCCAGGAAAGCTCCACGGTGGACCTGGCTTTTTTTCGTTTGATCCCCTCAATTAAAAATCGGTGCTTGAGACCGTCTTGACTGTGTGTCCAGCTAATTTTTAATTCATCGCCATCCTGGGTCGCTTTTAGAACTTTTTCAATATTGTCATTTTCTTCATAATCGGCAACGACGATGTCACCGGTTAATTTCTGATTGATTAGGTCTTTCAGGGAAACGGCAGACAAACCATCGACATTAATCTCCATGGCCTGGCTTTTCACTGAGAAGACAAATTTAAACGGAGCCGGATGATCGGAAAGGGCAATTTTATCTTCCAGGTTCAGCTGAACATCGTATTCTTCACCCGAAGACAGTTCCTGGTTTGGTACGAATACCAATTCATTGACTTTGCTCCAGTAAGCTTTACCGGGTATATGTGGCTCAAACGTGAAAGCATCCGCAACTTCATTGCCGATCTGGTTTTCAGCAATTACTTCATTAACGAACTGCACCTTAATGTTCGATTTTTTGGATAAATAACCGGAAGTATGGTGACTGATAATCTGTTCCCATTCCTCCTGATTTGCTTCAACCGGAACCTGCTTTTTCTCGCATCCCGAATAAAGGGAGGTTAAAGCTATCATCAAACAAACAATAATTGCGAATCGTTTCATTTTTAAATCCTGGAAGTTGGTTTTTTTACAGGTGATGTTACCTGGACTTAAAGGCCCAATCGGATCGGAAATATAGATACTCGATTGATCTATCATGAAAAAAAGGAAACTAAAAACAAGCGATCATATGAAATTGAAAACCACGTGTCAAGAAGACGGACTCTTGCCTCGCACTGTTAGCTTGATGGGGGCGATCCTAAGTCAATACTACGAGTTAAGGGAAACTAACCGAAATGCCATTCTGAATAATGACTTGCGAAACTTGCAGCAGAAAATAAAAGATTTCTCAAGCCGGTTCCGGCAAATCCATCACGTTTGTTTAGGATGACACCGAAATAACCGGCAAATTTTGGCCACCGGTAGGGGAAGAGCTTTAAACAAAACACTTTATTTTACGGAGCGCTTAGCTCCCGGTGAATACTGATATTATGCAGAGGTCTCAACGAGTTCGAGTCTTCTATTGGAGGTATTGCAATCCCAAAGACAGAGGTTGATGAGATTTTGATATGAGGTACCTGTTTCTTTGGTCATGCCTTTGGAGTAATCAATTCCAAAAGTAAGCATTTATCTCGTGCGGATTGATCACTGAAACATTTTTCAGCTTCAAATTCTGCAACATAACTCTGAAAATCAGACAATGTTGGATTGTTTTTAAATTTAACATGGTCATTTGGATCGAATAGGGCATAGAGTACCGGCATAACCCGACTTTTTCACATAGTGCCGTGAGCGAAGCGCTGCGAACAAGGTCTGAGTTTATGCTTTTTATATATGAATTTTATCAATAATCATTCTTGCAACACCAGGACAGTTCAGAGCTTTTTCAAATTCAGGGTGTTTTTTTTCTTCAACAGTTCTAAAACCAAGTTTTTCATAAAGCTTTTGAGCAGCTAGATTTCCAATTAGGATCAATATTTCCGATTTATTAAATCCGGCCTCAAGTCCATGTTTCAATGATGTTTTTAATAGTTTTTTACAGAGCCCTAATTGTATATATCCTGGTTTTACAGCAACCATATCTATAACCCATGAGTCTTTGTCAGGCTCGATAAGACAAGTTGTGTACGGAGCCATTCTGCTCAAAGCAGGATTTATCATAGGTTTTGGCAAAACATCTACGATAGCGTTTATAAAATTATCATCCGTAACAAGACCAGGGTCGAAGCCAGCGAGCGCTGCGGTAGGCTCTCCATTAACCTCCGCAATTAGATATAAACTATAATGGCAAAACGAAACATGATTAGAGAGTATTAACTTTTCCAGATAATTTACCCGATCCTCTTCCGATTCAGGAAATACCAGATTCCACAAACCGTAGTTATCTCCCAAGTGTGAGTGAGACGCTTCCAAAATTACCCATGAAAGGAACTTTGAATCTTTGGCTGTAGCTCTTCGAATGGATAGTTGCATGTCTTGTTTCTTCGTTAAGCGCTTGATGAGATATGCATCGCTAATGCAATTCAAAAAAAAATATTACACCAAACTGAGCTGCAGCCATCGAGAATGTGGCCGGAACAAAGACCTGTGCCGTTAACAACAAATCTAAGGCTATCGAGGGCACTATACCGTCAGCTCTGGTTGATTGTTGGAAATCTTTATTTATTCTTAAAATTCAACATTATATAAACACCATTGACTATATCGCAATCTGCGATACAATGGGGTTATCTTTTCACTAATGCTTACGAAACCAAATGTATGCACATAATATCAAAAAAGAGAATCACCGATTTTATTAAACTATACCCCGATTCAAAAACAGCTTTACTCGCTTGGTATGCAATAGCCAATTCCGAAACATTATCCGATTTTAATGACCTTCGAAATTGGTTCCCGCATGCTGATTTAGTTGGTAGAAGAACAGTTTTCAATATTGGCGGAAACAAATATCGCATGATTACGAGAGTTAATTTTGTATCAAGCAAAATTTTTATTTTGAAGATATTGCCTCATGCTGAATACTCTAAAAACAAATGGAAATAATATGGAAAATCAATTACTAACTGCAATTCAAAATAATTGGCCTCCAATAGCGGAAATATTAAGCTTCCCCAAAAACTCTGGTGAATATGAACAAAAGCTTGAAGTAATGGATGAATTACTAAACATGGATTTTCCCGATGATCATCCTATATCATCTTTTATTGACTTGCTTGGGGAAATAATTGACGAATATGAAAAATCAAACGTTGAAGAAGTTCAACAGATCATTGAAATGAACGCAACTCCCATTGAAAAAATAAAGCATTTAATGAATGAGTACAATGTGAAACAAAAGGACTTGATTGATGTTCTAGGCTCACAAGGCTACGTTTCAGATATTT